>JASFYQ010000117.1:0-15851 GCA_045047105.1 Pseudomonadota bacterium | reverse complement strand
CGCTGTGGCGTCATATAAACTGCCAGAGGCATATTTGTGAAGAATACTTGTTACTAAAGTTTGATATGGTAAACCTTCTTCTAGTGCTCTTCGTTGAATTAGTATACCACCCCAAAATTCTGAACGGCGTTGGGGGGGGTATTTATACACTTAAATCCAATGATTAAGTTGAGTTAATCAGTAATAATAAAATTAATTTCTGCCATATAATGCTAATAGATGCTTCATAGCCTCTGTGGTACTTTCATCAAGCTGCTCCCACTTAAAGCCCCATTGCCAGTTATTTTCAATCGTTCCCGGGGTATTCATGCGATTGCCATCACCCAGATTTAAAAAATCCTGCATAGGTAAAATAGCAAGCTTGGTAACTGAGGCAAGAGCTGCATATTTTAATAATTCGTGTACTGGCAGGGTAGAATTAAAATAGCTATGGATATAACGGATATCATTTTCATTAAGGCTATTTGCCCATGCCAGACTGGTATCGTTATCATGGGTTCCCGTGTATACCACTCCACACTCACAATGGTTGTGGGGAAGATAGGGGTTTTTGGCATCATAACTAAAGGCAAATTGCAGTATTTTCATGCCGGGTAGATGATATTTATCTCGTAACTCTTCAACTTCGTCGGTAATAACCCCTAAATCTTCAGCAATTAAATTCAGCTGATCAAAGGTATTAAATAATTCTGCTAATAGCATATTTCCCGGGGCTTCTACCCAATGTCCATTAATGGCCGTTTCCGAGTCAGCAGGAATTTCCCAATAAGCCTGTAAACCACGAAAGTGATCAATACGGATTAAATCATACAAATAACGTTGTGACTGGATGCGATCTTTCCACCAGCTAAAGTTATTCGATTGCATATGCTGCCAGTTATACAATGGGTTGCCCCAGAGCTGCCCCGTTTCTGAAAAATAATCAGGAGGAACCCCTGCTACTACACTGGGATTGCCTTCTTCATCTAAATGAAAACTTTCTCTATTAGCCCATACATCGGCACTATCATGGGCTACAAATATAGGTAAATCGCCAAACAATGCAATGGATTTAGAATGGGCATAATCGCGTAATTGTTGCCATTGCATAAAAAAAGTGAATTGAATAAACTTAATACAATTTATTTTATCGGCAAATTTTTCTGAAAAATCTTTCAGTGCCCGAGCTTTTCTATTACGTAATCCCTTTGGCCATTGTGTCCAGCCCTGTAATAGATGTTCTTCTCGAATGGCTATAAATAACGCATAATCATCTAACCAATTTTTGTGTAGTTCACAAAAAGATAAAAATAATTGATAATCCTTGTGCAAAGACTCAGAGTCTGTTGTTGAACTGCTCACCTTTTTATATGACTGATGAATACAGATCGAGCGAAACTGTTGGGATTGTTTTTGCTCCAGACTAAACTGTTTGATATCAATCCAGCCTCGGTCAGACATTAATATCGGGCTAATAAGATCGGTACTACCCGCATGGGTAGACAGGGTTTGATAAGGGGATGCCATGTTGCCATGAGTAGGCCCTAATGGCAGCATTTGCCATACCGAAAAGCCACAATCAGATAAAAAATCAATAAAATGATGGGCTGCAGGGCCAATATCGCCTTGATGAAAATCAGCAGGTAGCGAGGTTGGGTGTAATAAAATACCTGCTCGTCGCTTATGTGATTTTAAATCAATTATAGATTTTGATGGTTGTTGTGAAAAACAGCCCGAAATAGTATTATTTTTATACATTAGTTTTTATTTTTATTTTTATTTTTATTCATTAAATTTTTTATTCCTTACCGGTTCGCATAGCACCACCTGCGGCAGGAGCCCCTCCACCAAAGGTAAATGATTTTGATAAATATTCTGGCTCGGATTGTTCTAGCATTTGATATAAAATAGATAAATTTAAGCGAAATAATTTTTCAAAGCTGGAAACAGAGTCTGCGGTATTATAATCACCAAACCACCAGAACCAGTCAGAACCTTCACAGATGGCTAATTGCTGTTCAATTTTTGCAATTTTTTTAGGTTTTAAGTTCTGCTGTGCTAAAACTTTATCAACGCATATTTTTGCATCAATTAACATATCCCAGCCACGGTTTTTAGATTTTTCACCAATCCAGGTAGAAAATGTTCCATAAACCCAGCTACCAGCAACCAGACCTGGTAGCTCTACTGGTTCAGGATGATGTGCCAGCACATCAGAAAAAGTGGTGAGATTTAAATAGGGATGTTCTGCTAATTTTGCATAAAGAGCATTTAAAAAATAGTAACCATTTTCAGGGTAATATTCCCAGGCATTTTCACCATCTAAAATAATAGATACCACACGATTTTTATGATCTTCTCTTTGTTGATAAATATTTTCTAAATTCTCAATAAAATTTGCTACTGCATCGTCTGCATGCCATTTAGAATATTGGAAGCCAATCATATCGGCTAATCCATCGTCACGGAAAAAGTGAGAGATGGGAATATCTTTAATACGATAGACGCGATGAATGCCTTTATGATCATAGATTTGTTCGTCCAGATTGGCTCGGTTAATACTATTGTGCAAAACATTAGCGCCGCTGGCAACCCAGTTAAAGTTATGTTGGGCTAATAACTCCAGACTTTGATCGCTGACCGAACCTTCGGAAGGCCAGCAACCAGAAGGAATAAAACCAAAATGTTTCTCAAAAACTTCCAGCCCATGGGTAATATGCCAATGTAAACGTTCCTCACCACCCGGGTAAGCCTTATGTTCTGGGAGTGGCGCATTTGGCAGGGCATCTCTGGTACTTTTTAAATCTAGCATTAGGGGCATTATCGGGTGGGCATACGGTGTTACTGATAATTCTATCTGGCCTTTTTCGGCTAAAACTTTATAGCGTGGAATAATTCCTGAAATTAAATTACGGATAATTTCTAATAAAACTAATCGGTCGCTTTGATTAAAGTTCCGCTGTTTTTCAATTAATGCTTTAATCTCTGAATTGTTACGCTTAATGGTTTCGCCAATCCAGGCCAGATGATACCAAACCAGTAGATCATAAATAAATTGATCGTTCAGGTAACATAGCATTGATTGCTTCTTAATTGCCCACTGTGCCATTTCTGCTAAATGTTGATAGCCTGAAAAGCGATCAATTAAACGTTCTTTACTGGCCTTAAGGCATTGGCTGATTAACTTAAATCGAGTTTTGGCCTGTTTGGGAATCTCGCTACTGGCAAGAGCTGCTAGTAAGGGATCATTAATACAACTACAGTCTTTATTATTTTTTGAGCCAAGGAATTGCTCTAATCTGGAGCTATAATCATCCAGTTGCTCTAATAATGTGGGGGTAAAATTAACTACTGCTCGCGCTTTTGGATTTTCTTCGATATGAGCTGCCATATCGGTATAATCTTTTATCGCATGCAGGTATGTCCATGGTAATTGGTACTCATTATTAAGACGATCTCGGTATTCTGGTTGATGCATATGCCAACACAATACGATGTCTAGTTTTGTTGATTTTTTCTTTCTCATAATTAAACTTTTTAACTGCTAAATTTTTACCTGAATTGATGTATATCCTGGCGTAACATATCAGGGGTCACTAAAACTATGCCTTTTTCAGAAACTCTGAATCGGGCAATATCATGTTCTTTGTTCACGCCAATAACCATACCATCGGGGATAGCGCAGCCTTTGTCAATAATTGCACGTTTGATAATGCATTTTTTCCCTACTTTTACGTCGGGTAAAATTACGGAATCTTCAATCAGGGCATATTCCTCAACATGTACCTTGGAAAATACTACAGAATGTCGAACTTCAGCACCAGAAATAATACAGCCACCTGAAACCATTGAATCTACTGCCATGCCTCGGCGCTCGTCATCATCAAAAACAAATTTTGCAGGAGGCAATTGTTCTTGGTGAGTCCAAATTCTCCAGTCGGAATCGTATAAGTTTAGTTCAGGGGAAACGCCAATTAATTCCTGATTTGCACTCCAATAGGAGTCCAGTGTGCCTACGTCACGCCAATAAGGTTTTTTCTGGGTGGTGTCATTGCTAAAGGGGTAAGCAAAAACACGGTATTTTTCAATAAGAGAGGGAATTATGTCCATGCCAAAATCACGCGTAGAGCCTGGGGTATCGGCATCTTTAATTAATTGTTCATATAAAAAACTGGTATTAAAAATGTAAATCCCCATGGAAGCCAGAGAGCGATTTTTTTTGCCAAATACGGGTTTAGGGTTTTCAGGCTTTTCTGCAAACTCAATAATACGATGGCTACTATCAACATCCATAACACCAAAACTCTTAGCCTCTTCTATAGGAACTTCAAAACAACCAACGGTTACATCGGCCTTATTTTCAACATGGGATGCGAGCATCAAGCCATAATCCATTTTATAGACATGATCACCGGCTAAAATTAATACATATTCAGGGGCATGAGAGCGAAGAATATCCAGATTCTGATATACTGCATCAGCTGTTCCTAAATACCAACTTTCTTGTAATCTTTGTTGTGCGGGCAATAACTCAACATATTCTCCAAATTCACCACGAAAATGACCCCAACCTTGTTGAATGTGGCGAATTAATGAATGCGCTTTATATTGAGTAATTACTGATATTTTTTTTATGGAGGAATTAATGCAGTTAGAAAGGGGAAAATCGATAATACGAAATTTTCCACCAAAGGGAACTCCTGGTTTAGCTCGCCAGTGAGTTAATTCCTTTAACCTTGAGCCTTGACCGCCCGCTAGAATCAGAGCTAGAGTATTGCGGGTTATTTTATTCATAGTATTTGATGAATTCATTATATTATTGTACCTACTCAATTATAGACATGTTTTAATTGTAAACAATACGCTCTAAAATAACCATGACTTTAATCACTCAATTAGATTATTTTATTATACTCTGCTGTGTATTATTGTATAATTTAGCAGCGTTTAATAAAGAGCCTTTAATTGAGAAAAGTGAATGTCTAGCATAGAAAAAAAACATCAACTAAGTAATAAGTTAATATCCCTTCAAGCTGGAAAGCATGGAGATCCGTTTGCTGTTTTAGGCAAGCAGGGAGTTGGGAAAAAACCAAAAAAACAACTTATCCGGGTTTTCTTACCATGGGCAGAAAAGGTTATTCTAGAGGATGTGCAAGAAGAAATGTTGCGTATCCCGGGTACTGATATTTTTGAGTGGGGAGGAAAAATTAATAAAATTGCTGCACATTATCTATTACGTATTACCGATAAATATGGCAATCAACACATTATTTATGATGCTTATTCTTTTGGGCAACAAACCAGCGAATTTGATTTACACCTGTTTGCTGAAGGAAAACATCAAAATTGTTATGAATTTTTGGGAGCAAACTCGGTTATTGTGGATGGTATCGAAGGGGTATTATTTGCTACCTGGGCACCTAATGCCAGACGAGTAAGTGTAATTGGTGACTTTAATAATTGGGATGGTCGCTGTAATCCTATGCGTGCGCTACATTCTAGTGGTATATGGGAAATATTTATCCCCAATATCCAAGCTGGCGAACTCTATAAATACGAAATTCTAAATCGTGATACTCATGCACTATTAAAGAAGACCGATCCCTATGGTCGATTATTTCAAAAACGCCCTGATAATGCATCTATTGTTTGTGCCAAAGATAATTATTTATGGCAGGATGATAGCTGGATAGAGCAGCGTAAAAACAATGACTGGTTACACCAGCCGATGTCCATTTATGAGTTACATCTGGGATCATGGCAACGAGATAATAATAATCAATTTTTAAACTATCGTGAGCTTGCTCATCGTTTGGTTGAATATGTAAAACCCATGGGTTTTACCCATATCGAGTTATTGCCCATTACTGAGCATCCACTGGATATCTCCTGGGGTTATCAAACCACTGGGTATTTTGCTCCTACCAGCCGTTTTGGCACAGTAGATGATTTTCGTTATTTTATTGATTATTGCCATCAACACCAGATTGGGGTATTACTGGATTGGGTACCAGCGCATTTTCCCAAAGATGATTTTGGTCTGGCATTTTATGATGGCAGTGCTTTATATGAGCATGAAGATCCTCGCAAGGGTGAGCACCGAGACTGGGGTACTAAAATATTTAATTTTTCACGATTTGAAGTTAAAAACTTTCTTATTTCCAGTGCCTTATTCTGGATTAAAGAGCTTCATCTGGATGGTTTACGCGTTGATGCTGTGGCATCAATGTTATATCTGGACTATTCACGTGAAGAAGGGGACTGGATCCCCAATCAGCATGGAGGCAATGAAAATTTAGAAGCTATTGATTTTGTTCGTGAGCTAAATCATCATACCCATGTAAATTTTCCTGGCACCTTAGTTATTGCAGAAGAATCCACTTCCTGGCCTCAGGTTACACGACCCGGTGGCGATGGTGGATTGGGATTTTCTATGAAATGGAATATGGGCTGGATGCACGATATTTTATCTTATTTTGAAAAAGATCCTATCCATCGTAGACATCATCATAACCAGCTGACTTTTGGTATGTTATACGCTTTTACTGAGAATTTTGTATTACCTTTTTCACATGATGAAGTAGTACATGGCAAATATTCTATGTTAGAAAAAATGGCGGGTGATGATTGGCAAAAATTTGCTAATCTGCGTTTGTTATATACTTTAATGTTTACCTATCCAGGAAAAAAATTATTATTTATGGGCTGCGAATTTGCTCAGCGTTCAGAATGGAATGTTGAACAGGGCTTAAGCTGGGATGAGCTTTTGTCTCCATACCATAAGGGAATACAGACTCTGGTGGCAGATTTAAATAAATTGTATGTAACTATGCCTGCGCTACATTATTTCGATTTTGAACAACAGGGGTTTAACTGGATTGAATGTAATGATTCCGATCAATCGGTTATTTCTTATCAGCGAAAAACAGCCACAGAAAACTTACTTATTATCCTTAATTTTACTCCTGTTCCCCGTAAGCATTATCGGGTGGGTGTACCACAACCAGGTGTTTATCAGGAGATATTAAACTCTGATTCTAGTTATTATCAGGGTAGTAATATTTCTAATGGAACCCATATTAGTGCAGAATCATTTCCCTGGATGGGAATGCAACAGTCGATTGTATTAGATCTTCCTCCTTTAGGGGCACTTATATTACAATTGAAATAGTTTAATTAAATCCGTTTTAAAATTGGTAAAAGCATGTCACATAAAATTTTGTTTGTCACCAGCGAAGTCCTGCCTCTGATTAAAACCGGTGGCCTGGGTGATGTTTCTTCTAGTTTACCTATCGCCTTAACTGAACTAGGTCATGATGTTCGCATTATTATGCCTGCCTATAAACAAGTTCTGGATAAGCTGGAACGTCGTAAAGCAGGAGATAGTGGGCGTGAAAGAAGAAAGGAGAAACGAGCCGGGCATATTGCAAGCAGGCCATATAAGGCTAAAATTATTGCACGTTTTGCCTGGAATAAAGTGCAAATCAATTTATTAGAAATGCGTCTACCTGATACTCAAATCAAGTTATATCTGATTGATAACCCTCATTTATATGAACGCCCGGGAACGCCTTATCAAGATGAAATGGGCAATGACTGGAACGATAATGCCTGGCGATTTAAATTGTTATGTCAAATCGCAGCGGATATTTCTACTAGCAAACTGGATATCCAGTGGTGTCCTGATGTTTTGCATGCAAATGATTGGCCTTCTGCTCTAAGTTGCGCTTTGTTGGAACAACGTCAAAGTAAAATGAATAAACGACCAGCAACTGTTTTCACTATACATAATCTGGCGCATAGAGGTTTATTTTCTGAACAGTGCTTTAATGATTTATCTTTAGATCCCTCTTTTTGGAGTTTACATGAGCTTGAATTTCATGGGCAGTTTTCTTTTATGAAAGCAGGTTTAGTTTTTTCTGATAGAATAAATACTGTCAGCCCCAGCTATGCAAAAGAAATACAGGGAATTGAAAACGGTTTTGGTCTGGATGATCTTTTACGCCACAAAAAAGACAAACTCAGTGGTATTTTAAATGGTATTGATACTGAGCAATGGAATCCAAAGACAGATCCGATGATTAAACAGCGATATAGTATTAAAAGTTTATACCTAAAGAAAAAAAACAAACTGGCTCTGTTGGAGCATTTTAATCTGCCTCAATTATTAGATGATAATTCTAAACCCGTTATTTTACTGGGTTTGGTCGCTCGATTAACTGACCAAAAAGGAATTGATTTATTGCTTAATGCTTTGCCATATATGGTGACTCAACCCGTTCAGCTAGTAATTTTGGGTAGTGGCGATCATTGGTTAGAAGCTCAATTACAAAACTGGACTGATAGACATCCTGATAAAATTGCTTTATTTACGGGCTATGATGAGGAGCTTTCTCATCAGATAGAAGCGGGTAGTGATGCTTTTTTAATGCCCTCACATTTTGAGCCCTGTGGCCTAAATCAATTATATAGCCTACGATATGGTACTTTGCCTATAGTTAATAATGTCGGTGGTTTGTCTGATACGGTTAATCATGCGAATGAAGAAAATATAGCCAATAAAACCGCTACAGGAATAAAATTTGATTATTCCGCAGGTGAAACGCTGAATCAGGCTATTAACCAGGCTCTGGATTTATATCAGCAAGATAAGTTGTGGAAGCAACTTATGCAAACGGCAATGCAGCAAGAATTTACCTGGCAACAAAGTGCCAAAGAATATGTCAAACTTTATGACTTAGCCATTGCTGATCATAAACAGGATTTACAAACCAAGCTATCAGGCTGAACAGTTATGCTTTGAGGCAGTTTTATTGCTTTCTGATTGGTTAAAAACTGCCTCTAATGCCAAATGATTGACATAGGATTCTAGATTTAAAAATCGTATACCTTGTTGTTTTTCATATATTTTACGTTTGAGTTGTAATTGATATTTTTCATAAGCAGAAAAACTATTATAAATTTCCCTTAATTTATCCATTTTTTTCATGATCTTTTACCTAAAAATATAAGTTAGCAGCGATTTTTAGTTTATTCATAGTCGTTTTATAATTAATTAGATAAATTGTTGCATAAATCATGCCCTTTATTTTCGCCAATTAAAGTGTTTAAATAAACAAGCTAAAGTTTAAATATTTTTTTCTAAAAAGCAAAAATAGCTTATAATTACCCTTATTAAATTTTTTCTTAGGTAACTTATGACTGTCCGAAACTTCAAAGATCACGCTCCCCAGATTGGTAAAGATTGTTTTATTGATGATTCTGCTCAAGTAATTGGGCAAGTTGAAATTGGTGATAATTCCTCTATTTGGCCTCTGGTAACCATACGAGGGGATGTTAATACTATATCTATTGGTGAAAACTCTAATGTTCAGGATAACTCAATTTTACATGTATCACATGAACACTCTGAAGGGCCTCCAGGAGGATACCCTTTACAGATTGGTGATAATGTAACTATTGGCCATGGCGTAATATTGCATGGATGTAGCATTGGTAATCAATGCCTGATAGGTATGGGATCGAGTGTATTAGATGGCGCCGTTATTGAAGATAATGTATTAGTTGCAGCAGGTAGTCTGGTGGCGCAAAATAAAAAAGTTACCAGTGGTTATTTATGGATGGGAAGACCCGCTAAACCTATTCGAGAATTAACAGAAAAAGAATTAAACTGGCTGAAATATTCTGCAATGAACTATGTAAAATTAAAAAACGAGTATTTATAAATCGCTACTTTTTTTAGTTAACTAGAAGTTACTTTAATATTATTTAAAATATCTTCTAGTAAATTTTTTTGTATTGGTTTGGATAAAAAATCATCCATTCCAGCTTCTAGTGTATGTTTTTTTTCTTCGTCAGCAGTATTTGCTGTGAGTGCAATAATAGCAATGTGCCGTCCTGTTTGTTGCTCAATGTCTCTGATCTGTCTGGTACATTGAAACCCATCCATTTCAGGCATGAGGCAATCCATAAAAATTACATCATAGGTCTTTTCTCTCCAGTGATCTAATGCATCAATCCCATCATTAGCCACATCAACCTGGCAACCAGTTTTCTCAATCATTGCCCGTGCTATTTTTTGGTTAATTAAATTATCTTCAACCAGTAATACCCGTAGGCTAAGATCAATAGTAAGTGATTTTTTGTTCTGATAAATGGAGTGGATAGATAAAATCTCATCTTTATCTGTTGCTATAACTTGCTGATGCAGTCCCTGCTGTAATAATTGTTTTAGATTAATGGCTAAAAAAGGTTTAAATAGATAGGCTTGTATTCCAGCTATAGCCATTTGATTGATATGTTGTTGATTGCTGGGTTTTAAAATGGCTAAACAAAAGTCATTTTTGTGTGCTGTAAATTGCTGCAATAAATCAATTTCACTTATATTGCAGAGAATAATAATATCAAATTTTTCTGAAATTTTTAGAGCTTGTAGTGGATCTGCTTCCAATACTGTATTTATTTGCCATTTATTTAAAAGTTCAACAACAATATTACTATTTGTTGCCTGGTTATCAACAATTAAACAGTTTTTATTTATTAGTATAGGAGCGGGCTCAAAGGTTTTTCCCTTACTGGAGATTTCTAGTGGTAGTTCTAACCAAAAGCTTGTCCCCCTTCCCAGAGTACTTTCAACTCCTACCTGTCCTTGCATAAGCCTTGCTAATTCTTTGCTGATAGATAAGCCCAGTCCAGTGCCCCCATAGTTACGGGTGGTAGATTTATCTGCCTGAGTAAATTTATTAAAAATAGCTTTTAGCCTATCTTCGGCAATGCCAATCCCATTATCTTCGATAGAAAATAACAATACAATATTATTGTCTGTATTTGTAATGGAGCTATTTTTACATACATTTAAAAAAATATAGCCCTGGCTGGCAGTAAATTTTACTGCATTGGTAAGAAAGTTGAGTATCACCTGGCGGATTCGTAGTCCATCTCCAATAAGTAGCTCAGGTATATCAGGATCAATGCGTAATTCAAGATTAAGGTGTTTTTGTGATGCCTGATATTCTAAAACACTGATGGTATCGTACATTAATTCATGAATATTAAATTGGGTTAGATCAATATCTAATTTTCCTGCTTCGATTTTTGAGATATCCAGTACATCATTAATAATCATCAATAAGGATTTGGCAGATTTACTCATTTTATCTGCATAATCATATTGTATGCCAGTGAGTTGGGTTTCTTGCATTAACTCAGACATGCCAATAATACCATTGAGTGGTGTGCGTAGCTCGTGACTCATACAGGCAAAAAAAGTACTTTTTTGACGGTTATTTTCTTCGGCTAGCTCCTTTAATTCCTGCAAGTGTTGTTCATTTTTTTTACGATCAGTTATATCTAGCCCATAGGTTTGGATTAAGGAGAGATCATTTTCTTCAATAAGGTGAAAATTCCAGTTAAACCATATATTCTGGTATTGTTGCTCAATATCTAAAATAGTCTTTTTGCTACTAATACACTGGCTGATTATTTGCTGCAAATTGCTGGGTAAAATATTGGGTAGCCCAATATCAGAAAAACCAAATTCTACCATTAGATCGGTCATTGCAGGATTGGCATAATAAATAACGGAATGTTCATCAAATTGTATAATTGGTGCAGGGTTAAGCTCTGAAAACTGAGATAATCGTTTGATTTCTGCTTCACTAAAACGTTGTTCGGAGCAGTCAGTGAAAAGAATAATGACTTCTGTTTTATTATCAATATTTTCAATTAAAAAGAGTTTGATATCAACATTGGTATAGATTCCATTTTTTTTTACCCACCATTGCTCAAACTTGTGAATTTGGTTATTGCTGCCTAAGTGTAACTCACTAATTTGTTGCTTTAATAAGGTATTTGAAAAAAGGCAGGTTTCCAAACCATGTTTAAATTCATTTTCCTGAGGACATAAATAATCGTGCATATGGCTATGACATAATTCAGTTTTATTCCAGCCAAGTAATTGCTCAGCCTGAGAATTCATATCTAATATATAACCAGAGCTATCCATGCGCAAAACCCCTTCAGGGAACTGCTTAAAGAAAATCTGATAGGTGTATTCCTCAATTGTTGGGGACATAATTTAGGACTCTATTAGGAAATTAATTCTCAGCTAAAAATAGATGGTTCAAGTACATTAATAATTAAACGATGCTGCTTATCTTCTGCTAAGTCAAGTAATATCGGCTTTTCAAAAATTTGTTGTTCGCTATCATGGGTTAATTTAACGCGAGGTAGTAAGGTGAGTTTACGATTTATTTCGGTGACAATAGCAATTTCACCTGAAGTCAGTTTTACTACGGAATTAATAGGGTATATTCCTAAAATACGAATCATCTCAGAAACCAGAGATTGAGGAAACCATCCTATGGTACTTTTCTGATATAGGTTTTTTAAAGCATTAACTGCTAAAATCGCAGGACTGTCTTCTAACCCATGTAAGTGCTCGTCATATAAATCAACGACTTGTAGCAGGTTGTGTAGACTATGTAATTGTTCTGCCTGAAGTTGTCTGGGGTATCCCTTTCCATTTGATATTTCGTGGTGTTGTTCAATGAGTTGAATAATATTTTCATCTATCCCCTTAGATTTTCTAAGTGCCTGACTTGCTAATTTGGTATGTTGTTTTACTAATAGCTTTTCACCGGGAGTATATTTTTTTCCCTTGCCAAATAAATTTATGGGTAATTTTGACCAGCCACAATCATGTAATAACGCTGTCATACCAAGGATTTCTATTTGTTTTTTTGTACAGCCTATTTTTAATGCAAGGGTTAGAATCAGGCTAAAAGTAGCAAAAGCATGCGCATCTAATCTTTTATCTTTGCGATGCAAGTGTAACTTGGTAAGTAAAGCCTGATCATTACGTTTAATACTATCTAAAGACTCATTTATTATGGGCAAAATTCCTTTAACACTAATAGGATTACCACTTTTTACATTTTCGTTTAGTTTATTAACTAATTTATGGATTTTCCCCTGAATCACTTTAGCCGTTTTAAGTTCTTCGCTAAGAGGTGTAGTTTGTACTACTACTGCTGTACTGCTATCTTTAGCAGGGGATAAAGCACTATTGTTTTGTTGTTCATCAATTGCAATTTTTTTGTTTAAATTGTCTGAAGTTGTTGATTTATCAGTTTTACTAAGGATATCAAAACTTTTTTCCAGATCAATACTAACCAGTCTGACACCTGCATGCTTTAATAATAGAATATCATTTTGATTCTCAACTCTTCTGTGGTGGCGTAAAAAAGGACTCTTTAGCCAAGAGATATCTAACTCAAGGATAAACATGCCAGGCTTAAGTGCTGAAATAGGTATTTTTTTTATTATCGACATAAAAAAAAATTTCTCGGGTAATTGGGGAATATATTAATTATATATTAGCTATAAGCTCTAGCCTGGTACTTGTTTACATTTAGATAATCTCTAGTTTATCCCAAATTTTGTCAACCCATGCCGTCACTTGTGGGTCTTTAACTATGGCTTTTCCCCATTCTCGATTAGTTTCACCGGGAAATTTATTGGTTGCATCAAGGCCCATTTTAGAGCCTAAACCTGAAACTGGTGAGGCAAAATCAAGATAATCAATAGGAGTGTTATCTATCAGGGTGGTATCACGGATAGGATCCATTCGGGTTGTCATTGCCCAAATAACATCTTTCCAGTCTCGTATATTTATATCATCATCACAAACAATAATAAATTTAGTGTACATAAACTGCCGTAAAAAAGACCATATTCCAAATAGTATGCGCTTTGCATGGCCAGGATATTGTTTTTTAATACTCACAATTGCCATGCGGTATGAGCAACCTTCTGGCGGTAAATAAAAATCTACAATTTCAGGGAATTGTTTTTGCAATATAGGAACAAAAACTTCATTTAATGCTACCCCTAAAATGGCAGGCTCATCTGGTGGCCTACCAGTATAAGTACTATGATAGATAGGATCTTTACGCATGGTAATACATTCCACAGTAAAAACAGGGAATTTTTCTACTTCATTATAATAACCGGTATGATCTCCATAGGGCCCTTCAGAAGCAAGATTATTCTCTTCCAAATAACCTTCTAAAATAATTTCACTACTGGCGGGAACCTCTAAATTATTGCTTAGGCTTTTAACCAGCTCTGTTTTTGAGCCTCTTAATAAACCTGCAAAAGCATATTCAGATAAGGAATCAGGCACGGGGGTTACTGCTGCAAGTATAGTTGCAGGATCTGCTCCCAGAGCTACTGAAATGGGAAATTTTTCCCCGGGATGTGTTTCTTGCCATTCTTTAAAATCTAATGCACCGCCTCGGTGAGCAAGCCATCGCATAATTAACTGATTTTTAGAGAGCAGTTGCTGACGGTAAATGCCCAGATTTTGGCGATCTTTATTGGGCCCTTTGGTAATTACCAGCCCCCAGGTAATTAATGGGGCAACGTCTTCAGGCCAACAGGTTTGAATAGGAATTTTTTTAAGGTTTACCTCATCACCCTTAAATACCAATTTTTGGCAGGCAGCACTACTTTTTAACTTTGGCGACATATCCAAAACTTTGCGAAATTTTGGTAGATTCGACCAGGCATCTTTAATGTTTTTGGGGGGGGCCGGTTCTTTTAAAAAAGCTAATAATTCACCAATTTCACGCAGTGCATCAACTGACTCTTCGCCCATGCCCATTGCTACCCGTTTGGCTGTACCAAACAGATTAACTAATACAGGCATATCATAACCTCTGGGATTCTCAAACAATAAAGCCGGGCCACCAGCTTTAAGTACTCGATCGGCAATCTCAGTCATTTGCAAGTGTGGATCGACCTCAAATGCAATACGTTTTAGTTCGCCTTGTTGTTCAAGTTGTTTAATAAAATCACGAAGATCATGGTATTTCAATCAATTTATTCCTGTGCTTAATACTTATACTTTGTATCCGCCATGGCGTCTACGCTGACGAAAATCATGCCACATAATACCTAATATAAAACCAAAAACTCCTGCTGCTGCAATTAACCATAAATTAAGGTTATAGTTATTGCTTATAGCAAATTGTTGCTGAGAAGTTCCATCCATATCCAGGATGTCTCGGATTTTATCCAGTTTTAATTGTAATTGTTGCTTTGTTTCGGCATTTACAATGGATGCTTGTTGTTGTGCTGTTTGAGTTTTTATACGCTCTTGTTTTTTTGTTTTTTTTGAAGAACCAGACTGTTTATTGCGAGTTTGTTTTTTTTTGGTTATAGGCTTTTTAACTACCGATTTTTTAGCTATAGGTTTTATTTTATTGGTTTTTGTTTGGGTGTTTTCTGCTGCTGGAGTAGTTGTTCCAGCAGTAGAAGTTTTTTCAAGGCTGGCAGGTTTTATATTACTTAAAAACTCAGAGGCTACCCAGCCAATATGATCACCCCCATTCTGAACTTCAGTAAAATCACCATCAATACGCAAAACCTCCACCTCTTCGCCACCTAGTAATAGATGATTAACAGGGCTTTCTAATGAGGCTTCAGTATGGACTTTAAGGTTTTTAGACACATAAAGTTTGTCTGCTCTAAGTATAGAAGAAAAGGCAACTGATAAAATTAGAATGGAAAATATAGCCAGTTGCTTTTTAGTATAAAACATTCAGATTACCTTTTTAGTCATTGTTAAACATGTCTTTACTTCCACGCTCTAACTCATCAGCCACATCTATTGGATTAGGTACACTGATAGTTGGAGCACTCCAACCTCCTGGCATATCACCCATACGGCTTGGGGCATCTAAAAAATCATCAAACACCTGGCCAGCACCTTCTTTAGGACCATTTCTCATCCAGCGTCTTGGGGTATCAGTAAACCAGCGAGTATCTGGGCCATAATTACTATTGTTGCCAAAGCCATTGTTTCCAAA
>JASFYQ010000116.1:0-38958 GCA_045047105.1 Pseudomonadota bacterium | reverse complement strand
ATTGTACTCTAGAGAACTACTCACGCACAGGAACAACAAGAACAGGAACACTGGAAAGTTGTGTTACTTTATTAGCAGTTGAGCCTATTAAAGCAGTACTTATGGCTGGGCTGGTGTGAGAGCCAATAACAATAAGATCGGCTCCCACTTTTTCTGCCTGTTTAACTATGCTTTCAGCTGCTTTACCACTTACAACTTTTACTTTAGAAATAAGTTTACGCTCTGATTCGGCTTCTATTTTCTCATCCGTATAAAATTTATCTAAACGTGAACGCATTTTTGATAAGGCTTTTTTCATCCCATCTTTAAGCACATCTTTAGCTTTTACTTTAGGCATATATACATCAATAGCCACTAATACTCCCGAATTTAATGGCTCTATAACATGTAACATAACCACTTTTGCATTATGTTGCTCTGCTATATTTAAGGCATAACGAAATACTGGGCGAGTATGTTCCCCCATATTAGTTGCATATAGTATGGTTTTAATTGTGGCTTTCATTTTTTTCCTTCAACTATATTTTATAAAGTTTAATTTATTACTTAGTAATTACTTCAGGGCCCATCATTAAGGTGGGTAACCAAGTAGATACCGCTGGAACATAAGTTACAATTATTAAAAATACCACTAAAATTGCAAGCCATGGTGCAGCAGCTTTAACTACACTATGCACTTGCATTTTGGCAACACCTGCAGTCACAAATAGGTTTAGACCTACAGGTGGGGTAATCATTCCAATTTCCATATTAACTACCATGATTATTCCTAGATGGATGGGGTCGATTCCTAATTCCATAGCAATAGGAAAGACCAGAGGTGCAACAATAATAAGTAAACCCGATGGCTCCATAAACTGACCACCAATGAGTAATAAAATATTCACCACAATTAAAAACATAATCGGGCCAAAACCAGCATTTAACATGACTTCGGTTAGCATTTGAGGGATACGTTCCTCAGTTAATACATGCTTAAGAATCAACGCATTAGCAATAATAAATAATAACATAATGGTCAGCTTTCCTGCTTCAAACAGGCTGCGTTTAGTATCTTCATGCCAGAACACCGACAGGCCTCGCCATAGGATCATAATGCCCCCAGCTCCTTTTTCTTTAAACGGCCCCATATCACGATAAATAAAATTGGAGATAAGAAAGGCATAAACCGCAGCTACCGCAGCGGCCTCCGTTGGGGTAAAAATACCGCCATAAATTCCACCGAGGATAATAACAATTAATAACAGACCCCAACTGGCATCTTTTACCGCACTGAAGACATTGCCCCAACCCGCCCAGGGCTGAGCTGGCAGTCCCTTATAACAGGCAACTGCATATATACCCAGCATTAACATGCCGCCAGCCATTAATCCAGGAATTACCCCTGCTAAAAACATTCTACCTACAGAAACATCGGTAGCCGCAGCATAGACCACCATAACAATGGACGGGGGGATTAAAATTCCTAAAGTTCCTGCATTACAGATTACACCTGCTGCAAATTCTTTGGTATAACCCACTTGTATCATGCCTGCAATAGCAATACTACCGATTGCTACAACGGTTGCAGGAGAGGAGCCAGATAAAGCGGCAAACATCATACAGGCAAAAACGGAAGCCATTGCCAGACCTCCTCTAAAGGAGCCAACCAGAGCAATTGCAAAACGTATAATTCTATGTGCTACGCCACCAGTTGACATAAACACGGAGGCTAAAATAAAAAATGGGATTGCGAGTAAGGTGTAATGTCCTTCAAATGCTGAGAACATTGTTTGTGCTACTGATGCCAATGAGGAATCAGAGTGAACCATAAGAAAGATAATACTGGAAAGGCCAAGAGAGACGGCAATGGGTACACCAATCAGCATAAAAGCAATTACCATAAGAAAAAGAATAGTAATAGCCATTATTTTTTCTCCTTTTTATCTGTAGGTTGGTCTAAATCTTCCTCTAGCTCCATAGCGTTTTCCATTTCATCTTCCACTTCATGACAGGATATTATCTTGTCTACCTTGCCATTTATTACATACCAGCCCAATTGAAAAAATCTTAATGTAAACAGAGCCATACCTAAAGGCAGAGCAAGATAAGGGATAAAGCGAGGCATTTTTTCATATGCTTCACCTTCATTAAATATATCTGCCATAAACATTAAAAATTGGGGCATGGGAATATCATCTGTTTCCAGCCATGCTCGTTCAGTAATAAAGGGGTACCAATAGTTCCATGAGCCTATTAGTAATAAAATTGAGTATGCCAGACATGCTGCAATTGCAATCAGTGTCAGGATTTTTCTTTTTTGGGGGGATAGCACATTAATCACTACATCCACACCTATATGAATATGGTGTTTAACTGCGTATGAAGCACCCATTAGAACCAGCCAGGCAAATAGAAATACAGTTACCTCCAAAGCCCATAAGATATTCTCGTTAAAAACGTAACGGGCAATAACATTTGCAAAGGTTATTATTGTCATTAAGCCCATGCATACAGCTATAGATGTTTCTTCAATGTTATCCGTTATGCGGCCTAGTTTATCTAGATGTTCTTGTTTCATGAACTTCTACTCCCCTTGAATAGCTTTTTTATAATAAAAATATTCTCTATTACACAAAAAAACAAACATTCCCACACAAAAGCATGGGAATGAGAGAATATTCTTATCGGGTAAGAATTAGTTATTAGCTTTTAAAGCAGCATTCATTAAATTTTCACCAATGTCTTTTTCAAACTTTTTCCATACAGGTTTCATTGCATCAACCCATTCCTGGCGTTGAGCATCAGTTAAAGTACGAACTTTAGAACCGGCTTTAATAATATTTTGTTTGTTCTCATTATTAACTTTAGTAGATTCTGCATTTCTTGCTTGAGTTACTTCTTTTAGGATAGTTGCTAATTGGTCACGAACATCTGCTGGTAATCCATCCCACCATTTACTTGAGGTAACAACCAGATAATCAAGAATACCGTGATTGGTTTCTGTTATACCATCCTGCACTTCAAAGAATTTTTTACCATAGATATTTGACCAACTATTTTCTTGTCCATCAATTACCTTAGTTTGTAAACCACCATAAACTTCTTTAAAAGACATTTTCTGTGGGCTGGCTCCTAATTGCTCAAATTGCGCTACCAAAACATCCGATGCCATTACACGAAATTTAAGTCCCTTTGCATCAGCAGGTTTGATCAAAGGTTTATTTGCTGACATTTGTTTCATACCATTATGCCAAAACTCCAGACCTTTTAAGCCACGACGATTCATGGCATTTTTAAGTTTTTGACCTTCAGCAGAGTTTTGGAAACGATCCACTGCATCTACATCATCAAAAACAAAGGGAAGATCAAAAATACGGAATTTTTTGGTGAATTTTTCAAATTTTGATAATGAAGGTGCTGCCATTTGCACATCACCATTTAACATTGCTTCAAGCACTTTTTTATCATTATAAAGGGTTGAATTTGGGAATACCTGCATACAGGCTTTACCATTCATCTCTTCATTTACTCGTTTTTCTAGTAATGAAGCAGCAATACCTTTGGGGTGTTTATCGGTGTTTGTTACATGACTGAACTTAATAACAATTTCACCAGGGTCGCATTTTGCAAAAGCAGCTGTACTAGCAACGGTTAATGTGGATGAAATAACAATACCTAATAGAATCTTTCTCATTTTATACCTCTTCGAGTGATAATTTTAATGTGAATTAATTGTCCAATTTTGTTATGAACTTCATCGGACTATGTATCATGATTTATGCCAATATGAATAAATATTAAAAATATGAGCTAAGTCTCAGAAATATATACACTAAGCTGAAGGTGTTACCTTTTATAAGTAATTTAAAATGAGTGGAAACCCACCCATTTACATCTTTTTATGGGTATAAACTTACCCTAAATTAAACAAAAAATATAGCTTCTATTAATGAGTTAAATATCTAAACTAATAAGCATAGCAGCAAGCTAGTAATATAAAGATGATTACACTATTATAAGAAAAAATAAGCAGTCATAATTTTATGAAAAAAATAAAAAAACCTTACTTTTTAAAAGCATTAATAGTTTTATCAATAATGATACTGATGCTGGTAATTATATGGTCTGGAGGTTATTTCAGCTGGAAATTGGGTATTCAAAAACTGCATAAAAATAGCCAGCAACAGCTGAATCAATTTATCAGCCATTTAGATGCTCGTCTGGCACGTTTTCAATTTATTCCACAACTTATATCTAAAAATAGTATTTTAGTTGATCTATTAAAGCACCCAGACAGTAATCCCCGCATAGATCTGGTAAACTATTTTTTAGAAGATATTAATAATATTATTGGTGCTTCCGATACTTATTTAATGAATTCTGAAGGCTTAACTCTGGCAGCCAGTAATTGGCAGAAAAAACAAACATTTAATCAACAGAATTTTAATTTTAGACCCTATTTTATAAATGCCATGCAAGGGCAGCTGGGGCGTTATTTTGCTCTGGGAACTACATCTGGTGAACGCGGTTATTATTTTGCCTATCCTATTGTTTATGCGGCTCAAAATTTAGGTGTTATTGTTGTTAAAATGGATTTATCTAATATTGAGCTAAACTGGTCAAACCGAAAAATTCAGTTTATTGTCAGCGATCCCAATGGCATTACCTTTATTACCACACAAAAAAAATGGCTCTATCAAAGTATAAAACCTATTCCCACAGCAACTCTTAACAATATACACCTTAGCCAGCGCTATAGTAATATTATCATCAAGAACCTGGGTGTTGAGACTCTGGAATTAATTTCTCCAGACAGCAAATTGCTTAGAATAAATAATATTAGTGAGAAAAATAATAATGAATATTATACCATCCAAAAAAATATGCCTCATGCAGGCTGGGATGTTATGATCCTGGCTCCTCTTAGTAAAATTAAAGAAGAACGCTTAATCACCACCATTGTTTTGTTTCTGATTCTAATACTGCTGCTGCTGCTCAGTTTTCTTTTTTTACAACGCCTTAAACGTCAGCATGAACGAGAGCACTTTCAACTCGAAGCAAAAAAACAGTTGGAACATCAGGTTGCAGTTAGAACCACCGACTTAATTCATGAAATCGATGAACGTAAGCAGACAGAGAAAATGCTGCTAAAAACTCAGAACGAATTAATTCAAACCGCAAAATTAGCTGTATTAGGGCAAATGTCAGCAAGTATTAGCCATGAGTTAAATAATCCTCTGGCTGCCATTCGCAGTTATACCGATAATGCCAGAAAATTCCTGAGTATAAACAAACTCAAAGCAGTAGATGAAAACCTTTGCCGTATAGTTCTACTGACTAAACGTATGAGTAAAATTAGCTCTCAACTGAAATTTTTTTCACGTAAATCGCATCAAAATATGGAAATTGTGGGCATACAAAAAGTCATTCAATCTGCTATTGATATAGTCAGCCACAAATATAAAAAAAGTAGCTCGATTATTAATATTCAAAACCATAGCTCTGGCTTAAAAGCGCGTGCAGATATTATTCAGCTGGAACAAATTTTAATCAACCTGATTAATAATGCCATGCAAGCCATTGAATCTGAAGATTCTGCTAAAGTAACCATTCATATAGAACGGGACAAACAATGGGCTTTAATACATGTAGATGATAATGGACAAGGAATTGAACTAGAACATATGGAAAAGATTTTTGATCCCTTTTTTACTACCAAAAAATCTGGCCTGGGTTTAGGCCTGTCTATTTCAGCCAGAATTATGGATATTATGGATGGCAAATTATCTGTACGTAATTTAGCCACAGGTGGGGCACGATTTACTATCGCATTATTAGTCGCGGAGAGCAGGTATGACAAAAATGAACACTAATGTTTTTTTCATTGATGATGAACACCATCTTCGTCTGGCCAATGAGCAAACATTAGAACTTGCAGGATATAGCGTAGAATTATTTGAAAAAGCAGAAGATGCTTTACCCAAATTAGATGCTCAATGGCCTGGAGTTATTGTGTGTGATATTCGCCTACCAGGAATGGACGGTAAAAAGCTATTACAGGAAGCACAAAAATTAGACAGCGAATTACCCGTAATATTAATAACAGGCCATGGAGATATTTCTATGGCGGTAGATGCTATCCAGATGGGAGCCTACGATTTTATCGAAAAACCTTTTTCAGCTGATCGTATGGTTGAAACAGTTAAGCGCGCATTAGACAAGCGCAAGCTCACCATAGAAAACCGCCAACTTAAAAATGAATTAGAAGATCAGGATGTTCCTGGGCCCAGAATTATTGGTAAAAGTCGTTCCATAAAAGCCTTACGCAACACCATTAAACAACTCTCTGATACCGATGCAGATATTCTCTTAGTAGGTGAAACAGGAACCGGTAAGGAGCTAGTTGCTCGTTCCTTACACAAACTCAGTAAACGCAGTGATAAAAACTTCGTAGCCATCAATTGTGGTGCAATCCCCGAAAATCTTATAGAAAGTGAATTATTTGGTCACGAAAAAGGTGCTTTTACCGGGGCAGAAACCCAGCGCCTGGGTAAATTTGAGTACGCCAAAGGAGGAACCATTTTTCTTGATGAAATTGAATCTATGCCAGTGGGAACACAGGTTCGTTTATTACGTGTGTTACAAGAACGATCACTGGAACGTATAGGTTCTAATGAAAGTATTCAGCTGGATATACGTATTATTTCAGCTTCTAAAGTAGATTTAAGAGCCCTGGCAAACAAGGGTGAATTTCGCGAAGATCTCTATTATCGCCTCAATGTAGTTATTTTAGATATTCCCACCTTACGTGAGCGCAGGCAAGATATCCCCCTTTTATTTAAACATTTTTTACTGATCTCTTCTGCCCGTTATGGCAGAGAAGTTCCCACTATTCCTGCCAATATTTATCAGCGCCTAATGGCATTTAACTGGCCTGGAAATATTCGCGAACTACGCAATGTAGCAGAGCGATTTGTATTATTAGGTGATGAGTGTATCTCAAAATTAGAAGGTGATACAGAACATAATCCCTGCACTCCAATCAGCCTTCCTGAACATGTTGAAGTATTTGAGCGCGCCCTCATCAAAGAGGCGCTGGCTGATTCGGGAGGAGTAATTAAAGATACTATGCGCCTGCTTGGGCTACCAAGGAAAACCCTCTATGATAAAATGCAAAAATTTGGGCTGGATAAAAAGGTGTATAAGTAGTTTATGCTAATAATTGTGCTTTCAGCTCGCTGGTAATTTTTAATTTTAATCAGATAACGTATGAGTAACAAATAATCACTATCACTTATTTGAGGAATTTCCCTGAATTTATTTAGGTAGCTTGCAAAAGTAGCTAACATTTGCTCAAATTGCGCATGGCTGACATAAGAATGTATCAGTTTAGTTGCATAATTTTTATAGTGCAGATCATTTTTCTGCTGTTTTGCCAGCTGATATAAATTTTCTAAAACCTCAATACTTTCTGGATTAACGGTTAATGCTTTTTGAAAATTAGCTTTAGCTTTGTTAGTTTGCAGCTCTCCCAAATATTACAAAGCCATTCTCATAAACTTCTGCTATTACTTTTCTTTTATCGGTGCATCCATATGTTCTGTATTAATTTGATCTTTTGAGCAGCTTAAAATATAAGCTATAAACGTCCCACTTGTGATGTTTTTAGTGAAATCATTGACATTAAATAAAAAAACAATAACACATAAAAATAGCTAAAACATACTCTGCATTTATCTAAATAAAAATACAATGCATTTTACAATAACAATTAATAGTTTATATTTAGTATGGGTATTTACTAAATTAAGTGCTACACTCCTTCATATATTACTGGAAATTTTTTACTATTTATGCCTAATGAAAATAGGAAAATTGATAATGTCATGGAAAAATGTATCCTTACGTAATAAGATTTTAGCTGGCAGTGGGTTTTTATTATTACTTTTTATCGGCAATAATATCTGGTCTATCAAAGGGATTAACACTATTCTGGATAATGGTTCAGAGGTGATTGAAGGCAATAAATTACGAGCTAATATACTACAACGAGAGGTGGAACATCTTAAATGGGTTCAAACAGTTGGTAATTTTATTACCGATGACAGAGTAAATACTTTAGATGTTCAAACTGATCCGAAGCAATGTGCCTTTGGCAAATGGTATTATGGTCAAGGAGCAGAGTATGCCTTAAAACTCTTACCAGGCTTAGCTCTCTTACTTAAGGAAATAGAACAACCCCATATACATCTGCATGAAAGTGCACAAGAAATTGCCCTCCATCATCAATCTGCTGATACCAGCTTGCCTGCTTTTTTTGTACAAAAAGAATTAGAACACATGAAGTGGTCAAATCAACTACTGGAGTCCATCCTTCAAAAAGATACCCTGGTGTCCGTGCAAATCGATCCACATAAATGTAACCTGGGCATTTTTATTTATAGTGACAATGCCAATAAACTAGCACAGAAAAATGATAATTACTCCTCCCTCTTATCTCAACTAGAACCCAATCATATGGCCTTACATGATTCCACCCAGGCTATTAACCAACAGTTACACCAAAAAAATTATGATGGAGCATTACAAATTTACCAAACTCAAACAGCTAAAGCCCTAACCAAAGCCCGTGCCAACCTAAAATCACTATATAAATTATCCACACAAGAATTGCAGGGTAAGGCCAAAGCAGAACAAATTTTCTCAACTAAAACACAAGTATTTTTAGCACAAGTCCAAGATTTGTTCCACCAGATGAATGATTACGTCAATAAACAGATTATGACTGATCAGCAGATGTTTCAGGCGGGTAAAAATACACGTGAGGATATATATATATTATCCGTGATCAGTGTAGTTATTGGCATTTTAATCAGTCTCTTGATTGCCCGTAGTATTGTTCATCCATTATTACAAATCCTGCCCAGGATTAAGAATATGAGCAATGGCGATTTAACTGACCATATCAACCTAAAACAAGAGGATGAAGTAGGTCAGCTTGCAAGTACTATGGAAGCTATGCGAGAACAATTGCACAAGACGGTAAGTGAAGTTAAATTAGCCACTAATAACATTGCTCAAGGCTCCAATCAACTGAGCCAAAGTGTTCAAGAGCTGTCTTCTGGGGCCTCCAAACAAGCAGCGAGTATTGAAGAAACCTCATCCTCTTTAGAGCAAATGAGTGCTAACGTAAACCAAAGTGCAGATAATGCTATGCAGACCGAAAAAATGGCTACAGCTGTATCAGTCCAGGCTTTGGAAGGTGGAAAGGCCGTAAAAGAAACGGTATCAGCAATGAAGGAAATAGCAGATAAAATTAGTATCATTGAAGATATTGCCTATCAAACCAATCTACTAGCACTCAATGCAGCTATTGAAGCAGCTCGTGCAGGAAACCACGGTAAAGGTTTTGCTGTAGTAGCAACCGAAGTACGTAAATTAGCCGCACGTAGTGAGGAAGCAGCTGGTGAAATTAGTAATTTGGCAAAAAGCAGTGTAGCTGTTTCAGTTAAAGCGGGAGAATTATTAGATGAAATTGTACCAAAAATCCAAAAAACTGCAGATTTAGTCCAGGAAATCAGCGCAGCCAGTGATGAACAAGCATCTGGTATCAACGAAATTAATGATGCTATGGCACAACTGGATACAGTAACACAAAATAATGCCGCACTTTCCGAAGAATTAGCATCCACATCAGAAGAAATGAGTGCTCAGACCTTAGCTCTTAACGAGATGATGGCTTTTTTTATACTAGAAAACTCTGATACTTGAAAAATTTACAAATCATCCCCCCTTGAAAACTTAGCTTTGGAAAAGAAAGCAAATAAACAGGGGACCACAAATAAGGTTAAAAATGTGGCACTGATTAAACCGCCTTCAATAACACTGGCTAGTGGTTTTTGAATTTCAGCCCCCACTCCAGAAGAGATCAATACCGGTATTAAACCCAGCGCAGAAGTTAATGCTGTCATCAGTACCGGGCGCAATCTGGCAATGGCTCCTTCATATACTGCATCGTGCATGGCCTGGCCTCCTATAATGCGTTGATTGATGCTTTCAACCATTACTACCCCATTAAGCACTGCCACTCCAAAAAGTGTAATAAATCCTACCGAGCTGGGTACCGATAAATATTGCCCGCTTAAATACAGGGCAAAAATTCCGCCGATTAATGCCAATGGCACATTGACCATTATCAGCAGAGCCTGACCAATAGAGTTAAATGCAAAATAGAGCAATAAGGCGATAAGAGCAATGGAAATGGGTACTACAATCATTAAACGATTTTGCGCACGTTGCTGATTTTCATATTGCCCCCCAATATCTACACTATAGCCCACGGGTAAATCTACTTTATCCGTTATGGCCTGTTTAATATCATTTACTACACTGCCCATATCACGGCCTTGTACATTGGCCTGAATAACCACTCGGCGTTGCACATCATCGCGACGGATCTGTGGCGGGCCGGATTCTATTTGTACTTTTGCTACATCGGCAACTCTAACCCAGGCACCATTGGCTGCTTGTATTCTTAAATCTTTGATTGCCTGTGCAGAATTGCGATATTGCTCCTGCAAACGTACATAAATATCATAGCGTTCATTGCCCTGAATAACCTGACCGGCACTTACTCCACCCACCCCTTGTTCGATTAAGGACATCACCTGGGAGATGGAAATGCCAAAGCGTGAAAGTGCTTCTCTATTGGGGCGTATAACTAATTGAGCTTCGCCTGCAATTTGCTCCATAGCAACATCTACTGCACCGGCAATCTTTTTGACCTGCTCTTCAATGGCTTTGCCCTTTTCAGCCAGAACTGCAAGGTCTTTGCCAAATAACTTAATTGCCAGTTGCGCTTTTACTCCCGATAATAACTCATCTACACGGGTGGCAATGGGTTGGGAAAAGTTAAATAACAAACCTGGGTGGACTGCCAGCTTTTGTTCCATTAGCTTCTGTAATTCAATGCGATTAGTTGCAGAAGTCCATTCTGTAATGGGTTTTAATCCGATATAAATTTCAATATTATTTACCGGTTCCGGGTCTCCGCCAATTTCAGCACGGCCAATCCGACTCAGTGTATAGGTCACTTCAGGAAAATGCATTAATTGCAATTCCAGTTTTTTGGCAACCCTGATGGATGTTTCCATACTGGCAGATGGTGCAAGCGTGGTGCGCAGATTAATGGTACCTTCTTCCAGCTCAGGCACAAATTCGGTACCAATGTTGGGCAGGGTTGAAAGAGCATAAGCAAATAAGCCAATAGAGATAAGCACAACAACCGCAGGCCACTTTAATGCAATGCGGAGTAATTTTTTGTATACATATTCCAGAGGAATTAATAGCAGGCTTTGCCTTTGTTTTACTCCTCTTTTAAAGAGATAGGTTGCCAGAGCAGGAACCACTAATAAAGCCACTATAACCGATGCTAATACCGCCAACATAATGCTAATTGCCATAGGTTGGAATAACTTCGCTTCAACGCCTTGAAATGAAAAAATAGGAGAAAAAACCACTAAAATAATCATTGCTGCAAAAAACACCGGTCGTGCCACTTCTTGCCCTGCGGCTTTAATACGTAAACCAATGCCGTGACTATCCTGCTGCACATCGTAGGGATCGTTATCATTTAAAGCAATATGTTCCGCAACCTCTTTATCGTGCTGGCGATCGGGCTGACTAAGGTGTTTAAATATATTCTCAACCATTACCACTGAGCCATCCACCAGCATACCAATAGCCACTGCAAGCCCTCCCAGAGACATCAGATTAGCAGAAAGCCCATACCATGACATTACCATTAGAGCCAAACCAATGGATAAGGGAATGGAGATAAGTACTAATAAAGTAGCTCTAATATTTACCAGAAATAATGCCAGAATAATAACAATAAATACAAATGCCATGAATAAGGCATCTACTACGGTTTGTACGGCTTTGCTGATTAACTCTGACTGGTCATAAAAACCATCAAATTTAACCCCCGCTGGCAGGGCTTGTTGAATCAGTTCCAGACGTTCATTAATACCATCAATAGTGGCCTTGGTGTTAGAACCCATACGTTTTAAAACAATTCCAGAAACCACTTCACCTAGTGCTTCGATATCCCCCTGGTTATTACGACGGGTCATAGTCACGGCTCCCTGTCTGATTTCCTGTCCAAACTCTACCCTGGCTAAATCTTTAACTCTAACCACCACACCATGTTGTTCAATAACCGGAATATTGGCGATGTCTTGCAAGCCCTGCTTGCCACCACGCAGCCAGCCAACACCTCGAATAACAAGCTGCTCCTGGCCCCTATCCATATACCAGCCACCAGAATTTTTATTACTCTGGTTAATCCTGTTAATAACATCATTAATAGTAAGTTTATACGAGAGTAATTTTGAAGGGTTAATATTAACCTGGTATTGTTTTACTTCACCACCAAAAGAAAGTACATCGGTAACCCCATCAACAGGCATTAATAATAACTTTA
This sequence comes from Pseudomonadota bacterium, assembly GCA_045047105.1. GTDB lineage: Bacteria > Pseudomonadota > Gammaproteobacteria > GRL18 > GRL18 > JADGAU01. The sequence continues at coordinate 26,492 of JASFYQ010000116.1, read as the reverse complement.
CCACCCAGTCGTTGAGGCTTCGCAGGGCCATGGTGTCATAACCCGAACCGGGATCTGCAACTAATAAATATTGATAAACCTGACCTAATCCAGAAGTATTAGGCCCAATTTCAGGTGTGCCCACCCCACCAGGAATCATTTCTTTGGCTTGTTGCAGGCGCTCAAACACTAATTGTCGGGCAAAATAAATATCCGAGCCTTCATTAAAAACTATAGTAATTCCAGACAGCCCCGTTTTTGAAATGGAGCGGACTTCTTTAACATCGGGCAATGCATACATCACCGACTCAATGGGGAAAGTGATTAATTGCTCCACTTCTTCTGCAGCAAGACCGGGTGCTTCAGTATTTACCACCACCTGAACATTAGTCACATCTGGAAAAGCATCCAGATTTAATTTTGGAATAAGCAAATAACTGGCAAATGCAAAAACAGCCAGCATAATAACCACCAATAAGCGGTTGCTAACTGACCAATTTATTAAACGAAAAAACATTATACTTCTCCACAAACGCGTGTGTTTTATAAAATAAGTTTAAATACTCTGAGTAAGGACTGTTCTAAGGATATTAATGATTGTGCGGGTCAAAACCACCCTTGGCCATCTCTGAAGCCAGAAAAAAAGCCCCTTCAATAGCAATACGTTGCCCGGGTTTTAGCCCCGTTATGTGGTGTTTTCCATTAATAGTATTTTCTAAGATAACTTTGTGTTGCTCAAAAATGCCCACTTGTTGTTCTATAAATACAGTCCAATCACCATCTGCTGAGCGCATTAGTGCGGATTCTGGTAATAAAATTATTTCTTCTGCTAGCGGTAATTCTAAAAACACATCGGCAAATAAACCGGCATGCAGCAGATGATTTTTATTTTTGATGGATAAACGAATTTTACGCGTGCGAGTTGTCTCATCAATGGCATGGCTATCGTGAATAACCCTGGCATTAAATGTTTTATTTGCAATTACCACCTGGGCTTTTGTTCCGACTGGGATCTGTTGACCAATTTCAGGAGCAAGAAGAGCTTCCACCCAAACATGGTCTTCGTCAACTAATAAAGCTATGGTTGAACCTGCTGTTAAAAACTGACCTGACTGAAAATTATCTTCTAGAATAACTCCATTATGTGGTGCTATAACAGGATATTCACCTGATTTATAAGAATTTTTTCCAAGTATAAATTGTTGAATTAAGTTTTTATTAAAACCATAAGCAAGCAGGGTAGATTTATTTTTTTCAAAATCTCCCCGGGCACTAATAAAACGTTTGGCTCCCACTGTTTTTTTACCGAGTTTTTTAACCCTTTGCCATTCCGATAAAGCTACCCTGAGCTGATTTTGAGAGTTTGCTATATGCAGACTATATAAAATAGCAATTACTTTGCCTTTGCTTACATGTTGCCCTAGAACCACTTTACGTTTTACTACTTTAGAGTCAATTTGGGTGGTTAATAAAGTGGTGTTATAGAGATCATTAACGACTTCTCCAGGTGCTGAAATAATCTGATTTACATTTTTTTGGGATTGGATCATGGCAACTTTTATACCTGCCATTTGTTGTTGCTTTGAAGAAATTTTTACAAAACCTGCTTCTTCATGGTCATGTTCATCCTTTGCATTTAAATCATCATGTCCATCGTGGTCATTATGTTTATCCTCACCATCGTTATGTTCATGCTCATCATGGTTATTTTGCTGTGCTTCAATTTTGTGATCACCTTCATCCGTGTGTGTATGTTTTTCAGCAACAACGAAAGTAAATAAAGACAGTAACAAAATAATACTTAACGCTGCCAGTGCTTTTGAAAAAAGTGTTTTTTTAAATTTTAACATTTGTATTTCTCTACCTAATCTTATTTAATTGTTTCAAGCCATTTTTGAACCTGGCTAGAAGCTAATAACCATTCAACCCATGCTTTATGCATTTCTGCTGTTAATTCAATATTAGCAACCAGAGTGTCGGTTATTTGTTTTAAGGAAAACAAATAGTCAGCAGTACTAATATCACCACTTTGCCATTGTGTATTTAGTAATGATTGACTATTTTTAAGGCGCCTACCAATTAATTTTTGCCAGCTTAAAACTCGGGCTTTTATTTGCCGGTAACTAGCTGCACTTTGTTTAATATTATTTTTAACTAAACGCTGTTGTTCTTGTAACTCAAATTCACTTTGATTTACTTTATGTAGTGCCGCATTATATTGTGATGAAAAATTATTTCTAATATTTAATGGAACGGATATTTCAAAAATAATAGTGGCTTCACTGCCATCACGACCAGCCCCTAAACCAATGGTAGGATTCACTTTCTTTTTTAATTGCTTAATTTTTGATTGAACTTGTGATTGCTGTAATTGTTTCTGGGCATATTGGATGGCTAAAGCATTTTCGAGTTTTGCAGCTATTTCTTTTGTAGCTATGGTATTAACCCAAATTGAAGCTTGAGGATGGTTGGGTATTGCAGCGCTATTAAGAGATTTTTGTATATTAGATAGGGCTTTTCGGTAATGAATTTCAGTCAGGTTTATTTGCTGCAAATTTTGTGTTAATGACAAATAAGCCATTTCAGCATCAATTTGTCCTACATCACCTGCTTCTTCCCGTAATTTAAGATCCAATGTTAATCTAGTCAGTAATTTTTCCTGTTTTTTAGAAACCTGCAAAAGTTGTTTGGATGAAGAATATTCAATATAAGCCAATAAGGCTTGTGCCAGGCTCTTCTCCAATTGTTGACTATTTTGCAACATAACCAGTTCATAATTGACCAAACCCAATTGAGAGTTTGCCGCACGTTGATCAAATAAATCAAGAGTTTGTGATACTACTACATTGTATTCGCTGTCCTCTTTATTGGTATATGAAGCTCTCAGTTGTGGATTATATAAGGCTTGCTGGCTTGCTTTTTGTTGCGCATGAGCAATTAAGCCGCCCTGTTTTATTGCCTTTGATGAGGGCAGGGACTGTACCTGGGTAAGCATCCATTTTGCCCAGCTGTTATTAGTGGATTGTGTGTTTAGTTCTATGGCAGAAATATTTTGCACCATAGTCAGTTGCAAAAATAATAAACCTATACAAGTTTTTAGATACGGATACATGAACAGTTTTTTCATACTATTTCCTAATAATTAATATGGATTAAATTGCAAACAGGAAGTATTGTTCCTGTTAGTTTTAGCTTTAAATGAAGCTGTTTTATTTCTGTTAATCTACAGAGCTTAAGTGGTTTTTTGACTGGTTTGGATGCCAGGCAAGTTTAATAGAACTACCTTGTGGAAGATTTTTGGGTAAAAAAAGCTAAATTTACTGCCAAATTTCCATCGTCTCTGGGAGAGGCTGGGAGAATAGTTTACCGTTTGACTCCTAATAAGTTTGCCATTTGCAGCAATAATCAGATAATCAATATGTCCAGGCACAATATAGGAGTTATAACTGCGTTTTTTTACTGCATAGTTTAATTCAGCCTGAGCATTATTTATAACAAGAAATACCGATAAAAGAGTAAATGAAACAAGTGTGTTTATTGGTGATTTATTGGTAATAGGGTGCATAATGCTGCTCTCATATTTTTTTTACATAAAGATAAGACCAATATATTGATGAGCTATAGGAAGATCATATAAAGTTAAGCATAGTATTGCTTAAAGCAATAGCAATCTAAAGCCACAAAAACTGCTCAGAAAAAAATTAGCCAAAAGTTTTGCTATTATGAGAAAATTGGAGGCCTAAAATCGGGAGTAGAAATAGTTGAATAGACACCAGAATGGTATATGAAATACGTAGTATAGGCAGAAAAACGGATGTTCAGATCAGAGTGATCTCTAAAAGAGGAATAGGTAAGGTGTCCCGAGCAACCATGGTGATGGTCTGGCTGTTCATTCGAGCTGTCTTGTGAGTGGTTTTCTTTATCACCATGAGTACATTGTAAACTATTATTATAGTTATAGTGCTCAATGTACTGGTTGGTGATATCTATTGCTGGCGAGGCAGCTTTTTTTGCGTGTAAATCAAATGCAGCGGAAGCCGTTTGAATACAAAAAACGGCTAACAATAAATACGATAAGATTTTTTTAAATTTCATAAATTTTAATATATCAGCCTCAGCTGAATATTACAAGAGTTATAAAAGTTTTGCATATTAATAACTTAATGTTAGTCGAATTGCAAAAACAGTTGCATTATCTATATTGGAATCCATGGAAGGATTCATCACATACTGCAATGAAGGTTGGATATGGACATGCTTATTCAGCAGGTAAGCATAACTTAATTCAAAAGCGGTTTCTGCACTTTCTAAATTATTCAGTTTGCGATTATCTTTTGAAGCACGGGCATGAGCAATAGCAAATCCAGCTTCATCATTAATATTAAATAAATTAGTTGTATGCCAGCCTAAACCCACATAACGGCCTATTTCATTCCGATCTTCCTGGGCAGATCCCAATTGAACAAATAATGCGCTGTCCTTGCCAATATGGTGTTCTGCTATCAAATAAATACCCTTGTTATTATTGCGATCTTTATCCGCAAAGTCTGTATAATCGGTAGTATGATACCAGCCACCCAGAGCTATTTTATAGTTATTTGTTTCCTGACCAAGTTCTAAAGCATTAAACAGCCCATCTGATTTTTTTAGTATAATATGTGTTCCACTTTCATTATCCGGATCACCGGGTATTCCATCATATATTGCACCACGAACAAAATAACCTGCTTCATTAAGCCACAAGCCACGTATGGCTAATGCAGTTGTTGGAAAAATGGAAGGGCCAAGCTGGGAGGTATCTGGGCTGATTCCAAACGAACTGCCAAAAAACAAACCTGCACTTTCTAATACATCAAATTCGCTATTGTAATCGTGTAAGCCTGCTAATAAACTAAAGTCACCCCATTGATGCTCATACCATGCTTCATAGAGTTTAAAAGTATCAAATGCCTCAATATTACTGCTAGCCTGAATATCCCCAATATATTCTGTTGGATTACTACCGTGACTGCCTAAAAAATAAACAAAAAAGGTCCCGTTATCCCATAAAGAGGCATTTTTTGTATCTACTTCAAAAGTTATATCCAGATTTTGTAAAAAACCGCTGCGTTGTTCAATGCCTCCATTTAAATTGCTTACGGACTCTAAAGTTAATATTATTTCAGATTTTAGCCCTTGCTCACTTTCCTCAAGTGCAAGGGTGCTAGATGCAAGTGCAAATAGCAGTATTCCTATTAAAATTTTCATGTTTTTTCCTATGTTATTTAAACTAATATCAGCTAAGAGTCTATTAAATGGTTTTAATTAAATGAAAAATTACATTGTATTCCGTAATGTTTATTATAATCTATACCTCTGAAAAGAAAAATCATCAATATTCGTTTAAATTGCCCACTATTATTGTTGCTGATTACGCATTTCTTAGTATTAACATCCAATATAAGCACTCATATAAATTTTTATAAAAAGCGGTCAATTTAACCTAAAATATACTAGCTTATAACTATAATCCCATCAAATTATAGATCTAGCCAAAAAAGTTATAGAATGTAGTTATGCAAAGCTTAAAAAAGAAATTAAAAGACATGCATGGCAGGGGATATAAATCCTATAAAAGTATTCAGGATATTTATCTATTTGATAACTTTTCACTGTCTATCGATCATGTCCAGGGCGATCCTTTTGCGCAGCCATCCAGAATTAATGTGCGGGTTGCAATGCACAAAGCTGCCTTTCCGCTTTCCAGCTGGACTGGAGAAAATGGCTCTACAATTCGCAGAATTGCCCTTGAAGATTATCTTTCTCGCAGTATACAAAAAAATATTAAACGTTATTGTAAGGGGCTGAGAGGCAGCGGAGTCAGTGGGATTATTAATATCGAATGTAATGCCCAAAAAATTTTATTGCGTAATGCAGTACTGGTTACGAGTAAATATATTGAGGCTCGTATGGTGATAGGGCTACCTGCATCCAATAGACGTGTGGATGGTTTTTTGGCACAGCAGATGTTCTTTGAAGAGCTGCCGCGTATCATCGAGCAGTCTCTCTATTATAAAAACCTTTCACAAACAGAGCTCTTTAAGCATATTTATTGTGCAGAAGATCAGCAGCTACTACGTGCTGCATTAAAGGAGCGCGGGCTGGTTGCTTTTATTGCCAATTCCTCTTTGTTAGCCAGACAAAGTGGTATCAGTGATAAACCCAAACAACAAAATACCATCAAATTTCTCTCTCCGGCTTCACTTGAGTGTCAGTTTATTTTACCCCATACCGGTAAAATCTCAGGGATGGGAATTCCACAAGGAGTTAGCTTGATTGTAGGTGGTGGATTTCATGGCAAGTCAACACTTTTACATGCTCTGGAACAGGGCATATACAACCATATACCCGCTGATGGACGAGAACAGGTTGTCAGTAATGAGAACGCAGTGAAGATCCGTTCTGAAGATGGGCGGATAATTTCTTGCGTTAATATCAGCCCTTTTATTGATCACCTTCCTTTTGCTAAGGACAGCAAAAAATTTAGTACTGAAAATGCCAGTGGCAGCACCTCTCAGGCAACCAATATTATTGAAGCTCTGGAGTGCAATAGCGAACTACTGTTAATAGATGAGGATACTTCAGCAACAAATTTTATGATTCGTGATGCCCGTATGCAGGCGTTAGTTTCTCAGGAAAAAGAACCCATCACCCCATTATTATACCGAATTAGAGAGTTGTATGAACAATATGGTGTTTCTTCAATTATTGTAATGGGTGGCTCGGGTGATTATTTTGATATTGCCGATACGGTGATAATGATGGATGAATATTTACCCCATAATGTTACTAAGCAGGCTGCTCTCCTGGCATCGGATATAAATGTTTCATTAGCAGATAAATGGGATAACTTGCCCCCCTTTAAACTGGCGAGCCAGCGAAAACCTGGGCCAAAAACATTGGATGCCGCACGGAATAAATTTCCCGTTAAAATTGAGGTAAGAGAAACCCGTGCTATTAATTATGGAAATTACCACATTGACCTATCACTGGTAGAGCAGTTAGTGGATCTTGGTCAGACTCGCAGTATTGCTTTAATGATACATTATTATGCCACTCACTATAGCACTGCATCTGGCACCTTAGTAGAAAACCTGACTAAAATCATTCAACTAGCTAATGACCAGGGTCTGGATATATTCAGCCCTTATAAAGTAGGCAATCTTGCTATTCCACGATTATATGAATTACACGCTGCTATCAACCGGATTCGTTGTGATGACTGGCTGTAATCTAAGTTAATAAAATTAATTGATCTTCTAAGTTTTTTTCTATTTACACAATATATATTTTCAGTTTCATTTCAGTTTCAACTTATATACTAGTAAGCTTATATATAACTGGAAAAAGAAATGAAATTAAAATATTCCCATAAGATTTTTATTCTCGTAATAATATTCTTGTGCTTGTCTCCTACTTCAATTTTTGCTGCTTCAATGGACTTTGTGAAGTTATTAGAGCCTATTATTCAACAACAACCTGAACAACTAATTATTAGAGGGATTGAAGAGCTTCAAGATGCGAATCAAAGCTTATCAAATAGTTGGATTGCCGGTGATGTAGATTTAATTGTTCACCATGAAAATGATACGTTAACTGATAACAACGATTATAAAAATTGGCAAGTGGGTGTTGAATTTCCAATTTGGCTTACTGGCCAAAAAAATGCGCAACTGCAAGTTGCAAAAAGTTATGGACAAGAATTATCATCTCAAAAGAATTATCTCCGTTGGTTGGCTTCTAACAAGCTCCGAAAACTGGTCTGGAATCATCAAACAGCTAAAATTGAAGTGCAAGCGGCTCGTTCCGTATTACAAAAAAGCCAGGCTTTACAATATAAAGTTCAACAAAAAGTTAAAGCAGGAGAAAGTCCAAAAATTGATTTATTACTTGCTAACAAAGTGGTCTTAAAACAACAAAATCAATTGGTAAAAAAACAAAGCATCTTAACTATTGCTCAACACCAATTCCAGAAGTGGACACAAACTAACCATCTGCCTCAGAATATTCAAGAAAGAACACTTGCTTTTATTCCTCTGGAACAACACCCTAAAATTATTAAACTGCGTTCAAAACTTCAGGTTTCACAATCTGATTTGCAAAAAACAACATCATTTAAGCAACAAAGTCCGCGTTTATTTCTGGGTGCAAAAAGTGACAGAGACAGCAGTAGTGAAAATAATTCTTTGATATTTGAAGTCTCTATTCCATTAGGTATGGGCTCAAGTTACCTACCCCAAGTGGCAGAAAAAAAACGCCATGTATATACACAACAGGCTCTTTTAGACAAAGCTAAAATTCAACTTGAACAAGATATCTTCCTGGCTCAGCAATCTTTAGCATCAGCCAAACAAAGTATACATTTTTCCAGGCAACAATATGAAATTAGTCAGCAAGCATTATTGATGTCTGAAAAAGCATACCAATTAGGTGAAACAAATATCCAGAATTTATTAATGGTGCAGCAGCAAACAGCAGAAGCAAAATTAAATTACCAATTAGTACAGGTACGAAAAGGTCAGGCAATTGCAAACTTGAATCAGATATCAGGACATATTTTAGGAGCACAGCAATAATGTTTAATTTAAAGAAGATACCTTTAATTTTATCAGGTTGTTTGATAATGGCAGGTGTTTCACAACTAACTGTTGCTAATGAATTGGCCGATGAATTGTTGAGTGGATTAATCTTAAATACTTCCCAATTATCTGCAATGGGTATGCAAACAGATTTTGCAATACAGACTAATATAGTGCCCAGCGCCATTTATTCTGCTCAAGCGACAATACCTCTACAAACAATGCGTAGTCTTTCTAGTCCACTTTTGGGGCAGATTATTAAACTAAATTACGTTCATGGCCCGATTAAAAAAGGCCAGATAATTGCAGAAATTGAAAGCCCTGATTTATTAAAAATTCAGGAAGATTTTCTAGCAACACTGTCAGACTTAAAAATTAGCCAGCAGAATCTAAACAGAGTTCGCCAGCTTAATCAAAGTGGTGTGTCATCGACTAAAAAATTACAACAGGTACTTTCAGAAGTTAAAAAACTTTCATTAAAAAAAATGCAACTCAAAAAAACGCTGCAGCTTATTGGTATGGCAAAATCTGCTATTAAAAATTTGCAAATAACACAGCAGCTGCAAGCAGCTAATCTGCAAATTAAATCACCTATTGATGGTCAATTATTTGATTTGGAAGTAAGGCTTGGTGAACGTGTAACTCAGAATCAAACCCTTATTTCTCTTGGAGAAATAAATCCTATTATCTTAGTGGTTCGAGTCCCTGTGGAAATGGCAAATGATCTGCAAGAAGGACAACAAGTTGAAGTTGTTGCTAGCGGTAATATCGGAGTGGTGAAACACATTGATCTAATGGTTGATCCAATGACCCAATCTGTTGATATTCATATAAAAGTACAGAATGAAAATAATAAGTTGCGTTCAGGTCAATTATTTAAAGTCCGTTTTTTAACTGAACAACAGGTAACAACTTATCAAATATCTGCAAATGCAATCAGTCAATATAATGGTAAAACTGTGGTATTTGTACAACACAAAGAGGCTATTCAGATACTCCCTATTCAGGTAGTTAATATCACTAATAAACAATTATATTTTATACCTGAAATAAAACAATCCTTACCCCTAAATATTTATATTAAAGGATCTACAGCAATCAAATCTGCTATGGATGCTGCCAATAATTCGGATAACAAATAAGGAGAAAAAATATGTTAGCTAAAATATTACAATTTTTTCTCATCCAGAGAACACTGGTAGTTCTGCTTGTTTTTGCTATCTTGGCAGGGGGGTGGCAAGCGTTTCAAAAAATTCCGATTGATGCCTTCCCGGATGTATCCCCAGCGCAGGTTAAAATGATATTTAAAGCTCCAGGCATGACTCCATCTGAAGTGGAACAAAGAATCATAGCACCTTTAGAGCTTGAATTATTAGGTTTACCCAACCAAAAAATTCTTCGCTCTTTAGCTAAATATGGAATTGCTGACATTACCCTGGATTTTAATGAAGGCACTGATATTTATTGGGCTCGACAATTGGTATCTGAAAGACTAAACAATATGGATTTACCTCAAGGGGTAACAGGTGGAATGGCACCACTTTCTACCCCCTTGAGTGATATATTTATGTTTACCATTGAAGGTAATAGTCTCAACAATATGGAAAAACGTGATTTGTTAGATTGGGTCATCCGTCCAGCCTTACGTTCGGTACCAGGAGTTGCAGATGTGAATGTTTTAGGTGGATTTTCCAGAACATTTGTAGTTAAACCTGACTATCAAAAATTACAAACTTATCAAGTCAGTATTGAGCAACTGATTAAATCATTGCAAGAAAATAATAAAAACGATGGTGCAGGTCGTCTCAATCAAGGTGAAGAAGTACTTCTAGTCCGTACTCAGGGTAATTTAACCAATATCTCCGATATAGAACATATTGTCGTTGATTACAATAATAATGTTGCAATTACAATTAAAGATCTTGCCAAAGTCGAAATTGATTCACTGTATCGAAATGGTGCGGTGACTCAAAATGGCAAGCAAGAAGTTGTCGAAGGTTTGGTCATGGCTTTAAAAGGTGCCAATGCGCGTGATGTTATTTCAGGTATAGAATCTCGCTTAAAAGAGTTGCAAACAGCATTTCCTAAAGGCATTTCGGTTTCTGTTTTTTATAATCGCAGTGATCTGGTTAATACTGCCATTTTTGGTGTATCTAAATCTTTAGTGGAAGCTGTGGTTTTAATCATGGTTGTTCTACTGCTATTTTTAGGAGATGTGCGAGCAGCTATTACGGTGGCATTAATTCTTCCATTGGCTGCATTAATGACCTTTGTGCTTATGCAATGGTTTGGATTGTCAGCCAACTTAATGTCACTTGGAGGTTTAACTATTGCCGTGGGAATGTTAGTTGATGCTGCGGTTGTGGTGGTTGAAAATATTGTTTCACACCAAGAAAAAGATGCGCAAAAGGCACAGGGGCAGCTACCTAAAATGCATATTATATTCCGTGCATTAAAAGAAGTTTCTACCCCGGTTATCTCAGGTATATTAATTATTATGACCGTTTTTCTGCCTTTACTCACATTGGAAGGTTTAGAGGGAAAATTATTTGTACCTGTGGCTTTAACTATTATTTTTGCTCTGGGCAGTTCTTTACTTTTAGCTTTGACGGTTATTCCCACCTTGTGTTCTTTTATTTTAGGAAAACCCTCCCATCAGGAGCCCTGGGTAATCCGTAAAGCTCTGGAAATTTATCAACCTGTTCTTAAGTGGAGTTTAGCTCATGATAAAGTCATTGTTTCTGTAGCCCTGGCTGCACTAGTTTTTGCTGGTGTTATTTATACACAGGTGGGTAAGACTTTTATCCCTCAAATGGATGAAGGTTATATCGTGATGCAAATTGAAAAATCACCATCAATTAGTTTACAAAAATCAAGTGAAATGGATCTTTACATTCAAAAAGCTATTATGAATAAGGTTCCTGAAGTGGCACGAATGATTGGTCGAGTAGGTTCTGATGAAATTGGAATGGATCCTATGGGGCTCAATGATACCGATGTATTCTTAATGTTAAAACCGGTTTCACAGTGGCGTATGCAAAGCAAAGAGGAACTCATTGCTGTTATACGCAACGTGTTAGACTCTCAGTTTCCCGGCATTAACTATGCGTTCACTCAACCCATTCAGATGCGTGTGGATGAAATGTTAACCGGAGCACGAGGTGATCTTGCCATCAAAATTTTTGGTGATAATGCTGAGAAATTAAATCAGCTAGCCAAGCAGATGGTCATACTGATCAAGTCAATTGCTGGTGCAGAAGATGTTAATACCCAGATGAATGAAGGTTTACGTTACCTTCAATTAACAGTAAATCGTGAGATGGCGGGGCGATTAGGCTTAACGGTAGATCAAGTTGAGGAAATACTCAAAGCACAAATAAATGGCCTGGAAATTGGAATTATTTATGAAGGTATAAGACGTATACCACTGATGCTTCGTGCCCCGGAATCGTATAAATCCTCCAGTTTTGAAATGCTGCAGCAACCTATTACAGTAGAGACACCTCAAGGAATGGAAACAGTGTTGTTAAGTCAATTAGTTGATGCCAAATCAACAACAGGCCCTGTTTCTATTAAAAGAGAGCAAAGTAAACGTTTCACTGTTGTTGTTGCTAATGTAACCAGTCGTGATCTGGTCAGTTTTGTAGAAGAAGCGAAACAAAAAGCCAAATCATTGACAATGCCTACGGGTTATTATTTTGAATGGGGCGGTAAATTTGAAAACCAACAGCGAGCGGCTGAGAAACTGGCTATTGTTGTTCCAGTTGCTTTAGCACTTATTTTTCTTATCCTGTTCAGCACCTTTGGCTCCATTCCCCAGGCCATGATGGTATTGATCAATGTGCCCTTTGCATTGATTGGTGGAATTATTGCCTTATGGTTAACCGGAGAGTATCTATCGGTTCCTGCTTCGGTTGGTTTTATTGCACTATTAGGAATTGCTGTTCTCAACGGGGTGGTCATGATTACCTATTTTAATCAACTCCTGGCCAAAGGTTTACAACTTGGTCAGGTGGTAATTGAGGGGGCATTAAGACGACTCAGACCAGTTTTAATGACGGCCTCAATAGCTGCTTTAGGATTAGTACCTTTAGTCTTTGCTACGGGCCCAGGATCAGAAATTCAAAAACCCTTAGCAATTGTAGTAATCGGTGGGTTAATTAGTTCAACACTGTTAACCCTGCTGATTTTACCTATTATTTTTAAACGTTTTGGAAAATATTCTTAAAGGAGAGCCCTTATGCAAATGAGTATTTTAAAATTAACTCTAGATGAAGATCTTTATGATGAGGTGACGGATAGCCTATTGGCTTTTCCCAAAAGAGAATTAGAATTCATGGGGTATTCGGTGCAGGCGCATAGTCAGTCATTAGCAGATATTCGCGAACAGGTCTCTGGATTTAAACAAAGAATGGTTATAGAAATTAATACCGATGAATTGGAAGCTAGAGAAATTTATCAATATGTAAAAGAAAGCCTAGCAGAAGCCAATTTTGAAGGACAGTTATTTCCGCTGTTAAATCTTGATAGCTGAACCTAGCCAGGCACTTAAACCAAGCTTATTATTTGAAGAATATTATGATTATGAAAAAATTTATGTTATCCACTGCAATTACAGCATTATTTGTTTTCCAGGTGGCCAATTTGCAGGAAGCCAGAGCTGAATTACTTTATCCTGTTAAAATAGCTTACCAATCTATGAAAGTAAGAATTTCTAAAATACAAATTCAATACGATGATAAACAATTAATATTAAGTGGTTTTATTAAACGGCGTTCGTATAATTCACGGGTTTTAACTGGCCATATTTATTATTCTATTATGGATAACAAAGGACAGCTAATAAAGAAGGGCAGAACAAATTATTCTTCTGGTTTGTCTTTAAAACGCTGGGAACATGGTAGTCATTTTAGTTTTGTTTTGCCTGAAAATATGCCTGAAGAAAGTAGTATAAAGCTGGGCTGGCAGAGGAATATTAAAAGTACAGCTTTATAGACTGTAATTTTTATCAAATGAGCATACAGGTTTTGAATGCTGCAATAACTGCCAGAACAAGAAAAATCCCACTGCTGATATGTTACCAAAATATCAGCCCAATATTTTTGTTACTCATCACTGCTCATAAACCCCATTAGATGTAATAAACTGGTGAACAAGTTAAAGATTGTGACAAATAAGGTAACAGTGGCCATGATATAGTTGGTTTCTCCACCGTGAATTATATTACTGGTCTCATAGAGGATTAATCCAGACATTAATAATACAAACATGGAGGATACGGCTAATGATAAGGCTGGCATTTCAAAAAATATTGCACCAAGACCTGCCAGGAAAGCAACCAGAATGCCTACCATCAAAAAACCACCCATAAAACTAAAATTCTTACGACTGGTGAGGGCATAACCTGACAGACCAAGAAAAATAACCCCGGTTGCACCCATGGCATTCATTACTATCTGACCGCCATTAGGCAACGCTAGGTAGGAATTAAGAATAGGCCCCAGTGTATAGCCCATAAATCCTGTTAGAGCAAAAACAAAAGCGAGTCCCAGAGCACTATTTTTAAATTTAGAAGTTAAAAACAGCAGAGCAAAATATCCTCCAAGAGTGAGTAATAGTCCTGGATGGGGTAGATTAAGAGCCATTGAAATTCCAGCACTTAACGCACTAAATAATAGCGTTACAGACAATAAGGTGTAGGTATTGCGAATCACCTTGTTGGTAGCAAGTGTTGTTTGCTGAGACTGAGTCGTGGAAATAGTAACTGAGTTATTCATTATTTATTACCTTTGCAGCGGATTTGTAAAAGAAATTGTTCAGATGCTTTGTTCTGCATCTGCTATTTTTAATTCAACGGGTGGTGTTTGTCGCAGTAGTGTGTGTTTACGATCAATCTTACGTATCACAGTACGCCCCGCACGATCGGTTGCACGATCAATAGCAGTATAGAGATCCATTTCAATATCTTCCACCACCACATCGGGTAAGCCATCCAGCACTATCTGTAGACGGCAACATTTATCTTTTCCACCACGTGGACCATTAATATCAGATAAACGCATAACTACTCGTTGGATATGATTACTAGAGCAGCTCATACTGAAACCCAAGCGCCGTTCAGCATAATCTCGTAAAGCATCTGTGAGGGAAAAATGATGTGCCCGGATGCTAATTTGCATAATTATCTCCTCTTTAAAAGACTCTATTTCTACATCTGATGCTTATACTAGAATGGTTTAAATATTTATAAAAGTCGATTATACTTGTTGCTTTATTCGTATAATTCGAAGTAATGGTATAATTATGATTAACTATAAACACCTGCACTATTTCTGGTCGGTGGCAAAGGAAGGAGGTGTTGCCCGTGCCAGTGAACGACTTAATCTCACACCTCAAACCATCAGTGGACAATTAAGCGTATTGGAGAATTATCTAGGGGTAGTGTTATTTAAGCGCGTAGGTCGTAATCTGGAGCTTACCGAGACAGGGCGTTTAATCTTAAGTTATGCCGACGAAATTTTTTCTTTGGGTGGGGAGTTGGAAGAAATGATTCATCAGCTTCCCGAGGAGCGGCCTCAGCTATTTCGAGTCGGGGTAGTGGATGTAGTGCCCAAATCCATCACCCATCGAATTCTCAAACCTGCTCTACATATGCTAGAGCCAGTGCGTATGATTTGCCGTGAATCAGACCTGGATTCGTTATTGGCAGAATTGGCTATTCATAAGCTGGATCTGGTTTTAGCCGATAGACCCATCCCTGCTACGGTAAGTACCCGAGGATTTAGTCACAAACTGGGAGCATGTCCAGTCAGTTTTTTTGCCACAGAGCCGCTACAAAAAAGCTTAATGGGTGATTTTCCTTATTGCCTCAATGGAGCACCACTATTATTACCCAGTAAAGGGACTCAACTACGTTCCAGTATTGATCAGTGGTTAGACAAACATCATATTCATCCACGGATGGTTGCCGAATTTGACGACAGTGCCTTGATGAAAGAATTTGGACAGGAAGGTGCAGGAATATTTATCGCTCCTGCTGCTATTGAGGCAGAAGTTGAATTGCAATATCAGGTCATGGCTATTGGTCAGGTAGAGGAGGTAAAAGAATATTTTTATGCCATCACCGTCGAGCGACGAGTTCGTCATCCAGTTATCTCAGTTGTGATGAATTCAGCTCGAGAATCACTATTTACTAAAATATAAAAATTGAATATTTCATGCTAGTTAGTCGAATATTCGAATATATGTTATGTAATATTCTGCTTTTTTATAACTATTTTCTTTGTTAGTATGAGGTTGCAATAAAAAACCTTAAAAAAGTAGAATGATATGCAACAATTTAAAAATATACTATATGTTAGCAATCCTGAACTAAAGGATGATGATGCCTTTAAGCGAGCGGTAAGCCTGGCTGAACATAATCAGGCCCAATTGACTGTGGTATCCATTATGGAGGAAAGTCCTTCCCAAAGTAGTATGGATATTCAGGGTCTCTCAATACCTCAGTTGCAGGATGCTATAAAGGAAAAACAGCTATTACAACTGCAAGCCATGGTTACATCTCTTGATGAAAAATCATTTCAGCTTCATTGCAAAGTATTAACCGGGGTGAACTTCCTTAGCCTTATTCAGGAAGTTCTTCGCCAAAAATACGATTTATTAATAAAAACAGCAGATGATGAAGGATTTTTTGACAAGCTGTTTACTAGCTCTGATATGCACTTGTTACGTAAATGTCCCTGCCCCGTATGGTTAATTAAAGCATCCCAACGCGGGCACTACCAAAAAATAATGGCTGCAGTAGATTTTGATCCCTTTGTTCATAAACTGGATATAGATTTGCTTAATAAGCAGATTCTGGATACCTCGCTAGCATTAGCTTTATCAGATATTAGTGAATTACACATTGCCCATGTCTGGAGTGCCTATGGTGAAAGTAGCATGCGTTCAGGACTTGCCTATCAACCTGTTGCCTATGTTGATGCCTATGTAGAGAGAATACGTGCGAAACATCAGTTTGTTTTAGATAAACTGGTAGCTGATACTCTTAGTAAGAGTAATAATACACGGCTAAATAAGCTTAAACCTAAAATACATATGGTCAAAGGTTTAGCCAAAAATATGCTCCCTAAAATAGCCACAGAACAAAAAATTGACATCGTTCTAATGGGCACAGTTGGGCGTACTGGAGTTCCTGGGTTTATTATGGGAAATACTGCTGAAACGGTGTTAAACCGTATTGACTGCTCAGTACTTGCGGTTAAACCAGAAGGTTTTGTCAGCCCAATTAGCTTATAGTAATCTGCAAATACTGAAATATTTGCACAATAAATTAAAAAGAACTTAGTCGCTCTTTAGTTCAAAAGATCAGTGCTTGTCTGCTTTCACCCCACATCCATTTCATCCCTATAACAGGCCGTTAATGCAATAGTAAATGCGGCAATAGTTAAACCCTGCATATAAGCCAGACCAGGATTAAGCACAATATTAATACTTAATGCGGTAAAAAAAATAAATAAAGCCCAGATAACCGGATTGGTTTGTTTATTACAACAATAAAAAATCCAGTTGGTGCGCATTAATTTTCTGAATAAATAAAAATTAAAAAAAACATACAGCATTACTCCGCTAAAGCCGTATTTAAAAATAATACCAATAATTCCCAGATCAGAGGGGAAAAATTTAGCCCCAAAAATATCCTGATAGGTTTTGCTGTATCCACTTGACTGGCCATAACCAAATAAAGGGTAGTTTTTTATATTTTCCCAGGCCTGCGCATAAGAGGAAGCCCGAATGCCGCCTCCTTCAGAGTTAAGAAAAAAATCTGCAAGGACTCCACCTAAAGCCAAAATTAAAAAAATAGCGATAGGGCTAAAAACTAATAATAAACTAATTCGGTTAGGGCGGATAAAAAATAAGGGGTAACATAATAAGGCCAGAATAATGGTAGCCATTTGTGAGCGTGCCTTAAGCAAATACCAAATATAAAAACTCAGGCATAAAAGTAATATCATATATATTTTATTTGATAATTTATCTTGCTGAAATAATCTAAACCCCGCATATAAAGTTGCAATAATTAAAGCAAAAGTAGGTGCTTTAAGGCGGTACCCCCGCCACTCATCGTAAGTAACCAGATAAGACATATAACCTTCTGAAAAATAGGCAGCAACCAGATCTACTCTAAAATAATGGAATACATAATTAACTAAAACAATAACCAGACTAAAAATAAATACTTTCTCAATGCGTTTTATGGGATAACCTAAATGGTAAAGAAAGTACAAAGCAGGCGCTAAAAGTAAAATTAAAAACTCACGGGCAGCAAAAAAACTGGGTAATAAAGGAGTTTGTGCATAAACAGAAAAAACCGCAGCAGATGAGCCCATAATATAAACAATTAATAACGGGCTTGACCAGAACCATCGCTGCCAGTGAACTGCTTTTTTAGACATAGCAACTTGAGTGGCAGTATATAAAAAAAGCATGAGTGTTAATACAATGCCCAGCTCTTGAACACGATTATTAAAAAAGTATTTCCCCCCCTGAAATCCCGCATAAAAAATTACAACCAAGGACCAATCAATAAGATGTTTAATACTAATTCGCATGGTAATATACGCAATAGCTTTAATTTTTTTAGGATTACATTTTAAATTCTGACCAGGGTACTTTGGTATCAAAAAGTACTTCCAAGCGCTTAATATCAGGCAAAAAATGATCAGTTAATTGCTCTTTTGCCTTATTAGAAGGGCCTATAACTTTGCCACTATTGCGCACATTTAATTGCTCATACCAATAATTAATATAACTTTTACTGCGCTTAGGAACCCTACTCCAGCACAGTCTGAATAAACTATTGGCTTTAATTAACTCTTTCCAGGCCTGAGGAATATAAACTTTATTGCCTCCTTTATGGTATATTTTACCTATGTTTGCAGGGCTAAAGATCTCTTTAAAACCCAAAAACCGGGTTACTTTATTAATGCATTGTTGTGGATTTTTCATTAGATCATCCATATACAGGATCAATAGCTGCTGTTTAGAAAAGTAGCGATTATAATGTGTTAA
Organism: Pseudomonadota bacterium; assembly: GCA_045047105.1. Lineage (GTDB taxonomy): Bacteria > Pseudomonadota > Gammaproteobacteria > GRL18 > GRL18 > JADGAU01. The sequence goes on along the minus strand of JASFYQ010000116.1, from coordinate 7,824 downwards.
AATTCTTCCATATTCACTCCAGACGCAATAATAATTATTATCTGCATCTTCGTTATTATCATCAATTAAACTATAACCCGAACTGTGATCCGGCAATAATTTATTGCGATATTTAGATAAGTGATCTTTGGATAAAAGTTGTTTAACCATGCTATCAAAATCCCGATGTTCAATTTCACGGCGAACAGACATACTATAGTGGGAATAAACACGGTCTATGGGATTACGTAATATAGCAATTAATTTCACCTGTGGATTCTGTTTGGCTATTCTTTGTGGCGCGCGTGGATCTCCCATATATTGTGGGCTGGCAGTCCCCCATAACTTCTCTTCTGATACACCACTAAAATAATTTTGAGCAAAACTTTCCCAGCCTTTTTTATAGAGCTTTTCATCACTAAAAAAAGGGGCTTCTTTATCTGCTGGCATATGAATATTTTGATGCTCTGATAAATATTTAAACAGTGATGTGGTTGCAGATTTTTGTGCTCCAATAATAATAAAATCAAGCTGTTTCATAATTGTTCTCCTGCTATAGGCATTGTATTTAAGAAATATAAAGATAAAACCAGAGAAAGAAGGTTTTTGATTATTATTGCAATGGCATAGGCAATAACAATACCTAACATTCCATAAAAATTTCCAAGTACTAACATCATTGGAAAAACCATAAATAAAGCAATAAGCAGAGTGATAAACTCTGCTTTTTCATGGTGAATCATTACCAGAAAATATCCGACCAGGCCTGTTGCAGAATTAACTAATTGAGCAGCAGCAAGTATTAATAAAATGGTTTTAGCCTGAATAAATTCACTACCAAAGATGGCTAATAAACTTTCTGGGAAAACAGTAAATACTATAAAAAATGGAGCATAGGCACAAAGAGAATACCATTGCGAATGGCGTAACTCTTGTTTAAGGCTAACAACATCTTTGTTTTTAAAAGCAAATACAAACCTGGGGCCAAACAAAGCCGCCAAACTGACCAGAATACTGGTAGAGAGCATAACCATACGAAAAGCCACACCAAATAAACCAATTTCTTCTGTAGAAGCATAATAAGGAAGTAATAACACTGGCAGATTAATAAATAAAATATTTAAAATCATGCCACACCAGATAAAACCCAGAGAGCGATTAAATGTTATTTGTTTTGCATGGGAGGATATTAACTTAGGTAAAATAGCTGTTAGTGTTTTATTAGTTATTACTTCTTTTTGTGTTTTTTTTAGTTTGTTTGCAAGTATTTTATTCCAGCTAAAATATATTATTGCAAATACACAAAACAATGAAAAAACATGGCTGATTAAGATACTTTCTGGCTTAACATTAAGAGCAAAGCTCCAGATAAAAAACAGGCTTAATAAGCTGATAAGAGGAATTAAAGCAGATTCAGATAAAATACCAAAATTAGTATAACCCATAGCTTTTACCGCCTCTGATAATAGGCGTATGCCTAAAAAGCTTAGGGCTGCAATTGCGGCATATATTAAAATGATACTCTTATCACTACTGGCTAATAATAGTAGAGATAATTCTGATGAAAAAAGCATAACAGGCAGTAGTAAAATAACACTGCTTGTACAGACTAATAATAAATATTTTTTTACACAGGATTGAATATCAGTAAATTGGAATTTTTGCCTCAGGGCAGAAACTTTTCGCATGGTATACATAGGTAAACCCAGGCTGGAAAGTTCTGCTAATAATAACATCCAGGTGGTATAAATTTGATAAAACCCCATGCCCCTTGTACCAAAGAACTGCCCTATAAAAATATTAAGTAATAACTGTAGTAGCACACCTAATCCTCTATAAAACAGAGCCTTGGCTACTTTTAGTGATTTATCTAACAAGAGTATTGTTATTATTTTTTGGAAAAACAACCTGATTAATTTTACATAATATTGTTGATAAAAATAGCCACTTTTATTTAACATGATGTAACCTTTTATATTGTTTAATAGAAAGTTTCATCCGTTTAAAAACCACTCGTCCAATAATAACGACAATACAAAACATAAAGGTTGCAATAAATGCTAAGGCGGTCATTCTTTTAGTTGCCGGGCTGGCTTTGTATACAGGAGTTATAGCAGGATCAAGAACTTCTAATACATATTGTTGCTTATTACTGGCAAGCATTTTAATAACCAATTGTGCTTCTATTAATCGATAAATTGATTTTTGCATGGCTAAAAAATTAGTTTGCTCCAGAGTGCTGCGTAAAAACTTAATTTTACGATCGGCATCTTTTATATCTGAACTGCGTCGATATTGATTAAAATCGTATACAAATTTATTTGCAATATCTGCTGCTAGTTGTGGATTGCTCAGTTTGACTTTTACCATCATTAGATTGTTATCTTTATTACGCCTAATACTACAAATATTCTTTTTAAAAAGTTCTGCCGCCATTATCAGATCAGGTTTAAAGTTATCCTTCCATTGCTGTTGTTGTTTATCCCAACGTTTATGAAACATAATAGGTAATAGATTATTGTCTTTAATAAACTTCATGGTAAATATGCTTGAACGCATTCTGGCAATCACCCTATCCTGCTGATTATCATTAACTGCATGGGTAAGAAAATCTTGTTCCAATAAAGTTAAAGCCTCGGGTGCGCGGCGATTATCCGGAGAAACACCTCCCAGCTCACTCACTTCTACCAGAGCCAGGCGAACAAAGGATTCATATTTCACCGGCATAATATAGGTTGCCCCATACATCAAACAGGCACTGAGAATAGAAATCAGGAAAATGCGATATTTATTGTTTAAGATCTGGGTCACATATTCCAGTAGCTCTATTTCTTCATCAATGATATTTGAGATATTTAGATTTTGAGTAGCCATTGTTTTGTCCATTGTTTACCGCTGCCTATAAGATGGCGGATATACCTGCGGCAGATAAAGTCAGACGAAACATAATTTCTGTCCAGGATTGCAGGGTTTCTCGGTTATTACTTCTATCAATATCTATAGGCACATAAATGCTTGCCCCGGGTTTTAATGGAATATTGTTCCAGGAACTAAACCAGCCCTCTTTACGCACTGATAACACTTCACCATTGGCTTGAATTACATAGGCATGTGAGCTATTAGCCAATTTAGTAGTACCACCACTGAGATCAATATATTCCTGACTGCCTTTATTTTTATTATAAATATGCGTTGTAGAGTGATAAACCTCACCATAAACGGAGACTTCATAGGCCATTTCTGGCACTGTCAGTCGATCGCCATTTTCCAGTAAAATATCGGCTTCTTCATCACAGAGTAAGATTTTATCCATATTAATATTCATTCTTCCAGATGCTTTGGCTTTTTTTAGTTTCCTGATGACATTATTCATCTGATGCATTTCTTCATCTGCGGGCATTTTTTCATTATTTTTTGCCGAAGGAGATAAATGCAGTTTTACCAGTAGATCATCAAATTCGCCCTGTATTCTGTCCAGAGAGAGTTGCTGCTTTTTCTGCACGCTCACTCGGGTAAATATCGAGCCAAATGTATAAGCCTTATTAGTTAAACCACCTGCTCTTTGCATTACATTACACAAGGTTTCGTTATTATTTATGGGGTATTTCCCCGGGAATTTAACTTCACCAAAAAGCTCTATATAACGTTTATCCTGCCATTGCGGCTTTTTAAAAATAGTCAGGTGATCATGTGGCTGGAGAATAAGATTGTATTTTTTATTACCTGCCAGGATGTTATTTAGATCAATATATTTATGTTCAGCAATCTGATACTGACCATCAATTAATTGATAACGGGTTAATTCTGCACTGATCCCATAGGATGATTCATAAAGACCTCCCGCAGCTTTAATCAATTGTGCAACTCGCATACCCGGTTCCAGAGGGTAGTCCCCCTGATGGCTGATTTTCCCCTCAATAGAAACAATGGGAGCAATATCACCATAACGTGTCTGCTTTTTTAATTGCTCAATATGAGACTGAATTATCTGACTGCGATTCAGTTTAGAATTAAATACATAGAGGCTATCTTCAGGATGAATAATAGGGTTCCATTCTGAGTCGGGCCTTATTTTTGCCTTATTTAAATCCAGCGAAAACAGCTCTAAATTATTATCAGGGTATTTTTTTCTGGCAATTAATACATAACTCAGATCAGTACCCGCTTGTATGCCTCCTGCAACTTTTAATACATCTAATAATCGAGCCGCATATTGCAGAGGAAATGTACCCGTATTTCTAACATAGCCATTAATAGTAAACACCATGGGAGGGTATTCAGGGGTACTTTGAATTTTTAAATCCTGCACCAGGGGAGCTAAACTTTTTTCACGATTTTTAGATAAATTAAATAAGATGATCTCATCACGGCGTTGTAATTTTAAATCGGCCTTAGAACCAGGTTGATTAAGAACTCTTTCTAAATCAATATAACGTGCTTCAATACGGCGTTGTTTACGTAATTCACGGCGTAATAAAGCAAATTTAATATCCACATTTTGGCGTAATTTGGCAGAAGAACTAAGAATATCCGAAACACGCATATTTTCCTTAAATTGATAAGCTCCTGGTTGTATTACATGGCCACTAAGCAAAACAATATCATCAATCATTTTTTTAACAGGTAAAATACGAACCAGATCACCTGATGCAATTTTGAGCCGATTGAGTTTATTTTTAGATAAATCCAGGCTGATAAGAGTGTGGTACTGGTTACTCTTAATTCGCTCTATATGTGATGATTCCAAAGATGCAGTGGGTAATAATCCCCCAGCCAATTTTATTATTTTTGCAAAAGAAACCGAACCTTTAAACTCATAAATTGCCGGGCGTTGTACCTCACCACCCACGCCCACTGTTTTACCAATAGCAGGAACAAAAATTACATCACCATGTGCCAATTGTGCATCCGAATGGGTATTGCCATAAAGTAAAACATTATAGAGATCAAAGCGTGAAATTATTTTACCATTGCGTTTTAATTGAATGTCTCTTAAGCTACCAGTGCGTTTAACCCCACCACTTACCAATAAAGCATTCATTAAATTGCTTAAGCCAGAAATAGTATACTGACCAGGGTTAACCACATCCCCTACTATCATTATATTTATGGTTCTTAGCTCGCCTATGGTAATAGCTGCTTTGGTGCCAAAAATATTTTTTTCAAATCTATTTTTTAGATTGCCTTTAACTTCGGAAAAACTTAATCCAGAGACAATAACAGGGCCTAAATCCGGTACCAGAATTTTTCCTTCACGGGTAACCACCAGCCGATATTCCACATTAGTTTTACCATAGAGCTGAACAATAAGCGTGTCACCCGGGCCAATTATATAATCGGGAGGCACTGGAATATTTGTTACTGGAACAAAGGTGCTTGGAACATTATTAAATAAATCATAGCCAAATTGTTCCAGACTGGGTTGAATCAACTGTTTTTGTATTTTTTCATCCAAAGAAATAGTGGTTAATTTTTGTGCAATGGTTTTCTCAATTTCTGAGGGAGTATTAATCCGCTGACTGGATATAATTTGCGACACTATTGGGCTAGAAATTGCCTTATCCTGCCCTGATGGTGAGGCTCGTAGATAGATTTTTTGTTGCTCAAGTGACAAGGAATCCAGCATAGGAATAGGATCGCCAGAATAGCTATTAGAACTATTTAAATAGCAAAGTAGAAGTAATAAAATCGTTATCGGTGTTTTTAGAGCAAGAGTTTTCATGTTCTTAAACCTCTTATTATGGATTTAATAAGCCAGCAGTTTAGGCTTTGAAATAAGATAGCGAGGATTACTGGTTTTGCTATTACGAGCGCAACCATTCCAGTTAATAGGTGTATCTGCTTTAGTATTTGGGCAGCGATCCAGATAATCATAAATACCGTCTCCATCACTGTCTTTTGCTTGCGTATAAAAAATCTGTTGTACAAAATTTGCCATTTTATTAGCGGATTGCAGACTCTCTGCACTCACAGAGCGCCCACAGTTTTTAGCTTTAACAAGGCGTTGGTTTGCATGAATATTATTTACACCAATCATATAAATACAAAGTCTATTAGCCCATTTATTAAATAAGCCTTGCACCTCAGTCATGGAGTGTTTAGTAATTTTATTCCACTCACTTAAAATAATAAGAGTGGTTTTTTTATAGTGTTTATTGACATTACGATAGTGATATAAAACCGAAGCCAAAGAGTTAAATTGTGCTTTATTTTTATCTCGCCCATTTATCTCACTAAAGGTTTTAATAGTTTTTTGGTAGTTTTTATTTTTTGGCAGGGTGGCAAGTAAATTAGCTAAAGTCTGCTTTAAATTATTATTATTTTTAGCATCATCTAATAGAATAATCACATTATCCGTTTGTTGTTGATAACCATATTGCTTGGATTTTTTTTCAATATTTACTGCTTTAAAAACATCAGCTACTGGTTTGTAACGATATGCATCACTGCGTGGCAGAGGAGAAATTTTCCCAGGAACAGATGTACAGCCTGAAATAACCAGCACCAGGCCAATTAACACGATAGTTATTTTTAGAATTTTAGAGTAATCACTATACATATTTTTACTTCTTTTGTATTTTGTTTTGTAATAGCTTCAGCTGATAAATATAATCTTCGGTTTTAATGTTTAAATTGGATTGAATTAAAACCGAGTTATATTGCTGGGGAACATTTATTAAAAAATCGTTCAGCTCATTATTATTGTGTATCTCCTGATGCCATGAGCAATAACAAAGCTCATTTACGTCTCGATAATGACCTGAATTTTCGGCTAATAGGTGTTCGGCATAGATGCCATATAAAATATATTCAGAAAAATCCAGACTATTGGCTAACATTTCCTTCCAGGATTTATTGTGTTTCTGTTCCAGGTGCTGAGTCAGTTTATTTAGCGTATCTCGACGCCAGCAAACCAGTTGGCTTATATAGTCTCTATTTAGAGCTATACTATTATCCATACCCGTAATTATTGCAGCATATTTATGCCAGATCTGTTTTCTGCTATCAATATAGTCCTCTTCCTTTCTAGGCATACTACATAACCTGAGCTGATCATTTTTAATAACGGAATTAACATCAAAAGGGCGAATAAAAACCATATCAGAGTCGGCAAAAATATACACATCTGCATCCACAAACTCTGCAACAGAGAGTTTTACTATTTGTTGTATAATCCAGCCTCGCACAGGAATCGTTTTAAAACTAAACCACCATTTTTTTGCATAGGGTATTTTTTTTAACCATTTAGGCAGAATATCCTCTTTAATAACTATCTCTGTTTTACTGTTTTCAAGTGATTTAAATAATTCATAATCACAACGATCAACAATAATAATGTGCTTTTTGTAGTTAGATACAAATTTATCCACGCTCTCACATAATAATTTACAACGCTCAAAATCAGGTGCAAAACTGGGGGTAATAAGTGAAATATCCATAAACTACTCCATCACTAAATTTAATATTTTTTGAAAATAGCTAGTCTTAGAGTGTATATGGCAGAATATATGCCAAGTACTTTAAAGAGCAAACAGATAATATTTTAGATAGACTTAAACTGCTGATAAAGATAATAAAATAGAAAATAAATTATTTACAAATGGATTTTATTATTGTAATTAATTTAAAGTAAAAGTTAATTTTAATCCTGGATTTGCATAATGCAATGCAAATTGTTTTGGGAATTTTTAGCAAAAAAATATTCAAAACAATATTCAAAACAATATTCAAAGCAATATTTTTCTGATCTATATCAATAAATTATAAATAAAAGCAATTTTTCACCAATACCATCATTTGATGTTATTTACGATTTACAGTAAGTCAACTATAGAACTCAACTAT
>JASFYQ010000115.1:0-17896 GCA_045047105.1 Pseudomonadota bacterium | reverse complement strand
TTCAATTACCTGCAATTTTTGTGCTCTGGTATTAGCTCTGAAATAAGGCTGATACATATCTTCAATATACACCGCTGGCATATTAAACTGGCCTCTGGTAATCGCCCTGACAGGATAGGCAAGAGAAAAACTTTGATGCTTTCCCTTGTTAATATCTATTGCAGCTACAAAGCGATCATCCAGAGCTTTAATATAACGGGTAGCAGATAATTCGGGCAGCCAATTGAGTTTATTAACATCAAAACTGGCAGTTAAATTAGCATTTTCTATTTCTAAACCTGCGGCTAATAAATCTACAACCATCGCTCGTTGATATAAGCCGGTAGTTGCTTTCCCCTGAATCAACATAATATAACGCTGCCCCTGTTTTATTTGGGAAAGATCAATAAAATTGCCCTCTTGATCATACAATGTTTTACTGATCTGGAACCCATTTTCAAAAGCATCCACCTTTTTAGGCTCACCAAAAATAGTACTATTTATCCAGATAGGTACACTGCCCTGATTACTTAATTGTTTACCTTGCTGTAATTCTGCAAAGGAGTAATTCAAGGTCGTTTCACTTTGCTCAAAACCGATAACCTTTCCATTCAGACTAAGTTGTAATGGGCTATCTTCACCCAGGCTTAAAGCCAATTGAACTAACCAGGCCTGTTCCTGAGTGGATAAATAGCGGCGGTAATTTTTTGAATCGGGGAAATTAAGCATTTGGCTGATCCAGCGAATAGCCTGAGCATAAGCAGGTAATTGAGAAGTTATTTTATTCTCTGCAATTAAGGCGGCAAATCCTGCCATATCACGTAGTTGAGAGCCGTAGTCCTGCCATTGTAATAAACGTTTAAAATGTAGGATATCCAGATTTTTGATTAGCTCATTGGCTAATTTATCTTCCCCCATCAGTGATAAACTTTGGCTCAACTGCGTTATAGAAAGCAAGCTAGGTAACTCTTTAGCATATTGTTTAGCTAAATAACGAGCATTTTCAACCTGGCCCTGAGCTGCGGAAACACCGGCTTTAGCTAATACCAGATGAGCATAGGCTACACTGGCTAATTGCTCAGGCTGATTATAATTTGCCTGATTAATATAATTAGCAACCCATTCTAAACCACGTTGAATATAAAAATCAGGAACGCGATAAGATTTATTTCTAGCCTCCAATAAAAATTCCATAGCATACATAGAAAGCCAGCTTTCTTGTTTGTCACTTACTCGCCATAAAGCAAAACTGCCATCATAGCGTTGTTTTTCTATAATTAAGGTGATAGCCTCATTAATACGACTATCTAACATGGGATCAACAGGATAATTCCAGCGCTCGGATAATATATTTATCGACAATAAAGGCATAGCGCGGCTAACTAGTTGCTCTAAACAACCATGTGGATAACGGTCCAATTTATCTAATAAAGAGTATACGCCCAGGTTTAAACCCGAACTTAAAGAGAGGGTTTTTACTACCGATTGTGGCTCATACGCTAGCATATCCTGCTGATTAATCTGCCATTCACTATTACCTGGCAATTGTTGTAATTTTTGCTCAGAGGTAGCTAAACCTACTCCACGAATGCCAATATTATAATGTTTTTCTAATTGATACTGCTCTGGCCCGGTTAAAATTATTCTTAACTTTGCATTGCCCACTTGTTTGGCAGATACCATAAAGGATTGAGTTAAGGATTCTCCCTTAGCCAGAGTGAAGTGTATTTCTGAATTTTGCCTGGCTAATAAATCATCACTGATTAACTTTAAACTATATTCACCCGCATCTGCATGCAGATTATGAATTAAAAAGCTGATCTTTGCATTGTCACCACTGCTCATAAACCGAGGCAAGGATGCTTGTACCACCACATCATCATTTACATAGAGTGTTTTTTGAGCAGAGCCTAATTTGCTTTTATCCCATACCACAGCCATTAGTTTTAACTGCCCATTAAAATCAGGAATAGCTAATGTAACATTTGCCTTACCACTATTATCTAAGTTGACAATGCCACTAAATAAGGACACTATTTTAATATTTTTAGCAGGCATTGAGGCTCTACTACTGTCTTGCATACTGCCACCACCTACTCTTAAACGAGCAGCTTTGCCATTTATGTTATTAATTAAGCGCGCATAATTATCATTGATCTGTGTTTCTAATTGGCGTTTGGCTAAAAAATATTGTACCGGCTGAGGGGCTTTAAACTGGGTAAGATTTAATACTCCCTGATCCACTGCTGCCAGGGTTAGATATACCGGAGCTCCAGTTTTATAGCCCGTTATAGCAATAGGCACTTCCACTACTTGCATAGGTTTAACTTTTTCTGGAGTTTTGATTTTAACATCCAGTTTATACTGGCTTTTATCACGATTAATCCAGATTACACCCATTGCTCTTTTAGCTAATTGTGGTGTTTTTTCTGCTTTTGCCTTGCTGCCACGATAAACGGAAACCAGAGCATAACTACCAACACCCCAATCTTTACTAACAGGAATTTTAATGCGGGTATTTTTTTCAGTTAAATGTAATTTTAAAATCGAATGAATTTTATTATCGGCAATAACAATATCGGCTTCACCGCTATAAGGGCTTTCTATGCTTAGCTCAATTTCATCATTTTGTTGATAGGCGGGTTTATCTAAACTGAGTTTAACTACATCAGGTAAATCATTAATACTGCTAACCTGCTGGCCCACTGTAAAACGATAACTGCTGCTTATTTCTGTTTTAGGATCAAATACTTCTAAACGGTATTGGCCCTGATCCAGATTAAAGGCTAATAATTCGATATCTGCCTGGCGGCTACTCATAATACCTTTTTGCTGTATCTTGTCCTGTACTATTTTTTCATATGACCAGCTGCCGTGTTTATTAAACCACTGAAAATAACTTTCTTCCCTGACTAAAGACCAGTTAAGATTTTGTTGCTGATTAATTTTGGCATTTTTGTCCAGAGTCACAATTTTTAAATTAAAATTGCTATTTATTTCAGCAAAATCAGTAAAGGATTTTCCAATACCAATATACAAGGGCAGATTTAACACTTTAAAGTGTTTTTGCACCGCAATCATAGTGCCATCATGATCAATAATTTCTGTTCGGATAAACCCAGACAAAGTTTGTTTTGTGGTTAATTTAGCAGGCCATTTTGTTTTAATAATTAGCTGGCCTTTTTTATCTGTTGTCTGTGCTGTTGATGCTAGTTTAAAAATATCTGCTTGTTGTTGCCTGGGCACAGAACCAAAAACAAAATCTTTATAATTTGCAAATGGAGTGCGTGATTGTTGATAAGAAAAGTAACTATTAACCTTTAGTTCTGCGGCTGGTGCACCAAACAGATAATCTGCCTGCAATACAAATTGTTTGCTTTGACCTCTGCGTATAGGCTTTTCATCTGTTGTTAACTGAGCTTGCAGCCGAGGAGGTTTAATCTCTTCAATTAAAAAACTCATCTGCCCTATTGCAGCTGCTTTTAAATCGGCATAAACTTCAAATATCCACCGCCCGGTACGAATTGCAGGCGGTAAATTAAACGCATATTGATAAGCCCCTGCACCTTGATCCAGCATTAATTGTTCACGAATAACCAGTCCATCTGGATTACTTATTTTAAGCGTTAAGGGCAGACCTTTAATTGCCTGGGCTTTATCGTCTCTTAATAAAGCCATTAAATTAACTGCTTCACCGGGTCGATAAACTCCACGCTCGGAATACAGATAGGCTTCAATAGAGGCAAGGCTCATACGCCCTGAAACGCCCCGGTCACTTAAATCAAAACCCGCTGATTCAAGGGGATAAAACAAAAATCCATAGTCATTATGACTGGCAATAAGCTGCATTGGCTGCAAGCCTTTTTTACCCTCTGTAACCGATGTAGGAAAAACCGCCTTACCTGTTATATCGGTAACTTCTGTAGCAAGCAGGCTATTGTTTTGCGAATACATGCTCAGCTTCAGGTTGGCTAATGACTTACCCGTTTCCAGGCTATGAGCCAGCAGAGTAATTTGTCCATTACTGCTTTTATACGAAGTTAAACCAATATCGCTCACAATTAGCCATTGTGCACTTAAGTATTCATAACCATCCTGCGTATCCAGTTGTTGCTCATTTTTTGCTGCGATTAAAATATATACACCCGATTTTTTAACATATTCGCCAGGCAGCGGTATTTGTTTTAATACGGTTTTATTTAACTCATTATCAAACTTTTTATCCGCTGGTTGCTGCAACATAACATCGCTGGACCAGACTTTATTACCCAGTTGTTCGCTGACTCTTTTTAATTCATGATTACTGATATTCTTTTTAAACAAACGTAAAAATTCTTTATTTTGCAGATTTTCCGGCAAAATTCGATACAGGGCCACATGGATTTGGGGAATATTTACCGTATAAATAGGCAATTGGCTACTACTGTTTTTAGATAAAATATAACGGCTGCTTTTAAACCAGAAATCAGCAGGTCGAGTAATGGTTTTATGTGTTAAAGAGATGTTTTTTTGTAATAGTTTTGATTCAATAGCCAGACCTTTAAGTATTTCCAGCTGATATTCAGTTGACCACTTAACTCCAGATAAACACAATTCGTTATAGTTTCGCTCAAAAGCCAGATCGACTTTTGGCTTAATGCGGATATAATCGGCTAATTTTATAGCCCGATTTTTTTCATTATTCCAATAACCGGAAAGGTTCACTTTCATGCAGAGTTTTAATTTTCCCTGATCCGCTTTTGAGACCAGATGGGTAAAAAACAACTGGCTATTTTGTTTATTAATTTGCTCAAGCTGCTTAAGTTTTTTATCCAGTTCTTTTAGCTGTTGGGCATTTTGGGACTGATTAGTTACGTTAGTTTTTAATTGCTGATAGAGATTAACCAGCTCTTTATTCCAGGAATTTTTTAACTGGTAGAGTGAAAATAAGTAATCTGCCAGCATTACTTTATAACGATGTTTTTGCTGTGCTTCCTGCTCGTTTTTCCAGGCTAAAAAAATAGCCTTGCTGGCAGTTTTGGGCTGGTATGCACAGGAGCTGTATAAGGATAGTCTATACCAATCGTATGGCTGTATTTTTTTCTGGTAGGAAAACAATTTTTTCTGGATATTTGCTGCAAGTTTACAGTCTTTGCTGGAGTAAAAAAAATAGGCTGTTTCAGCTAACTGGAGTTTGTTTTCGGGATTAAGTGTGGTTTCTACTTTATTTTTTTTATTGTTTACGTTTAATAAGCGTTGTTCATACTGTTTGGCCTGTTTTTCCAGCAGTTCTAAATTATCCTCTGCAACAATAGAACTCAAACTAAATAAACAGCATAAAAGTACAAAAAATAAAGGCATATATAGTTACTCACATTTTAAAGGGCTTATTCACTAAGGTGCACAATATGTCCTCTCCCATAGGTATGAGAGAGGGAAAAGATAAAACTCTAGAACTGGCTTACATCTCTAACGGCTCCTCTTGCAGCAGAGGTTGTCATTAATGCATAGGCTTTTAGTGCCGCAGAAACTTTACGTTTCCTCTTATTTTGTGGTTTCCATGCCAACTCACCCAGGGCCATTCTTTTTTCTCTGCGTTGTTGTAATTGCTCATCACTGAGTTTTACATTGATAGTGCGCTCAGGAATATTAATTTCTATAGTATCACCTTCTTCAATCAGAGCAATTGCACCACCTTCCGCTGCTTCTGGTGAAACATGCCCTATAGATAATCCAGAAGTTCCACCAGAGAATCGGCCATCGGTTAATAAGGCACAATCCTTACCCAGACCTTTAGATTTAAGGTAGCTGGTGGGGTAAAGCATTTCCTGCATACCGGGTCCACCTCTGGGGCCTTCGTAACGAATAATAAGCACATCACCCTTATTGATCTGATCGGCTAATATCGCCGCTACTGCGCTGTCCTGACTTTCATAAATTCTGGCCTTGCCACTAAATACCAGTATCGAAGCATCTACACCCGCAGTTTTTACTACACAGCCATCGATGGCAATGTTACCGTATAAAACGGCTAACCCACCATCCTGACTATAGGCATTTTCTTTACTGCGAATACAACCGGAGCTACGATCCAGATCCAGATCCCAGTATTTATTCTGACTGAATGCAATCTGTGTTGGGACGCCTCCTGGAGCTGCCTGATAAAGTGTTTGTACTTTTTCATCATTCGATACACTGATATCATATTTATTAATAGCTTCACTCATGGAGCTACTATGTACCATTTTAATATCGTCATTTAATAAGTCTGCTCTATGCAGTTCACCCAGAATAGACATTACTCCACCGGCTCTATGCACATCTTCCATATGATAAATTTGAATACTGGGAGCAACCTTGCATAAGTGAGGGACTTTACGCGAGAGGCGATCAATATCTGACAGAGTAAAATCAACCTCTGCTTCCTGAGCTGCGGCTAATAAGTGTAAAATAGTGTTGGTAGAGCCACCCATGGCAATATCTAGGCACATAGCATTTTCAAAGGCTTTAAAGGTAGCAATATTTCGAGGCAATGCGGTTTCATCATCTTGCTCATAATAACGTTTACATAAGTCCACAATGCTGCGAGCGGCTTGTAAAAATAATTCCTTACGAGAAGCATGAGTAGCTAATAAAGAGCCATTGCCAGGCAGAGCCAGTCCCAATGCTTCAGTTAAACAATTCATTGAGTTGGCAGTAAACATTCCCGAGCAGGAACCACAGGTAGGACAGGCTGAACGCTCCATTATATCAGAATCTTCATCGCTAACTTTATCATCTACGGCAGCAACCATAGCATCAACTAAATCGAGGTGAACTTCTTTACCATGCATAACTACTTTGCCCGATTCCATTGGGCCACCAGAGATAAAGATAGTTGGAATATTCAGTCTTAAAGCGGCATTAAGCATTCCCGGGGTAATTTTATCACAATTAGAAATACAAACCAGCGCATCGGCACAATGTGCATTGCACATGTATTCAACCGAATCTGCAATAATTTCTCGTGAGGGTAAGCTGTATAACATACCATCATGCCCCATGGCGATACCATCATCTACGGCAATGGTATTAAATTCTTTTGCCACACCACCAGCAGCTTCAATTTCGCGAGCTACCAGTTGTCCCATATCTTTTAAATGCACATGCCCTGGTACAAACTGGGTAAATGAATTTGCGATAGCAATAATTGGCTTAGAAAAATCCTCATCTTTCATACCTGTTGCACGCCATAAAGAACGCGCTCCAGCCATATTTCTACCTGCTGTGGATGTTTTAGAACGATAAACTGGCATATATTTAATCTCTTAATTGGTTTTAATAGTTAATAGTATAAATCAAATTATATAGAATTAAACTTTTAATATAAATATTGGGGGTCTTTGTGTGTGGAGGAAGAGAGTCTTTGGAGAGTGGCTGCAATTACGAATACTTGCAACTAGCATAATTATTTTTACGAATATTCATTCTAAAATACTAATTCTTATGATTTTCAGAAGCAAATAATAAAAAACCATTAGAATATCTTTGCAAAAAAAGAGCTATAACAATAAAATTAAGAAAGCATCTTATGGCTCTTGTACAAACTGAAAATGGAAGGCTGTTATTTATTATTTGTAGCATTAAGAGAAAATTTCATTCATATTATATAATCCAACCCTAGTTTAGATCCAATCAGTAAAGGTATAAAAATAGATAGCTTTTTTTCATCTATTCATCCTAAATTCCAAGTAATTTAAGTGTTATATCTCTAATCTAGAAAAAATTATGCAATAAATATAGAAACAAATTACTTTATTTACTTAGCTAACTCATTACCAGCTTGCGTTATAATGTTTTTATGAACAAACTTCCCGTTACTCAGGTGTTGCCTGAAATAAAAAAACAACTCAAGCAACATAATCGGCTCATTCTTCAGGCTCCACCTGGGGCGGGGAAAACTACTCTGGTTCCACTTGCTTTATTAGACCAGCCCTGGCTTGCAAATAAGCAGATTATTATGCTCGAACCACGACGCCTGGCAACTCGTAATGCCGCAGCATATATGGCTCACTTATTAGGTGAAAAAGTAGGTGAAACTGTGGGTTACCAAATTCGACAGGACAAATGTTATAGCAAAAAAACCCGCATTCTAGTAGTTACTGAAGGCATTTTGACTCAAAAACTACAGGCTGATCCAGAACTTGAGGGCATTGCTTTAGTTATTTTTGATGAGTTTCATGAGCGAAATATTAATGCCGATATATCATTGGCTTTTTGTTTACAAAGCCAGGAACTATTAAATCAAGGTTTAAAAATTTTAGTGATGTCAGCTACTTTAAATACCAAGGCATTAGCAGCCCTATTAGCAACACCCGAAAAAACAACGCCTATTATCAGCAGCCTGGGCAGAAGTTTTCCTATTGAAGTAATTTTTCAAGCAGATAAAGCAGTAGCTATCAATAGATGGAATCTTATCCCCTTAGTTAGTAAAATCTGTATTAAAGCAATTAATCAGCATAGAGGTAATATTTTAGTTTTTTTACCCGGCGTAAGAGAAATTAAACAGCTAGAACAGGAATTACTGAGTTCTTATTCACAACAACAAAGCAATATTTCTATTTGCCCACTATATGGTGATTTATCTAAACAACAGCAGGATCAGGCAATTAGTCCACCACCACAAGGGCAGAGAAAAATAGTATTAGCAACAAATATAGCTGAAACCAGCTTAACCATTGATGGCATCAGTGTGGTTATTGATTCAGGCCTGCAAAGAGAATCTCACTTTAACCCTGGTTCTGCTATGAATGTTTTACACACGATTATGATAACTCAGGACTCTGCGGAACAACGCAGTGGCCGTGCAGGAAGACTCAGTGCTGGTACTTGTTATAGATTATGGAACAAAAGCCAGCATAACCGCCTGGCTGCCCATCAAAGTGCTGAAATATTACGTTCTGATTTAGCCTCGCTGGTTCTGGAACTGGCAAAATGGGGAGTGCAGGACGTTAGCGAACTGAATTGGTTGGATCTACCTCCACCAGGTGCTATATCTCAGGCCAAAGATTTATTATTTTCACTAAAAGCACTGGATCAATCAGGGCTGATAACGCCACATGGAAAAAAAATTCTATCTCTGGGCATCCATCCTCGTCTGGCGCATATGTTAATCACAGCCCAGCAGCTTAATTTATCCCAAACCAGCTGCCTGCTTGCTGCTATGCTTATAGAAAAAGATATTTTATTTGATAAGCAAAATGCAGATATAGGCTATCGTGTTTCAATTTTGCAGCAAGTTAAACAAAAGCAGCGCATAGATAGCCAGAAAATTGATAAAAAACAATGCCTGCGGGTATTACAAACCACTAAAGAATTTTTTCAACGTCTCAGCAGGATCAATAACAACAACTCTAAAAATAAAACCGCAATAAAAAAATCCACCGAGAATAGCTTTGATCAAAATATGGTTGGTGTACTGCTTGCTTTTGCTTACCCCGATAGAATTGCCAAACTGCGAAATAATAAAGAGCAGCGTTATCTGCTGAGTAATAATAAGGGGGCTTATTTTAGCCATCAGGATCTATTATCAAGCCAAACTTTTTTGGTTATCCCCAGCTTAAATGAGCAAGCAAAAAAACAAAGCAGAGAGGCCAGAATATTTCTTGCATCAGAGATTAGCCAACAGCAAATAGAAAGCTATTTTGCGGATCAAATTAAACAGCAGGACAGTATTTTATGGAATAAAAATTTACAAAAAGTGGATTGCCTGAGCAGAAAAAAACTGGGGAGTATTATTTTAACAGAAAAGAATAATAGCTCTATAGAGAGCAGTCGCTTACATCCTACCCTTTTATTAGCTATTAAAAAATTGGGACTGAGTTGTTTGCGCTGGTCAAAAGAAGCAATAAAATTAAAACAGCGGATACAATTTATTCACTACCAGCAAGAAAACAATTTATCCTGTGCTAAAATTTTAGCTCAAATCGACTTACCTGATTTATCCGAGAATTATTTATTAGATAATCTGGAGCAGTGGTTATTACCACATCTAACGATAGAAAAAAGCATTAAGCAATTACAATCACTGGATTTATTGCAGATTTTAAAAGCAAGTATCAGCTGGGACATATTACAACAACTGGATACACTTGCCCCAGAAAAAATAAAAGTGCCCAGTGGTTCATTTATTGCTATTGATTATAGTGAACCAGCCACTCCTATTTTAGCCGTGCGCCTGCAAGAATTGTTTGGCCTGCAAGCAACACCTGCGGTGCTAAGAAATAACTGCCCGCTATTATTGCATCTATTATCCCCTGCCTCCAGACCCATGCAAGTAACACATGATCTGAGCAGTTTTTGGGAAAACACTTATACCGAAGTTAAAAAAGAATTACGCGGTAAATACAAAAAACATTATTGGCCTGATGACCCGTTACAGGCACAGGCTACTCATCGAGCCAAACCACGCAAGCATTAAAACCTAAGCGCTAGTCTTAAGAACCAAAGTACTTCAATAAAACACCTGCTGCAACTGCAGAGCCAATTACTCCAGCAACATTTGGACCCATTGCATGCATTAATAAAAAGTTATGTGGATTTGCTTCCAGCCCTACTTTATTCGAAACACGTGCCGCCATGGGTACAGCAGATACTCCTGCGGAACCAATTAAGGGGTTAATATTTTCTTTGGTATATTTGTGCATTAACTTGGCCATTAAAACACCACAGGCTGTTCCAATTGCAAAAGCAACAATACCTAGAATTAATATTTTCAGTGTATCAATTTGCAAGAACTGCCCTGCTTGCAGTTTAGAGCCCACTGCAAGACCAAGAAAAATGGTAACCATATTGATCATTGCATTTTGGGTTGTTTGACTAAGCCTTTCAACCACACCACATTCACGCATAAGTGTTCCAAAGCAGAACATTCCTAATAAAGGCGTTGCTTCTGGCAGCACTAATCCAACCAGCATTAATAATAATATAGGAAAAACAATTTTTTCAGTTTGGGACACATGACGTAATTGTGTCATAGTGCGTTTACGTTCTTCTTCTGTAGTTAACCAGCGCATAATAGGCGGTTGTATCAATGGAACCAGAGCCATATAAGAATAGGCTGCAACGGCAATTGCCCCCAATAGGTGAGGCGCTAATTTAGTGGTTACATAAATTGCGGTGGGGCCATCTGCTCCACCAATAATTGCAATAGCTGCGGCTTCTCCTCCTGAAAATCCCAGAGCAATAGCTCCTAACAGGGTAGCAAATATGCCCACTTGTGCAGCCGCACCAAGTAAAAGGGTTTTGGGATTGGCTAATAAGGGGCCAAAATCGGTCATTGCTCCCACCCCCATAAAAATCAATAAGGGGAAAACACCTGTGGTGAGTCCAACAGAATAAAATAGATATAAAATACCGTCCGCAAAACTATTTTTGCGGGCAATTTCACTGAGTTGAAATGCTTTTCCAGCATCATCTTCTTTAACTAAATAAAAGGCTTTTTTACAGAGTTTGCCCTGTTCACATTGCTCTAATGCTTTGCCTAAAGTAGCTCGGATATTTCGGGTCAGCTCTGCTGTTTTTTTACTTTTGCTATTTTGAGTCTCTAAAGTAAGTATTGAAAAGTTTATATTTTGTCCTGTTAGTTCTTTTTCGTCAAACTGTTTAGATTTTATATACTTCTCAACCACAACGGTTTCATACATTTGTGCTTTATAAAAAGCCTGAAATGCAGCAGATTCAGATAAACCAGCCATTGGAATATTAGATAAAATAGCGCCAAAACCAATCGGCACAAGCAATAATGGTTCAAACTTTTTCTTAATTGCAAGAAAAAGCAATAATAAACCAATTACTATCATAAATGCTTGACCCAGCGACATATTATATAGCCCAGAGCCTTCCCAAAGTCGTATTACATTTTCCATTTATTTGTAAACCATTTTAATAAGAGAATCACCTACGCTAACAGTATCGCCTTCTTTAACACATAATTCTGTAATAACACCGGCTTTACTCGCACGAATTTCTGTTTCCATTTTCATAGCTTCAAGAATAATAATAACTTCACCTTCGGCTATTTGCTGGCCATTAGTAACAGGTATCTTAAAGATCTGACCACTTAAGGGAGCGGGTATTGCTTCCCCTTCTCCCGTAGGTATTGCTGCTGAAGTTTCTGCAACAGCTATATTAGACTCACCTGCGGCTATAGGGCCCTTAGTAATATCACCACCATCATCTACCTGAACAACATAGCTTTTTCCTGCAACGCTTACTGTATAGGTATTATTGTCTGATTCAGAACATGATGTAACTTGAGCCTCTTCTATTGGAGCAGGCTCAAAAGCATCGGGATTATTTCTATTTTCAAAAAACTTTAATGCTATTTGAGGAAATAGGGCATAAGTTAGGACATCATCAATTTCATTAGCCGCCAGTTTAAAATCTTTTTCACCAGCAAGTTCTTTTAATTCTATGCTCAGGGTATCAATTTCTGGCTTGAGTAGATCTGCCGGGCGACAACTAATAGGCTCAGCACCATCTAAAATTTTAGCTTGTAGGGCTTTGTCTAACTCCGCAGGTGGCGCACCATACTCACCTTTTAAAATACCTGTAGTCTCTTTGGTTACTGTTTTATAACGTTCTCCAGAGAGAACATTTAGCACCGCCTGAGTACCCACAATCTGCGAAGTAGGAGTGACCAATGGAATATAACCCAGTTCTTTGCGCACACGAGGAATTTCTTCTAATACTTGGTCCAGCTTATCACTTGCTCCTTGCTCGCGGAGTTGATGTTCCATATTAGTTAACATACCTCCAGGAACCTGAGCTACAAGAATGCGAGAATCAATGCCTTTTAATGCACCTTCAAATTTGCTATATTTTTTACGCACCTGACGAAAATAAGCAGCAATTTCTTCCAGTTTATGCATCTCTAATTTGGTATCACGTGGCTGACCTTCTAACATGGCTACAATGCTCTCTGTTGGAGAATGCCCATAGGTACTGCTCATGGAAGAGATAGAAGTATCTACATTATCAATACCTGCTTCAATTGCTTTTAATAAGGTCGCAGTCGAGAGCCCCGTAGTTGCATGACAGTGTAGATGAATCGGTATATTGAGTTCTTTCTTTAAGCTGCTGACAAGCTCATACGCATCATATGGTTTAAGCAAGCCAGCCATGTCTTTAATACAGATTGACTGGGCTCCCATATCCTGGAGCTGGACTCCAAGCTTTAACCATAGCTCCAGAGTATGCACTGGACTGGTAGTATACGACATTGTTCCCTGAGCATGCTTTTCATTTTTTAATACCGCTTTAATGGCTGTTTCCAGATTGCGGGGATCATTCATCGCATCAAAGACACGGAATACATCCACTCCATTTACCGCAGCACGTTCAACAAATTTTTCCACCACATCATCCGCATAATGACGATAACCCAAAATATTTTGTCCACGAAATAACATTTGCTGAGGGGTATTAGGCATTACCTCTTTAATCTTTCTTATTCTTTCCCAAGGATCCTCTCCCAAATAACGAATACAAGAATCAAAGGTGGCTCCTCCCCAGGACTCTACAGACCAATAACCTACCTGATCCAACTGTTCTGCAATAGGAAGCATATCATCAATTCGCATGCGGGTAGCAAGCAGTGATTGGTGTGCATCACGTAGCACTACATCGGTTATACCCAGTTTATTTGTATTACTCATATCATCCTTTTTTAGGTCAATAGTTGAAAATAAAATGCACTATTAAAAAACAGCTTTTATTTATATTTTAGCTGATGTTGCAGTATGGCTGCTTTTATAATAGAAGTTAGTATTTTGCCAGAAAGGTGCTCAGTGCCATCAGATAGAACAGCATTTGTTTCTTCAGCCAGAGCTATCTTTTTTTCAAGTGCCATTATGGATCTAGACATCAGGGTTGTTAAGAATATAAGAAAAATAAGAAAAATAAATACCGTTGCCATTCCCATTAAAGCCAGTTCAAATCCTAATTGCATTGCTTGTATTCCTTATTGAATATATTTGATGGCGTATTTTACCCGAAGTTGAATATTTTTTTCGCATTTTTTATGCTTTTTAGGCATTTATCGTATATTTAAAATAAATTTTGCGCATAAAGAATGAAAATAATTAATAATTATCAGCCGATGAAATAGATAAAAAAATATTTTCAGGTTAATTGCTAATTTGTGATAAAGTGTAGAGTAAACTTTAAATACATAACAATAAGATATTATTATTACTGCCAATATTTAAAGGCTATTAGATTTGATAATAGGCATTAATTTTTCTAAGATGAACAACTATTGATTAAAAAATTAGTGAGTAGTTCAATATAATTATAATGACTAAAAAAATATACAGCCTGCAATCTTCAATAGAGCATACTAATAATCATATCCATGTTGAACTCCATTCTCCTTGTATAATTATAAGTTCCGCAGTATTAAATGGGGGTATTAAACAAGCCAAACATATTGTTAATCTAAAGGTTTCTGGCAATCCTATAGTTACAGAGACTCCAGAGCAGACAGTAAATCATTACTGTACTGAGAATAATTGGCATGGAACGACCATTGGCATGATGACTGCGGCCTCAATGGATTCCTTTCGTTTAGCAATAGAGTCTGAGCAGGGTATACAACTCTGTGTTCTGGTAACCTCTGGCCTATCAAACCCCAGACGAGCAGGCGATCGTGCCGATCAACAGATAATGGTAGTGGAAAATGAGCAGATAGGAACCATTAACACAATTATCCTAAGCTCAGCGACTTTAACTGGAGCAGCCTTAGTTGAGGCACTGATGATTGCTACTGAGGCAAAATCAACAGCCTTATATGATGCGGGAATTATCAGCCCGGTATCAAACCTGCCTGCAACAGGAACTGGCACAGATGCTATTGCAATTGTGAGTGGAAAAGGCCCCGAAACTGTGCGCTATTGTGGCAAACATGTTTTATTTGGCGAAATTTTAGGTCGTTTGGTCTATAGGGTAGTTATGTCTTCAATCAAACAATTAGATAGCCATCAATATAATAGATAAAAACTATATTGATTATTGAATAACTTAAAGGAACTCTGCTACGACCACGCTAATACTATGGTATAATAACCGCCTTTAAAATAGTAAATTATGGAGTCAGATATGAGTTGTTGTGGAGTTTGTGGTGGTCAGGAAATTGAAAATACCAATGAGCAGGATAAAGACAAAGAACAAGAACAAGAGCAAGAGCAAGAATCTAAACAACAGCAAGAGCAGGATAAAAAAGCATAATTCTGTTTGCTTTCAATCTAATAGCCCCATAGCCTTAATAATGACTGTTTAAAAATGTAAAGCTCAAATAATCCTATACCTTCATCAACAGTAAAAGGAAGTTGCCTTTGTGGAAAGGTTAGTTATGAGATTTCTGGAAATATTGGAATATTCCAATATTGTCATTGTTCAAGATGTAGAAAATTTACGGGCAGTGCTTTTGCTGCTAACTTATTAGTTGCGCCCCAACATTTCAAATGGCTTACTGGTGCAGAGCTAGTAGGTCGATTTGAACCTAAAGAAAGCAAACATTTTGCCAGCTGTTTTTGTAAAAACTGTGGTTCCTCATTATACCCTGGTTAGGAAAAAGTAAAAAGGCAGTGGTTGTACCCGCAGGTACATTAGATGAAGACCCTGGCATAAAGCCTTTTCAAAATATATTTTTTGGCTCAAAATCCTGCTGGTACAAAGATGTGAGTGAACTGCCTAAGTATCAAGGACTCCCCATAAAGAAATAATTATCCCAGCCCTACTTTGAGTTTGGCTAATAGTAAACCACTTTGTACTACTAAATTTAATAAAAATATAGACTTCGTAAGCTTAGGCGTGACATATTCTATTAAATTGTGCAAAATAGTTGTTTATACCTTATTTACATACTAAGTGAAATTATGGATAGTACCCAAGAGCTTGCTGATTTTGTAACAAAATTCAGAAATGCTACGCCCTATATTAATGCCTTTAGAAACAAAACATTTGTAATTTATTTTAGCGGGGATATATTGATCAATAATCAATTCCCTTCTTTAATTCATGATTTAAGCTTATTACATAGCCTGGGTATTAAATTAGTATTAGTACATGGTTCAAGAAGTCAAATTGATCAAAAATTAGCTATGGCAAATATCAGCTCTCAATATGAAATGGATCTACGCATTAGCGATATGGATGTATTAACTATTGCGAAAGAAGTATCCGGTAGTATTCGTTTTGATTTAGAAGCACTTTTTTCCAGTTTTTTTAAATACCATCCTAAAATCAATAAAGTAGATAGAGGCTCTAAAGGCCTTAATTCATTAAATATAATCTCAGGGAACTTTGTAACCGCTCAGCCCCTTGGCATTCACAATGGAATTGATTTTCAACATACTGGTATTATTCGTAATATCCATACCGATAAAATTTATCAGTCCTTAAAGGACAATAATATTATTCTACTCTCTCCTCTAGCGGCTTCACCCAGTGGCGAAATTTTTAATCTTAATTCAGAAGATTTAGCTACCGAGTGTGCCATTGCTTTAGGCACTGATAAATTAATTTTTATTACAGAAATTGAAGGTTTATATGATAAAAATAAACAATTAATTAAGGAAATAACAGCTCAGGAATTACAGCAACTTCCAGATAGTCCTCACAATCAGCGCTTAATAAAAGCCTGTACTGCTGGCGTAAAAAGAGTGCAATTAATTAGCCAGGATATTGATGGCGCATTATTATTGGAGTTATTTACCAATCAAGGCCATGGTACATTGATAACAGCGGATGCCTTAGAAGAAATTACTCAGGCTAGCAAGGATGATGTATCTGGAATACTGGATTTAATACAACCTTTAGAGCTAAAAGGAACCATAGTAAAACGCTCTAGAGAAACATTGGAAACTGAAATTGAAAATTTTTATGTGCTTAGACGAGGGCAAAAAATTATCGCCTGTATTGCCTTATATCAAACACAACTCAGGCATGGTTCAAAAAAACGACTGGGAGAACTTGCCTGTTTAGCAGTACATCCGGAGTATCAGGGAAATGGCAGGGCAAATAAGCTATTTGCACAACTATGTAAGAATGCAAAAAAATCGGGGCTTGAAGAAATCTATACTCTGACAACACAAACAGCCCACTGGTTTATTGAGCGCGGATTTGTGAAAGCAGATATTAATGATTTACCAATAGACAAACAAACTGCATACAACTACCGAAGAAATTCTGCTGTATACATTAAAAAGCTTTAGAATTAAGAGTTAAGAGTTAAGAGTTAAAACTCCTGTTACTAGAAGTAATAACTCTTAACAAATAAAGTTAAGCTCTGGCATCAAATCTCGTGCCTAAATTGCCTTCTGTTGCTTTAGTAGGCTGAGAAACTGCATCTGTAGATTGAGTATCAGTTTGAGACTCCTTATCGAGTGTTTTTTTAACAACATCGACAGTCACTTGATCACCATTATTACCAGCAGTTGAAGCCACAACACCAGTTGAAACACCTGAAATATCCATAACAAAACCTCCTCTGTATCTTTAGCGTCATATTCTAATAAAACTTTAGTATTTTTGCTATATAAATTAAAAAAAATAAAATAATGATGGATCTTTCTGTTTGAAAGGTCTAATATTAGCAAATAGTAATATACGATTAAATTGTTACATAATATTCTATGAATAATAACTATATTCAAAATACTTATAAATTGGAGAGATTTATGAAAAAATTAATGTTTATATTTGCTTTAGTAGCTATGCTGGCAACTACAAATGCCAGTGCTTTCTGGGGTGGAAATAATAACGGACCATACGATTACAATGACTGGCCAGTATGGACACCGATGTATTGGATGGAAGAAATGTCTAATGAAATGGATGATAATAACTGGGGTGGCAATAATGGTTATTATGGAAATGGCCCTTATGGCGGCGGATA
>JASFYQ010000114.1:0-34459 GCA_045047105.1 Pseudomonadota bacterium | reverse complement strand
TTAACATCACAATTAACATCTAAAAATCTACAACTAGACGATGTTATGTCATCACTAAAAGTAAAAGATCCTGAGGTTTCACAACAACCGCAACTACCCGCTACTCTTATTCCTGCTGTAGCAGAAACAAAGGCAGATGGAAAACAGCAAATAGAAACACAGGCTCAAGATCAGTTACAACTACAATTAAAAAAACTTACTGAAAAGAAATAAACTAGTTTTATAAATATAAAAAAATAAGCACTGATATATTTTACTAAGTATCTATATCTCTCTTTTTCTCCTCATGGATCCTACTTGTATCTTTTAGTGTAGTGAACGCCTGAATCGTTACAATCAGAGCTTAAGGTCTCTTCGATAGAAATCGAGAACGCCGAAGAAGAGAGATATGGATACATTTAAAGATATGATCACATTTAGAATTATATTTTCAAGTTACTATAAAATAATTCATCCATAACCTTGGCCCAGATAATCATTGCTCCGGTAGAACCCGTATATTTAATTGATTTATTTTTATCATTACCCAGCCATACGGTAGCAACATATTGCTTATTATAAGCAACAAACCAGCTATCTCGATTATTATTAGTGGTTCCTGTTTTTGCCGCTAAAGAAGCTACTATCACCCTTGCAGACTTTTTTAAATATCGTGATATTGATTTAGCCGTACCCTGCTGAACAACTTGTTGAAGAATGCCATCTAATTGATTAATCTTCTCAGCAGAAAAACGTAAAAATCGCTCATCTGATTTGTCCCACAAGCGCTTATTATTTTTATCCAATACCCCTTTAATGGTGGACTGGCTCTGATAAACTCCTTTATTTGCAAGAGTTAAATAGATTTGATTCACTTCAAACGGAGATAAAGACAAAGCCCCAAGTAAAACTGAAGGATAAATAGGGAGTTGTTGATTTATACCTAATAATTGTAAAGTATCTAATACCTTGCCCAGACCTATAGTTAAACCTAACCTTACCGCAGCAATATTATAAGAAGAGCTTAAAGCTTTACTCAAAGATACTTTTCCATGGCTTTGATGATCAAAATTCTTAGGGTACCAAAAACTCTTATCTGCAAGCTTTACCTTAATTGGCTCATCACTAATAAGTGACCGAGGTGAATAACCTGATTTAAATGCACTCAGATAAATGGCCGGTTTTACTAAAGATCCAATATTTCGTTTACTATTAATGGCCCGATTAAAATTTGATTTATTAGCCTGTTTATCGCCAATCAGGGCAATAATTGCTGCATTTTTGGTATCAGCAATAACCATTGCAGACTGTAATAGCACCCTTTTACCCTGCTTTTTCTGTAAGGATAAAAGCGCAGATTTAAGCTGTTTTTCAGCTTTTCGCTGCACCCAGGGTTTTAAACTGCTATAAATCTGCAAACCATTTTGCTGTAATTGGCTGCTAGTAAAAAAGGCTAATAATTGTTTTTTAAGCAATTGGGTAAAAGCAGGAAATCTGGACTGACTATGAGACACTATATTACTTATACCAAGAGCAGATTTAGTTGCCAGATTATATTTTTGTTGTGATATATAAGCCTCATTTAGCATTAATTTTAATACCAGATTACGCCGCTTAAGCGCACGCTGAGCATGTTTCCGGGGATTATAAAAACTGGCTCCTTTTACCAGGCCTACCAGCGTTGCTATTTGTGGCAAGCTCAATTGCTGTATAGGCCGCCTAAAAAAATATTCCGAGGCTAAAGCAAAGCCATGAATAGCCCGCTGTCTGTCCTGACCTAAAAAAACCTGGTTAATATAGGCGGTCATTATCTCCTGTTTAGAATAATGGTACTCCAATATTATTGCCATTAGTGCTTCATTAATTTTTCTGCTTAAACTTTTAGTGGAACTTAAAAAATAATTTTTAACTAATTGCTGAGTAATAGTGCTGCCTCCCTGAACAGTTTTACCCGCCCGAAAATTAGCATATAAGGCTCTTAGTATAGCAATGGGATCTACTCCAAAATGATAATTAAAATGCTGATCTTCCGTAGCCATAATTGCCTTAACTAATAAATCAGGTACCTGTTTATGGTTAAGCACACGACGATCTTCACTGCTATTTACACCAAAATGAGCAATCAGAGCAGGATCTAAAATAATGGATTTTAATAAGCGATTGCTTTTAGCCTGTTTAATATAACTGATTTGATTTGCTTTAAAGCCTACTTTTACCAGCTGATTTTTCTGATATAAACCCGAAGCCAGGTAAAAACTTCGAATAGAAATAAGCAGGTATTTATTATTAGCACTTCCATGCAGCGAATAACTGCCCTGAGTAGATGCTAATTTATCTTTTCGATAGGCTGCAAATTTTAACTCTCGCCCCAACTCTGCTGCAGATAGTTTTAAACCTGTATGTAAAATTAAGTTATCAGCATAAACTTTTGCAGGCAAAGACCAACGACTGGCAGAAAATTGCGACTGAATCTGAAAGTTTAAATAATAAATATACGCACTAAAAACTAATAGGCCAAATAAAAAAAACAGCAGCAGATAGCGTTTTAATAATTTAAATCGCGTTGTTTTCTTAGCTACACATCTCTTTTTTTTCTTAGACTTTGCTTTTTTTTGTTTGCTTTTGGGAGGCATTTATTTCTCTTTTAAGAGTAAATTGTTTAGATTTTGCTTTAAACAAGGGGCTTTGAAGTGAATATTAAAACAATTCTCTGTTTTTTTTTCAAAATTAATTTATAATAAAGCTAATATACATTTCAAACCAATGAAATAACAGGCTGAGAGAACTTATTATGAAATATGTATTTCAACACACTGCAATTATAGAGCACGAAGTAGAGGCTGGTAATGCAACTGAAGCCAAAGAAAAGTTTTTTGAAGAAATTTTAGAAGCAGATGCCTTTTTTCAAAAAGCATCCAATATTGTAACCGACGAACGCATAAAAATATTAAATACTAAAGGTAACCTGATTGATACCTTTAATGTTTACGATATGTAATTTACTCTAATACCCGCGCTTCAGATTCCAGCATAACGGGTATGTCATCACGAATTGGGTAAGCTAAATGATCCGTATGGCAAATTAACTCCTGATTTTCCTTATCGTATTCCAAATCGCCCTTACACACAGGGCAGGCCAAAATTTCCAATAAACCTTTATCCATTATCTTATCTTCCTTTTATTTTCAATTTGGCTATTATACTCTTAACTAAATCCGCAGACAAAGTTGCTTTAACTGAAATATAATAACAATTAGCCAGTTTAAAGTTTATACATTTTACCGCATCTTTTTCAGTCATTAAAACAGGATAATTATCCTTAAATTCAAAATCACTGGGCTGAAATTGGTAGTGGTCTGCAAAGCCGTGTTCAATTACATTGATTCCATTTTGACGCAATTGATTAAAAAATCGTGCCGGGTTTGCAATGCCTGCTATAGCGTGTACGCTTTTATTTTTAAAATCTGAGAGAGTTGCAGATGGATCTCTGCTATTTAGAGCTAATAATTGATCAAACTCCAGATGCATAGTGATACCCTGCTTATCTGAACCTTCTGCACTGGTCTGGTGGTTAACAATATAATCTACCTGTTTAAGACGTGATACCGGCTCACGTAATGGCCCGGCGGGAAGGCAAAAACCATTGCCAAATTTTTTGCTATTATCCACCACACAAATCTCAATATCTCTAACCATTGCATAGTGTTGCAGGCCATCATCACTTAACACCATATCACAGCCAAAATCTTTAATCAAATGCGCTACTGCCATAGCCCGATTTCTACCCACTACTACAGGAAACTGAGTTTTATTGGCTATCATCCATGCTTCGTCGCCATATAATAAAGCCTTGTCGCTGGTATCTACCGCTATGGTTTCTCCCTGTGCTAATAGTGGATGCGTACCGGCATAACCTCTGCTAACCACACCAGGATTAAACCCTCTATTTTTAAACTCGCTTAATAATTGAATAATAAGAGGCGTTTTACCATTGCCTCCTACGGTGATATTGCCCACAACAATTACCGGAGCAGAGAATGATTGCGTTTTAAAACAATTAATCTGATAGCAGAATTTTCTAATTTGAATAACAAAACAATAGACTTTACTTAGCGGCCATAAACTCAGGCTTAAGCAATTATAACTTTGCCAAACCGTTGTGATTATTTTATTTTTATTCATAACCGCTATTTATTTCATGTTTTTTACTGAAACGTTATAAACAGAATATTAGTCAGGTTTTACAGCAGCAAAAGTTAAGTGGGTAATTTTTAACCTACGAGCAGCATCCATAACACTCATTACTGCCTGGTGGGGGGTATTTTTATCTGCCGAGATAATAATTTTAGGTTGTTTGATTGTTTCAGTTTTTTGCTTTATTTGCGCTAATAATGTCTCAATTTTAGCATCGGATAATTTTTTTCCATTTATATAATATAATCCTGATGCATCAATAGATATTTCCAGTATTTTTTTCTCTGATTTTGTAACCTCACCGCTGGCCTGTGGTAAATCAATAGATAATTCAGATTGATGCTCAAAAGTGGTAGAAACCATAAAAAAGATCAATAGTAAAAATACCACATCAATTAATGGAGTGATATTAACATCTAACTCTTCTATATTTTTATTTCTAAAATTCATGCTTGATCATCAACTTTTGTTCTATCACCATGTAAAACTTCAATGAGATAAATGGCCTGATCTTCCATTAATAATAACAACTCATCTACTCTGCGGCGAAAAAAACGATAAAACATAACACTCGGGATAGCAACCGATAAACCTGCTGCGGTAGTTAATAGAGCCTCTGATATGCCTCCTGCCAAAACCGCAGGATTACCTACTCCTGCGGTAGTAATTACCGCAAAAACTTTAATCATACCAATAACCGTTCCCAACAGGCCTAATAAAGGAGTGATAGATGCTATAGTTCCCAGAGTATTTAAATAACGCTCTAGTTCAATTGCAACCTGGCGACCTGCTTCTTCGATGCTTTCTTTCATAATTTCTCGCTCATGGTTAATATTTTTTAAACCATTCGCTAAAATTCGCCCCAGAGGAGAATTTTGTCTGAGTTTTTCCAGTGATTCAATAGTCAGTGCATTTTGTTTATATAAAGTTGAAACCTGGATAGCTAAATTTTTAGGAGCAACCCGACTGGCTCGAAGCGACCAGAAACGTTCACCAATAATAGTGAGAGAAATGATTGAACACAAAATAATTGGCGCCATAATCCAGCCACCAGAAACGACTAATTCATACATATTTTTGTTCCAAATAGAATTTTTAAAAAAAATATTTTACCACATACTAGCAGTTGTTGCTCATACTTTACTCAAATTGCTCACTCAATCTGCTGATATTTTCTATTCCAATAATGGCGGTTTTCTTTACGGTATTCTGAGACTAAAATCTCTCCTTCAACAACACCTGTTTTGATTTTAATTCGTCCATTTTGAGTAGAAAATAAGCGGCTCCCCTGTTGCTTATAACGTTCTATTACCTGTGTTGCAGGAAAATTATAACGATTTAAATAACCATTAGTAAACACTACAATTTTGGGCTTTAGCCTGGATACAAACCCCTGTGATGAAGACGATTTACTGCCATGATGTGGTGCAATTAATATATTTATATCTGCCAGAGCAGTTAAATCTAACAGTTGGGCCTCTATTTTTTTTTCAATATCTCCCGTTAATAAGAGCTTTTGCCCATTAGCAGAGCTAATTAATATGACACAGGAGTGATTATTACTTTTTTGTGTACCCGTTATTAATGAAGTTTGAGGAGACAGGACTTCAAAACAAACCCCATCCCACACCCATTGTTGACCATAATTGCATTGCTCTGCCGAAATAGAAAACTTTTTTTCTAAGCGTTTAGGTTCGCCCGTTAAAATAGAGCGTACAGGAATTTTTTCTAATATTGCCGGAGCCGCAGCTACATGATCATGATCGCCATGGCTTAGCACCAGTTTATCAATTTGAGCAATGGAGTGATAATTTAAAAAAGGCTGCACTACCAGTTTTGCCATATCAAAATTTCTACTTAACGCATTGCCCGTATCATAAAGCAACACATGCTGCTGTGTTTGTATTACCACCGAGAGCCCTTGTCCTACGTCTAAAATATAAATATTAAATTCACCTGATAGCGGTTTATCACCAAAACTATCTATCCATTGCGGTGAATATTGTTGTGGTAGTAGATCTTTTAAAAATAATAGTGCAATTAATAATAAAATAATCAACCAGCGCTTTTTGCTCTGTTTAAAAATAAAAAATAATATTACCGCTAAAAATATAAAAATAATTACTACCATATTGCTTAGTTGCAGGTGGATAATATTAATATCTATTGCTATTAACTGCTCTAAAAACCACCATAAAAACTGCATTAAATAGCTGATTATTTCAAATAAAAACTCAGTTAGTGGAGTATAAAACAAACCAATAAGTGCAGCCAATAAAACCACTGGAACAATTACCAGACTCATTAATGGAACTGCAACTAGATTAGCTATTGGAGAGAGTAATAATAGACGAGAAAAAAATAATAAACTAAAGGGTAATAAGCCTATAAAAATAATAATTTGTAAGCGGCTGAGTTGTGCAAAAAATTTAAGCCCAGTTATAAGTTTTGCTTTTAACTTATCGGTAAAACGGATAGCTTCAAAATTTGAACCGGATAATTTTTTATCCTCTGTTGTTTTAGAAACAGAGGATAAAATAATTGCTACCGCAGCAAAGGATAGCCAAAATCCAATTGACATGGATGCCATTGGATCAATAAGTAAAACTCCAATTAAGGTATAGGATAAAATTAATCCGGGAGGAGCATACAATCTAAAAAAGAAAGCCGATAAAGCTAATGAAATCATTATCAAAGCCCGCTGGGTCGGAATTGAAAACCCTGCTAGTGCAGCATAAACAAAGGCAAAAATAAGAGCCATAACTGCTCCAGCTAATTGCGCTGGAAAACGTTTTAATAAAACTTCTGAAACAGACCATAAAACAAGGCCAATATAAAAACCGATGGCAGCAAGTAAACCAATATGCAAACCCGAAATTGCAATTAAGTGGTTGGTGCCACTGTCTAAAAAAACCTGCCATTGCAATGGGGTTATTTGATCTTTAATACCTAAAATAAGTGCTAAATAAATCCCTTTAAACTCATTATCCTTTAAAATAAATTTTAATTGCGTTGCCATCTTTTGACGTAACTGATGCAATCTATATAATAATTGCTGTGAAACAGGCAAAATGGGCTTAATTACATTATCTAAAAGTTTATTTTCTTTGGCCTTGCGAATATAACCCACCGCTCTAATTTTATGTGCAAAAAGCCATTTTTCATAATCTCTTCCTCCTGGATTTAATAAGCCAGAGGGTTGCTTAAGTTTAAGCTTAAACTGCCAAAAATCACCTGGTTTAATATCGCTAGCTAATAAAACAGGTATAGTAGAGGACTTATACCAGGATAAGCGCACCCGCTGTTTATTAAATGCTGTTTTAGGCTCAAGAATTTGCTCAATCCTAAAATTAAATTTTATAGATAAAGGTGATTCTATGGGAATAGAATCAATATATCCCCGTACCAGAATTTCTTTACTTTGCAGCTGTTCAGGAAAAATATGAGCAAGTGATTGTTTTGCATTAAAATAACTTATAAAAAAGGAACTGGCAAAAAATAGAAGTAAAAACAGTGAGGTATTAAGCCATTTTTTATAGTGACAAGACTGTATAAAATGTCCTAGAATAAAGAGTAAAAGCAATAATGCTAATAAAAAGTATATTAGCTGAAAAAACAGTGGTGAGTTTAACTGGCTAAATTGTTGTAATAAAACATTGCCCGCTAAAAATACCAGACTATATTTAAGCATAGCAACTTTACCCGTTTTTTAGATAAAAAAATTAACGTTATAAATTAAGCAACATGCCAAAAAAATTAATTAAAAAATATATGCCTAATGCGGAAACCATCAGAACGCATAAGCATTTAAAAATATTTGGTAGCTTGTTACATAATCCCTTTTTATGGCACTTTAATCGTAAAAGTGTATCAGGGGCTTTTGCAGTTGGTCTATTTTGTGCTTTTATCCCCATTCCTTTTCAAATGGTTATTGCCGCTGCTTTTGCCATTTTAGTGAAGGTAAACCTGCCTCTTTCGGTTGCTTTAGTATGGATTTCTAATCCAATCACCATGCCACCTCTATTTTATGCGGCCTATAAGTTTGGCTCCTTCTTATTAGATGAAGCTGCACACGATTTTAATTTTGTACTGAGTTGGCAGTGGCTAATTACCGAGTTGTCTTTAATCTGGAAGCCATTTTTATTAGGTTGTTTTAGCTTTGGAGCAATTTGTGCTATAGGCTCTTATTGTATTATTCGTATTCTCTGGGGCAGACATATCAGAAAAGAATGGCAACAACGCAAGATGCGTCGCCAATAGAATTCATTTAAAATCCATTAAGTTTTTAATTCTATGTACATAGGCTCGTGTTTCATTTGGAGTATTTAATTTAACAACACTCCATTGTTGTTGCTTTATATCTAAGCCCTTATTGGCTTTATTATAGGCTCTTAAAATTTTACTATAACCGGCATTGTAGCTGGCAAAAGTAAACGATAGGCGTTGCGAATTGGGAATACCTTTATCTTTCCACTTGCGATAAATTTGTCGGTCATAAAAAATACCTGCTGCAACATTCCAGCGAGGGTGATTAATATCACCCAATTTAGGATTTTTTTTCACAATATCACTATAGGTTGAAGGCATTATTTGCATTAACCCGACAGCCCCAACTTTACTTTTGGCCTTAACATTTAAACCAGATTCTGCAATTGATTGGGCTTTAAACCACAGCCATGGAAATCGAAGACCAAAATAATGTTTGGAATATTTTTTAAAATAAGAATCGTATTTTTTAGTCCAGTGTTTGTGTTTAACATGTATTCTATTTTTTATAACATGTTTTTTAACTTTTATAATATCGGCTTTAATTTTGACTGATTTCTTGGGTACTATTTTTTCTGCCAGTACAAAAACAGGTAAAATAAGCAATGAAAGACTCAGTATCAGGGTAAAAGAATGACTTAATAACTTTAAATTAAACACCTGCAAAAACTCTAATTTAAGCCCAGGCCAATAACTAGCCCCATTGCCATACCAATCCCAATAAACATTCCCATAATCATTAAACCCACTGCAATATTCCCTTCTTTAAGTTGATCAGGAATACTAAAGCTTACTATATGACTAAATATTTTACAGCCCAGCCACATAAATAGCAGGGTTAAACTTCCCCCAATACAGGTATAAATTATATTTAATACTATAGGATCTAATGAATCAGTCATTTTTTTTCCTTTTATTATTTATTTTTACTACAATATCACAGACTTATAGTTTTTAAAAATAAAATATTATAATTATTTATTGAGCTTTTTATCCATAGCTGTAAGTATCCCACGTAACATATTCACTTCACTTTTTTCCAACTCACAACGATGGTAAAGATTTTTTAATTTAGGCATTATTTGTGGTGAGAGGCTAATATCCAAAAAACCAATATTTTCTATAGTTGTTTGCAAATGGGAAAAATAGTTTTCAATTTCATTGTGTGAAGCCAGCTCAAGATCCTTATGTTTTTGTTTGGTTCTGCTTATCTGCTTTTGCTCCGTTTGGCGGTGAGCCAGCATTAATTCATAAGCTAAAATTTGAACTGCTGATGCAACATTTAAGGATGAAAAATCAGCACTACTTGGAATATTAATCAAAATCTCACATTGATCGGTTTCCGCATTAGTCAGCCCTGTTCTTTCTCTGCCAAAAACAATTGCCAGTTGAACATCCACCGATATTTGGGCACATTTAAGTGCTGCTTCACGGGGCTCTACCACTTGATGACGTATTTTACGACTGCGAGCAGTAGTACCAAACACTAAATGGCAATTATCGAGAGCCTGCTCCAGAGTATCCACAACTATTGCATTTTCCAGAATATCAGAGGCTCCTGCTGCCATAGATATAGCCTCTTCATGAGGAAATAACTTAGGCTCAACCAGATATAAACAGCCTAATCCCATATTTTTCATCACCCTGGCTGCTGCACCAATGTTTCCAGGATGGGAAGTATTAACCATAACAATACGGATATTTTCTAAGGCTGTTTCTAAGGGTAAAAGTTCTTGCATTTTTGCTTTTTTCCTATTAAATTGTAAGGTTAAATTCCACATAATTAACTATATAATGTAAATAAATGACCTATTTTAAAGTTGTTATTATACTAATATTGCTAACTCTTGGAGCTTGTACTGCTCCAAATTTACCTAATAATACCAAGCAAGAGCTTATTCTTGACTACGATATATTATCCAGCTTACCAGAAAAAAATATATCCTATGAAAAAACTATAAAACCCATTTTAGGTAGCCGTTGTGTGGTTTGCCACAGTTGTTATGATGCCCCTTGCCAGTTAAAACTATCGTCTATGGAAGGGCTATTGCGTGGAGCAAGTAAAACTCCTGTCTATAATCCCAAACGCCGCCGCCATGACAAGCCCACTCGTTTATTTATTGATGCCCACAGTATTCAACAATGGCGACAAGATGGTTTTTATTCCGTACTTAATGAAGCAGCTACAGCGAACAACTCACCCAATAATCTCCCAGCAGTACTTACTACAGAGAAAGCTGAAAATAATTTAAGACATTCCGTATTATACCGCATGCTTAATCTTAAACAGCTCCAACCGCAACCTCGTATTGGTAAGTTAGATCAAAGAATTAATTTAGATCTTGATGTCAAACTTCAATGTGCCGCTATTGAAGAGCTTAATAATTTTTCTAAGCAACACCCTGGTTGGGGCATGCCCTATGGATTGCCTAATCTTTCTGCCCACGAATATAAACTATTGGTACAATGGTTAGCCCAGGGCAGCCCTGCTGAAAAAAGAAAACCTCTTGATGATTTAATCAATAATCAAATTAAACAATGGGAACTATTTTTTAACCAGCCTGATAAAAAGCAGCAACTCACCAGTCGTTATATTTATGAGCACCTATTTTTAGGTCATATCTACTTTGAAAATAGCATTAATAAGCAAAACAATAAAGAATCTCAACAGCAAGCACCGGTATTTTTTCGACTGGTTCGCTCCTCAACTCCTTCAGCTCAGAAAATTAAAGAAATTGCTACCACCAGACCCTATGACAGCCCCTTTAATATAAACCGGCCCACTGCTTTTTATTATCGTTTAAAACAGGATGTTTCTCAAACCGTAGTTAAAAATCATAATATATACTCCTTCTCACAGCAAAAATTACAACGTTTTAAAGAGTTATTTATCAAGCCCAGTTATGAGGTAAAACAGTTACCCTCGTATAAGCCTGAAATTGCCTCCAATCCATTACTGGTATTTAAAGACATTCCTCCTGTCTCACGGTATAAATTTTTATTAGATAATGCACACTTTTTTATTGAAAGTTTTATTAAAGGTCCTGTTTGTAGAGGGCAAATTTCTCTTAATGTTATAGAAGATTATTTTTGGATGGTATTTATTAATCCCGATAAAAAAGTCCCTACTTTAGATCCAGAATTTTTAAACCAGAATCTGAACTATTTCCAATTGCCCGCAGGCAAAGAGGATACTCTGAATGTGCTCAGTATATGGACAGAATATTGGAAAAACCAAAAAAAATACATTCAAGCAAAAGTTGAACAATTTAAATATTTTCAAAGTTTGCCCATTGAGCAAGCAATAAAGTATATTTACCACGGAGAAGGAAAAAATCCCAATGCAGCACTAACCATATTTCGCCATCTTGATAGTGCTTCAGTTAGCTATGGATTAGTGGGCAATGGATTACAGCAAGCCCCTGAAACAATGGTAGTTATTGATTACCCCATTTTTGAGCGCATCTTTTACTTGCTGGTAGCAGGTTTTGATGTCTATGGCAATGTAGGGCACCAACTAAATACCCGTCTATATATGGAGTTTTTGCGTATGGAAGGCGAAGATAACTTCCTCGCTTTTTTACCTGTTTCAAGTCGTAAAAAAATCCGTGATAGCTGGTACAAAGGGCTTAGAGAAAATATTGCGGCTAATTTTAAAGTGCCTATGGATTGGTTAGCAGTGCAGACAGTTACAGGTTACAAAACATCTCAACCTAAATTAGAGCTCTACCAAAAGCTAAAAGAGCACTTCCGAAACACTGAAGATCTGGCACTACAAAAGAACATTGGTTTCACGGTCGATATAGAAAAACAATTGGCATTAATAAAAAATACCCCTTCAACGTTTAACAAAGAGTCATCAACGTTTAACAAAGAGTCATCAACGTTTAACAAAGAATCATCAACGTTTAAAAATAAGCGCCAGCAAAAACTAAAACAATTAATGGACAGCATAAATTCATTAACTGGAGAAAAGCTACAACTCATTCCTGATGTTACTTTTTTACGCATAAAAATGCAGGAGTCAGCAAATGATCTGGCTTTTACTATCATCAACAATAAAGCCTACAAACATTTACATTCCATGTTTGAAAATGAAAAAAAAAGTGAACAACGCGATTATCAATACGATACACTAACCATGCTAAATTGGCTGGAGGGTTCCTATCCAAACTTTTTTCTTGATGTAAATATAGAGGAGCTGGACAAATTTACCCAACAATTTAAACAGATTAACAGCAAAGAAGACTACGAAAAATTTGTAACATTATATGGAATACGTAGAACCCATACTAAATTTTGGGAACTTTCTGATTGGTTTTACCAATACTATAAAAAATCACAGCCTGTTAGAAGTGGTTATTTTGATTTAAATCGTTATGAGAATAGATAAGAATTATTTATCCAAAACATTAGGCGCAGAAGCTTTTGAAAAAGGGGTAGAATTGATTACCAATGTTCGCCAAAATATGAAGCCATGGGCAATGAAATTATTAGCTATTTTGTAAATAATAGAGTTTTCTAATCCAGATCTGAGCTTAATTAATATTAATTACGCACTATAAAGAGAGCAATATGAATAATTTTTTAAATCAATTAATTTTTTTCCAAAACAAGAGATTCAAACGAATCTTCATGCCGGAGGCAGCTAAGGAGGTAATCTTTGACGTTTTTCTTTAATTGATACCTTGAGACTGGATAAGTTGAACAAGATCGTCATCCTATTTAATTTACTTAATGTGCACTCCAGGTAAATGGAGCAAATATTAACCCCTAAAATCCTGTCAAAATTTACTTGTATATCTACCAGATAGTAGTATATTTATGGATACAATCAGGCTAATTAATTATGAAAAAACAGTGCATTCTTTTTGTTGATGATGAACATAATATTTTAATGGGATTTAAACGCTCATTACGCCATATGCGTAAAACATGGGAGATGTTATTTGCCAACAGTGCTCAGGAAGCACTTGATATAATGCAACAAACAGCCATAAATATCATTGTCAGTGATATGTTAATGCCAGATATGGATGGTTATCAGCTATTAAAAGTGGTTAGTAAACAATATCCTGCGACTATTCGAATTATATTATCAGGGCAAACCAGTCGTGGCTCCT
The DNA here is from genome assembly GCA_045047105.1 of Pseudomonadota bacterium. Lineage (GTDB taxonomy): Bacteria > Pseudomonadota > Gammaproteobacteria > GRL18 > GRL18 > JADGAU01. Next base: position 20,897 of record JASFYQ010000114.1, on the reverse strand, counting down.
ACCAACGTGCCATTTTTACAGCCCATCAGGTTTTATCCAAACCCTGTGCAACAGATATTTTAATTCACACTCTGGAAAAATCGGTTAAATTAAGTCGTATACTGTCTAATAAAGATGTAAAAAATACCATTAATAAAATAGTATCCCTGCCAGCATTGCCCGACATTTATACTAAACTGATCAACGAACTGGAATCAAAGACTGCATCGGTAAAAACAGTTGCAAATATCGTTGTACAGGATTTTGCAATATCCACCAAAGTATTACAGCTGGTTAACTCTGCTTTTTTTGGCTTATCGGTAAAAGTATCGTCTATAGAATATGCAGTACAATTACTGGGAATTGAAACTATCAACTCGTTAGTATTAGAGACAAGTATTTTTTCTACCATTGACAAAGAAATTTTTAACCGCTTCAAATTACAAGAAGTTTGGGAGCATAGTCTTTTTTCTGCCAGTGTTGTACGTAAAATCATAAAACAGGAAAAAATTACAAAAGATACGGCTGAAAAAGCAATTCTTGTATCACTATTACATCATGTAGGTAAGCTGGTTTTGGCATCTCAAATGACTGATGAATATTATCCTGTTTTTCTAAACGCAAATAATAAGGACGGTTTAGCTCTGTTACAAGCTGAAAAACAGGCCTTTGGTTATACTCATACGGATATTGGCGCCTATTTATTGGGCATCTGGGGATTTCCTCTTGAGGTAGTTGAAGCAGTTGCTTTTATCGATCTGCGCTATTTTGAGGAAACAATACCCACAAGCCTATCTGCAACTATGGATTGTCGTCTTTTAGCTTATATCTCAAATTTATTGAGCCATAATCATAACAACTCCACTGAAAGCTCTTTTTATCATCAGGAATTATTACATCTTAAAGCATTAAATCACCCTTTATTAAGTTCTGACAAACTACAAAGCTGGCAAAAAATGCTATTGGACGATGAGAAAAAGTCATGAGGAATAATAAAGCGTTAGCTGATGAATCATTACAGCTTAAAAAAATTACAGAGAAAGTGTTGTTAGTTGATGATAATGAAAACGTACTGTCATCTCTGAAGAGACAGTTTCGCAAACAGTTTAAAATTGATTCTGCAAATTCTGGATTAACCGCCCTTGAATGTATAAAAAATAATGGCCCTTACGCCGTAGTTGTTTCAGACATGCAAATGCCGCACATGGATGGCATTGAATTTTTGTCTAAAGTGCGTGAAATATCAGACAAAACTATCCGTATTATGCTCACAGGCAACGCCAATATGGAGGTTGCTATCAATGGAATTAATAAGGGCAATTTATTTCGTTTTCTGACCAAACCCATTGCTAACGAACTCTTATTTAATGCCATTATGGATGGTTTAAAACAGTACCGTCTGTTAGCAGAGCATCAACAATTATTTAATATTAATAAAAAACAAAATGAGCTGCTTACAGAGTTAAACCAGAATCTAGAAAATAAAGTACAGCTTCGAACAGCCGATCTTAATAAAGCCAATGAAACGTTAAAAAAGCAGAATATTGAAGTTATTATGACCTTTTCCAAAATGATTGAGTTACGCACAGGTATTGAAAAAGGACATGCGAAATATATCGCCCAAAAAGCATCTTTGCTCGGTAAAAACATGGGAATGAACAAAACAGATGTACAGGATACACTGATTGCGGGTTTGTTATTACAGATAGGAAAAATGAGTTTAGCAGAAAAACTATTAACACGTCCATTTTTTTTACTGGATAAACTGGATAGACAAGACTATCTGAAACATGCAGTTGAAGGCCAGCTCCTGCTAACCGGTTTGGATCATTTAAAACAACCCGCAAAATATATCCGCCATCAGTATGAACGCTATAATGGCAGTGGTTTACCTGACAGATTGGAGGGTAAAGAAATTCCTCTGGCATCACGTATTTTATCCGTCATACAAAATTATATTGCCAATACCGATGGCGTTATTACCGGAAAAAAAATGTTAGGCTCAGAAGCTCGGGATATTTTGATAAAAAACAAGGGGCGAGTTTATGATCCAAACGTTGTGGATGAGTTTATTAGACTCATTGGCAGTAGCCAGACTATTCAAAAATATGTAAATGTTCAATGGTTTGATTTACAAGTTGGTATGCTTATTGATAAACTTTATTGCAAAGATGCTCTTTTTTGTAAAAATACGGTTGTTACAATGGAGCTAATTAAGGAAATTAAACAACTCAGAAAAGAAGCGGGTGATCATATTCAAATTACCATAAAGGTGCGTAATGGCTAAAGTTAACAAAAAATATAAAAAACATTTGCTTCTCCTTGTTTTTCTGATCTTAATGACTGCAATACTAAGTGCTATATCCTTTCTGCATGTCAAGTCAACTAATGAGCACCTGATACAGAAGGTGAATACGATACAAAATACGCTGGAGATATCAAAAAAACTTCGTGAGACAGTCATTAATAGGGTGCTAACAATTCAAGCGGCATTGATAAATGAAGATCCATTTCAACAAGATGAACTACTGATGGAACATAGCGAACTGGGCGGGCATTTTTTAGCGTTATATGATAAGTTTAATCAAAGGATTCTAAACGTAAAGAGCCTACACGATGTTGAAAATTTACAGCAGACTGTTTCGATATCCGCAAGCTTACAAAATAAACTCAAGAAGTTAATATACGACAATAAATTAGCCAAAGCACGTGTTCTAGCCAGTAAAACGGAAGTTGTTAAAGCCAAAAATAATATTTTAGTTATCCTGGATAAAATCCAGGCTCATTATACTCTGTTACTCAAGCAGGCAATTGGTAAAACTAATTCAACCACAATGCAAGGTTTTCAGCTGATCATTATAGCTGTCATTGTGACACTTTTGACAATTCTTTTTTTTGCTTCCCAGATAGTAAATATTATTTGCTTAACGGATAAAAAACTTCTTGAGGAAATAGAAAAACGTAATAACATACAGGAAAAGTTAATTCTCTATCAACAAGCCCTGAAAAAAACACTTAAAGAAAAATCCACCGCATTAAAACTCAGTGAGGTCAGAAATAAAGCCATTGTTGATCATGCTCCCATTGCAATTGTCAGTATGGGTCTTGATGGAAAAATTATCTCTTTTAACCCGGAAGCAGAAAAGATATTTGATTATTGCCAAGAAGATATTATTGGCAAACCGTTAACAATGTTAATGCCAGAAGAATTTCACAAGGCACACAATGATGGCTTAAAAAGATACTTAAACGACGGTTCAGCATCTATATTAAACAAAGCCATTGATATTAAGGCCTTGCATAAAAATGGAAAAGCTTTCCCGGTAGATCTGTTAGTCAGTATTGTACGGGCGGAAAAGGAAGTATTTTTTACTGGAATGATGCTCAATACCACAGAACAAAAAAATATGCAGGCCGAGTTACTACAGGCGCGAAAACTCGAATCTGTCGGTCAACTGGCGGCGGGTATTGCTCATGAAATCAATACGCCTTTACAGTATATCAATGATAATACCCATTTTCTAAAAGGGGCATTTGCAGATATACAGCAAGTTTATACGGCACACAATAAGTTACTCTTATTAAAAAAAGAATTACCAGAAAACGTATTATCTGAAAACAAGCAGAAGCAACAGGATTCTATCCTAGGTGAAATTGAAACATTAAAAGAAGAATTTGATTTAGACTATTTACTGGAAGAAATTCCAATAACTTTTGAGCAAACAATTGAAGGATTAATCAGTATAACAGAAATTATCAGTGCTATGAAATCTTTTTCTCACCCTGGTAAAAAAGACCGCGTGGCTGTTAACCTAAATGACATTATAAATAATTCGCAGATTATCAGTCGTAATGAATGGAAATATTTTGCAGATTTACACATTGAACTGGATGAAACATTGAGCGATATTAAGTTATACCCAGATTTGATTGGACAGGTATTGTTAAACTTGATTGTAAATGCGGCACATGCAATAAAAGAACACCTGGAGGAAAGTAAAAAGGGAATGATAAAAATTATTAGTTCACAACAAAAGGGGTATCAGCAAGTAGAAATCATTGATAATGGCGGAGGGATCAATGATGCAATCAAGGATAAAATATTTGATCCCTTCTTTACCACTAAGGACGTCGGAAAAGGTACAGGCCAAGGCCTATCTATGGCGTACTCCGTTATTACTGAAAAACATAAGGGGAAATTGGCATTTGAGAATAATGCTATGGGTGGTACAACCTTTTTTATCAAATTACCCTCATCATAAACAAGGATTCTTCGTAATATTGCGTACCAAATTTGCAAATTGAACACTGGATTTTGGGGGCTGGTCAGATCTGCTTTACACTTTTGAATTCATCAGAAGGGAGAGCTGAGATAATATCGTTTCCCAAACAAAATTATTCAGAAACCCCAGATGACAGGGCGGATACTGTACCCATCTAAGCACTTCAAGGCTTTGTAATATTGCAATACAGGTGATGCAATATGCAACATCCCATTTATGCCTGATAGCGGTGTATTCTATAGGTTTTAAGCATTTAACTGTTGCAAATTGCAACAGTTAAATGCTTGTTTTTTTACTACAAGCAACCTAAAATCAATAACATACATATATTATTTGTTGGCATATTGGTTGCTATAGGATTAGCTAATATTGATAAATCATAATATAAAAAAAGGATTCTTAGCATGATAAAAAGTGTAAAAAAAATGATGGATGGTTTATCAGCTCAATATGCAGGTGATTACCTGTCAGCAGATGAAAAAGATAAATTTCTTAGCCATGTTCCTATTAGTAAAGTGCAAACAAGTTTGTTACATGGCTCAGGTGAACTTAAATCAAATATTATGAAGCATAGGAAAAGTCACATTGCTATATTGTGTGATGATACAACTAATCAAAATGTTCTGAACTATGTAATAGAAAACTCAAATCATTGTGCTGTAGATATTTTATATCATGGAGTCCATCAACAAACTGAATCAGAGTCATTTTATAAACAAGCTCGTTCAGCTTTTGTTGAAAATAAGGTAGATGTTGGTTTGGTTAAATTAGTCCATGATTCTATTGAAGAAATTGGAAATTACTTGTTAAATCAACGTACTTTGCAGTTTTTAGTTACCGACTCGCATGATCGTCTAATTAAGCGGTTTTTAAAAGATAAGTTAATTAGCCGACAAGTTAATGTGCCTATTGTTTTAATTAATTAACTAATGAATAATACGCAAAATAAAATTTTAACTCATCCTGAGGAGAAGTATTTAAAAAAACAAATTGCCCGAGAAAAAGTTTATTTGTATTTTTGCCTATTGGATATTTTTGTTGCATGCGGGATCTTAATCTATGTTTTATTTGCTGATAGATTTGATCCAACACGGTTTATTTTATCAATAATATTATTAATTAGTGCAAGAAGTAATTTAAAACAATATAAAAATATTCAGATATTAAAAAAATTATTTCACTATAACTTATCTTAAATCTTGAAAAATCACTTGAACCTATTGCAAATACCTACCACGAATAATGGATATTAAATGAAGTTACACTCTATTTTCCCCTTTTTAACATGGTTTAAACTTATTAACAAAGCATCTTTAAAAGCTGATTTTATATCTGGCTTGACAGGAGCCGTCATTGTCCTGCCTCAGGGAGTAGCATTTGCTACAATTGCTGGTCTACCTCCAGAGTATGGCTTGTATACTGCAATGGTAACCCCGATTGTAGCTGCTTTGTTTGGCTCTTCTTTTCATTTGGTCTCAGGCCCTACAACCGCTATCTCTATTGTTGTTTTTTCTGCCATTAGCCATCATGCAGAATCTGGTACTGCAGAGTTTTTATCAATGACATTAACCCTCACTTTTTTAGCAGGAATCTATCAATTAGCCTTTGGCTTAGCACGTCTTGGTGCATTAGTTAATTTTGTTTCTCATACAGTCGTGATTGGTTTTACCGCTGGTGCAGCTATTTTAATTGCAACCAGTCAAATGCAGCACATAACAGGTATTTTTATTCCAAAAGGTGAATCATTTTTATATACCTGGGTGGATTTAAGCCAAGGATCTGAAGGGGTTAATATCTATCTTGTGATCATTGCATTGGTGACCATGGCTGTTGCCATTTTGAGTAAGAAGTATTTGCCTAAACTGCCTAATTTATTAATTGGAATGGTGGTAGGCAGTATTATTGCTATCATTTTTAAAAATTATACAACGGATATTAAGTTGGTGGGTGAAATTCCAGCTCACTTACCTCCTTTATCTATGCCGGAGCTTTCTTTGGCAAATATTAAACTTTTAGCACCTGAAGCCTTTGCCGTCGCTTTGCTTGGTTTAATTGAAGCAGTTTCCATTAGTCGTGCCGTGGCTTCTAAATCTGCACAACGCATTGATGCCAATCAAGAATTTATTGGTCAAGGAATGTCCAATATCGTTGGTAGTTTCTTTTCGAGTTATGCAGGTTCTGGATCTTTTACACGTTCAGGTGTTAATTATGCCTCTGGTGCAAAAACCCCCTTATCTGCCATTTTTGCAGCTGTTTTTTTAATGATTATTGTATTATTAATTGCCCCTTTAACTGCTTATCTGCCAATTGCTGCTATGGGGGGGATTATTTTATTAGTGGCTTATAGTCTGATTGACTTTCACCACATATATCAAACATTAAGCTTTAGTAAATCTGAATCAGCAATTTTATTAACCACTTTTTTTGCTACTTTATTTCTTGAGTTGGAATTTGCTATTTATTTAGGCGTGTTATTATCTTTGGTTTTATTTTTAGCAAAAACCTCTACTCCCAATATTACATCATTTTCTTTTGATGGTCATATTGATGATCCCACACGAAAATTAATAAATATCAATCAAAAACCTATTAAACAATGTCCTCAATTAAAAATTATTCGCATTGATATGTCTGTTTATTTTGGTTCAATCAACCATATCCAAAAACGTATTGGCAGTATTGTTGAGAATGAGAAAATTAATCATATTTTAATTGATGCCAGTGGTATTAACTTTATTGATCTTGCAGGTGCAGAGGCATTACAATCTGAAAACGATCGCTTATTAAAACTTCAGGGGGGATTATATTTTGTTGGTCTAAAACCAGCTGTTTATGAGTTTGCAGCAAAATCAGGTTTTATAAAAAATATAGGGAATAATCATTTTTTTGATCGTAAGTGTGAGGCAATTCATGCCATTTATGCCTACTTAAATAAATCAACCTGTTCCAAGTGCAGGGCTCTTATTTTTAAGGAGTGCCAAGATTAAATGCTAATCACAGAGCTGTTAAACTTGTGGAGACAGTATCAGAGTATACTCTATGCATCTGTTTTATTAAGCAAGGCATCCGCTATTAATAATACCGCTCCAATACTAATAGCCGAATCGGCAACATTAAATGCAGGCCAATGCCATTCGATAGTTGAGGTTTGGATAAAAACATCCAGAAAGTCCACTACATAGCCCATGGTAACTCTATCCCAGAGATTGCCTATTGCACCACCTAATACCAGGGATATTGCAATAGCAAGCAACCTATCGCTTGCTTTTAGCCGAAATAACCAGACAATTAAAGCCAAGCTGATTAGAGCAGAAAATAGTGTAAAAAACCATCGCTGCCAACCACCTTGATCGGCCAAAAAACTAAATGCAGCACCATAGTTATGTACTAGAGTTAAGCTAAAGTTAAGTTTAAAAAAATCTTCAATCACTGCTACTGACTGGTACAGATCCATGGTAGAAGTAAAATAAGCCTTTGAGGTTAAATCAAGAACAATAACAACAATGCTTAATAGTCCCCACTTAATTCCGCCCAATTTATCAAGCATAGAGACGTTTTTCTCCATCTCCAGCTACATTTTCAACACAGCGTCCACATAATTCGGTATGTTCTGCATGGCTACCTACATCACTACGATGATGCCAACAACGAACACATTTTTTATGTGCTGATGCTTGTGCTAAAACAGCAAGTCCTTCAATATCTGTTGTTGCAGCCTGTTCTGGTGATTCAGACAGATCTTTAATTGTAACTTCAGAGCAAATCAGTACAAAACGTAGTTCTTCTCCTAATTGGGACAAGCTATTGGTTAATTTTTTATCACAAAATAAAGTAATCTCTGCATCCAGTGATGAGCCAATAGTTTTATCATTACGCAAGATTTCTAACTCTTTACTACAGGCCATACGAATAGCTATTAATTGTTGCCATAAATCATCACTCAGTGGCTTTTCAGCTGGGAATATTGGAAAAGCATACCAGCTATCAAAAAGTACTGATTTTTCACGTTTGCCTGGTAAATAAGACCATAATTCATCCGCAGTAAAGGACAAAATTGGAGCAATCCAACGGGTAAATGCCTCACTAATATGATACAAAGCAGTTTGTGCTGAACACCTGATTAAACTATCACTCTGGGTGGTGTACTGCCGATCTTTAATAATATCCAGATAAAATGCCCCCAAATCTTCTGAGCAGAAATTATGCACTTTTTGATAAATAAAGCGGAATTCATATTGCTCATAGGATTCAATAATTTCTTGTTGTAAGTCCTGAGAACGTTCAATAATCCAACGATCCAGAGGTAATAATTGATCCGCTACAACAAGGTTTTTAGCAGGATCAAAACCATCCATATTCGCAAGCATAAAACGTGCAGTATTACGAATACGTCGATAGGTATCAGAGGTACGTTTAAGGATCTCATCCGAAACGGTAATTTCACCAGAATAATCTGTCGATGCAACCCATAAGCGTAAAATATCAGCCCCTAAATTATTCACAATTTTTTGTGGTGCAACTACATTGCCCAGTGATTTGGACATTTTTTTACCCTTAGCATCCACAACAAAACCATGCGTTAATACCTCTTTATAGGGAGCAACCTTATTTATTGCAACAGAAGTTAAGAGCGATGACTGAAACCAGCCTCGATGTTGATCCGATCCTTCTAAATAAAGATCCGCTGGAAAATTCAGTTGTTCTCTTTCTTTTAATACACAGGCATGAGTAACTCCTGAGTCAAACCACACATCCAGAGTATCAGCTACTTTAATATACTTATCGGCATCACTGCCTAACAAGTCTTCACTGGACAAATCTTCTGCAGTTAATTCAAACCAGGCAGCAATGCCCTGTTGTTCAATTTTTTTAGCAATCACTTCAAATAGTTCTGCTGTACGCGGATGCAACTCAGAGCTTTCTTTATCAACAAAAATAGTGATAGGAACACCCCAGGTACGTTGTCTGGAGATACACCAATCGGGGCGATTTTCAATCATGCCCTGAATCCGAGCCTGACCCCATTCGGGTAACCAGGTGGTATTGTTAACCTCTGCCATGGCATCTTTACGTAAGGAGTTTTGGTCCATACTAATAAACCATTGTGGAGTTGCACGAAAAATAATAGGCGTTTTATGACGCCAGCAATGTGGATAAGAGTGATTTATTTTTTCATGATGTAATAAAGCACCACGCTCTTTTAGTACTTCCAGCACCGAATCATTGGCTTTAAAAACATGTGTTCCTGCAAAAAATTCGGTATTTTCAATAAAACAACCATTTGCAGCTACGGGGTTATCAATAGGTAAATCATAAACCAGACCAACCGCATAATCTTCCTGACCATGACCTGGAGCAGTGTGTACAGCTCCAGTACCTGATTCTACCGTTACATGATCGCCGAGAATAACAGGAACCTGACGTTGATAAAAAGGATGTTGTAATTGAACATATTCTAAAGCGCTGCCCTTACAACTGGCTAATACCTTAAATTGCTCAATTTCATAACGAGCCATCACTTCTTTATACAATGGCTCGGCTAATAATAAACAGCCTGTTGCTATTTCAACTAATACATATTCAACATCTGCATGTAATGCAACCGCCTGATTAGCAGGTAAAGTCCAGGGGGTAGTTGTCCAGATAACCAGAGCTAAACTTTTTTTACTACTAGCTTCAATTTCACTTTCATCAAAAAAGTTCATTTTTGTTACAAAGTCAGCTGTATCAACTACATTAAAGCGTACATCTATGGCTGGTGAGTTTTTATCTTCATATTCAACTTCGGCTTCTGCTAATGCCGAACCACAGTCAGTGCACCAATGTACTGGTTTTGAACCTTTATGCAAATGGCCATTAGCAACAATTTTCCCCAAGGTGCGAACAATATTTGCCTCAAACTTATAATCCATGGTCAGATATGGATTATCCCAGTCACCTAAAATACCCAGGCGTTTAAAGTCCTGTTTCTGTCCATCAACCTGTTTGTTTGCATATACTCGGCAAGCATCTCTAAATTCTTTATGAGTGATTTTATTTCCAGCTTTACCTTTTTTCTTTTCTACATTTAGCTCAATGGGCAAACCATGGCAATCCCACCCAGGGATATAGGGTGCATCATAACCACCAAGAGTCATTGATTTAATAATAATATCTTTTATGATCTTATTTACAGCATGACCAATATGTATGTCTCCATTTGCATACGGAGGACCATCATGCAGAATAAATTTTGGACGACCTAAGCATTTTTCTCTTAGTTGCTGATATAAATTTTCCTTTTCCCAGTCCGCTAGAATTTTTGGCTCACGATTGGCAAGGTTTCCACGCATGGGGAAATCAGTTTTAGGTAAATTTAATGTCTCTTTATAGATATTATCTTTGCTCACTTTTTTTCTCTTTTGATTTCTCAATGTTAAGTTTAGTTTCTGACTATTTACAAAAACTACTATTCAAATTAACTATTACTTAAAATAACGACTACTCAAAATAGCTACGTGCTACTTTGACATCATCTATAATTTGCTGTTTCAATAATTCAAACGAATCAAACTTTTTTTCATCTCTAATTTTTGCTATAAAATCAACATGTACTAATTGCCCATATAAATCTTCATCAAAATCAAATAAGTGTACTTCTAACAAGGCTTTGGTTCCATCAATAGTTGGGCGAAAGCCAATATTAGCAACTCCATCATAAGCCAGGTTATGCTTTTTCTTCCATAGCCTTACCGCATATACACCCCAAACTGCTGGAGTATTTTTGTGCAGAGGGATATTGGCAGTGGGAAAACCAATAGTTCGCCCTTTTTTTGCCCCATGTTGTACATGACCAGAAATCAAATAGGCTCTATCCAGCATGGTTTGTACCTTTTGCATATCCCCATGCTCTAATGCTTTACGTACTCGGGTACTACTTAAACGTTCAGAGCCTGATTTTATGGTTTCAATATTAGCCAGTTGAAAACCATACTCACGTGATTTTTTACTCAAATGTAAAAAATTCCCCTGCCGCTCCTTACCATAACAAAAATCATCCCCAACCAGTAAATATTTTACTCCTAAATATTTAACTAAAATATCATCTACAAATTCATCGGCACTTATCTGTGAAAATTTTTTATTAAAGGGGATAACCAAAATTCGATCAATACCAATTTCCTGTAGTAATTCAACTTTATCTCGAAAGCGTGTTAGGCGAACAAAGTTTTTACCACTAAAAAATTCCTGAGGTTGTGGGTCAAAACTAACCAGCAATGCAGGTAAATTATATTTTTTTGCCTGAATAAGAAGTTGTTGCAAAATGGTTTGATGTCCCACATGCACCCCATCAAAATTACCAATGGTTGCTACACAGCCAAAATGATCTTCATGTAAATTATGCAGTCCTCTGATTATTTCCATTGTAACGATTATCTACTAGCTAATTTAAAAGCTTGTAGTTTACTATGATTGGCTAGTTATGTCTGATATAACTTTGAAAAAAACTAAAATATTGCTATGATTGAAACGATAAATTGGATATTAAGTTATTTCAATATACTATGTCCTTTGTTATTATGTGTGAATAATAACTCGGTTTATTTGGACTAAGAATAAGAATAAAGATAAACATTAGGAATAGAAGCTATGAATATTGTATTGTTTAGTAAGGATCAAGGTGTACGTGAACATTGGCTAAGTAAACTAAACAGTCTCGATTTCACTCACTACAATGGCGTTATCAGCTGTACCAGTTATAAAGAACTCGGCAATGCTATCGAGGACAAAAATCATATCCTTCTGTATCATTTACTTGCTGGTGATGCTCAGGAAAAAATTTGCTACCAATTTATTAGCAAATATCAGCAGCAGCATAAAATGATAGTTTTTGTTAATGCACCCGATGCCTCTCAGGGTCTGAGAATTTTTCGTTCTGGAATTCATGGTTATAGCAATACTTTTTTAGACCAGAAAAAACTATTAATAGCTATAGATGTTATAGAGCAGGGAAAAGTCTGGATTGGTTCAAAAATACTGGCAAAGCTGCTTAAGGATTGTGGGCTTGATGAAAAAGTAGAACACAAAAGCACAAATAAAGAGTCTATTCAAAAGGAAACTGCTGAAGCTCCTCAGCAAGAAATAAAAACCAATCTTTTGGGTTCTCTGGTTAAAGGTTTTAAAAAACTATTTAGCAAATATGCTTAGTTGCTTCAGGGGGTGTGGTCTGGCAAGGCCATAACCTTGTGCAAAATCAATTCCCATTGATTTTATTTTATTATAAATCTCATCACTTTCAACATATTCGGCAATTGTTTGCAAACCCATAATATGTCCAATTTCATTAATTGAGTTAACCATTGCTTCATCAATGGGATCCAGAAGTATATCTTTTATAAACTGCCCATCAATTTTCAAAAAATCCACATTTAGCTGTTTTAGGTAACCAAATGATGACATGCCTGAACCAAAGTCATCCAAAGAAAAAACACAGCCCATTTCTTTAAGAGTATCAATAAAACGACTGGCAAACAATAAGTTATTGATAGCAACGGTTTCGGTTACTTCAAAACAAATTTTTGTTGCATCAATTTTATTTTCAGTTAATTTTTGAGTAATAAAATAAATAAAATTTGGATCAACAATTGAGTTGCCTGATAAATTAATACTACACAAATTGACTCGCTCATAAACATCTGGATGTGTTGTTAACCAATCAAATGTTTTACTAATTACCCAACGGTCAATTTTTCTAATTAAATCATAATGTTCAGCAGCGGGTAAAAAATGTCCCGGGGAGATAATATTGTCATGCTCATCCAACATACGGATAAGTATTTCAAAGTGTAAGCCTTCGCTATGGAAAACAGGTTTAATGAGTTGAAAGTAGAGTACAAAACGATCATTCTTTAAGGCTTTGTTAATTCGTGAAACCCATAACATTTCACCTTGTTTAGCAATTAGATCTAAATCATCTGATTGATAGACATGTACCTGGTTACGCCCCATATCTTTAGCTGCATAACAAGACGCATCGGCTTTGCTTAAGATACTATCTACTCTGTCACTTTCTTCATTAATGGGGACTACACCAATACTCACGCCTATAGTATAGTCATGGTTTTCCCATATAAAATTATAATTGTTAACTTGTTGGCAAATTTCTTGTGCAATTTTTTCTGCCATTGAGATAGGGCAACCATCCAAAATGGCTCCAAATTCATCTCCACCTAAACGAGCCAGTACATCTCTACGGCGAAGTTTATCTTTAAATAGGTAGGTAATCTGGCGTAAGAGTTGATCACCTGCTATATGCCCGCAGGTATCATTGATAATTTTAAAATTATCCAGATCAATATATAACATCGCATGTGATATTTTATCACTATAGGCAATATTGATAATGTGGTTCAAACGCACTTCAAATTCGGTACGATTAATTAACCCTGTTAGGGTATCATGTGTTGCCTGGTAGCTAAGTTTCTGTTCTAAGTGGTAAGTTTCTGTCACATCATGTAAAACAATTACAGCACCTATTACTTTGTCCATTTGGTCAAACATTGGAGCCACTGTTTCTTTTACAGTGGTTACATATCCATCTCTATGCATAATTAACAGCGGCTCTTTATGACTGACAATATGACCTTTTTTTAGGCATTCCTGAACAATATTCTCTGGTGCTTGATTAACATTGCTATTTAATAACTTAATAATATCGGTAAATAAATGCCCTGATATTTGACTTTCATACCAACCCGATAAACGCATGGCATCGGGATTGATATAAGTAATTTTTTCATCCAAATCTACAGTAATCACTCCATCCATAATTGAATTAAGTGTTACTAGAAATTTTTCTTTTTCAGAAAACAGGCTTTGTTCTATTTTTTTTCTTAGGCTAATATCTACTGCATAGGCCTGTACCATTGAACCTTTTAGTACTGGATGAAAATTCCATAAAAACCAACTATCACCAGCCTTTGTTTCAATATTTTTCAGTGTTTTTCCATCTGTTAAACATTGAGTAACCAGTTGTTTGATATTATTAGGTAAAATATGAGCAACACCATCCTTGTCAAAGCCATTCAGCGCCATTTGTTCAACCATGGCAGGATTAGAATAGTGAATTAAGGCCTGTTGATCAAACTCAGCAATTAAACTAGGATTTAATTCTGCATACAAAGCCAGGCGTTGAAGATCCAACTCTGAGTAATTACGCTTGCTGCAATCTTGAAAGCTGAATAAAGTATAGTTTTTATTCGCTTGTCTAATGCGAATACTTTTAGTATCAAGATGTAAATAGCTACCATTTTTAATAATCCACCAAACCTCAAAGGTTTTATTTTCTTCATGAATTTCATGAGTAAATGGACAATGACTCTGATCGTGTTCAAAACTGGCAGCTGGAGCACATAAAAAGGCATGTATTGGCTGGCCTATCATCTCCGCTTTTTGGTATCCTAATAATAAACAGCCTGAGGCATTAACCTGAGAAATATTATTATTTTCATCAACAGCAATAATACCATCCAACCATTGCTCGAACATCAAACCAAAATCTAAGCCTATATCAAAATTAACCATTTTGAGTAAGCCCCTGCTCCTTAACAACAAGAAGGTTAAGAGGATCTTGTTTTTGATCACTAAGATCTAAAACCTGAGCAATTTCCCTATTTTCCTCATCTTTATTTAAGTCAATAATATATGGCTGGGCAACTGCTCTACCCGTCTTATCATAAAAAACTTTGATCTGAGGTTTTAAAGGTGTATTACGATTGATTTCAAAAACAACGGCTTTTTCACCACTATCTAACTTTACGGCAGATGTTAAAGGATATATACCCAATAAAGAAACCAATTGTTCAATTTGTTGCTTATGGAATCGATCTTTTAAAGTTTCTTTATAAAGTAACTTAAGTGCTAAAGATGGGATCACTCCTGGCTGATCGGATAAGCCATGAATTAATTCATCATAATTATCAACCAATGCTAATAAGGAGCTTTCATCACTTATTTCATTTAACTTCATGCCTTTGGGATAACCCGAGCCATCACCACGCTCATGGTGTTCAGAAATTAGCTGAATAATATCATAGTCATTACCCTGTGCGGATAATAGTTGTTGCACAATAATAATAATATGCTGCTGAATAACTTTTTTTTCATTTTCAGTATATCTTTTATTTTTGGCAAGTAGGTGCAATGGTATTTTAGACCAGCCAAGATCATGTAATAAGGCTGCCAATCCAAATTTTTTTAACTGCTCATCGGAATAACCCATATTTATTGCTAAGGATAATAATAAAGACATTACACTAAAGGAGTGAGCAAATAATTCTTTTTCTCTACGCTGCATATGCATTAAAGTAAGCAGTGCCTGATTATTTCTTATTAAACTATTGATTGATTCATCAACAATGGGAAGTACTTCTTTAACATGAATAGGCTTATTATTTTTAATGCTATCGCTTAAATTTGAAAATGCTTCACGGGCTTGTTGCTTAAGCAATAAAGCACTATCAACTTCATCTAATAAAGAAGTTTCTTTATGTTTTATATTAACTTGAGCAGTAGACTCTGCTTCCACTTTAACTTCAGTGTCTTGTTGTCCCTCAATTGAAGAATTTTCTTCAACCTTTTCTTCAGCCTTTTTTTCAATGTTATTTTGTTGATCTTGTGGATTTTTGTTCGCGACTGAAGTTTCTTGATTTATCGTTTTATTAGAGTCAATACTAACTTCTTTTACACCGGCTTGAGTTAATAATTTTATATCATTACTCTTTTTTATCCAGCGAGAGTGTTTTAGAAATGGAGATCGGATCCAGGAAATATCTAATCCAACAATAAACATTCCTATTTTTAATTCACTGATTTTAATTTTTTTTATTGACATGAATAAATTTATTTCTATTAAAATAATACCGGGAAGGATTAATCGAACTCAACTAGATTATAAGCTGTTTAATTAAATATACCACTTATTAGAACAATAAAGCTGTAAAAAATTCACAGTTTTGTCTCAATCAATCAACAAATACTGATACGGGATCCCCCCTATGAATTAAGGTTTTTTTATAAAAAAAGAGAATTAAAAAAAGATATTTATAAGGTTTTATAAAATATCTATCTATTTTTGGATTTTAGAAATTGTTTCATATTTACACCTAAAATCCAGAGCATAACAGAATAAATAATTGCAGCTACAATAATTAGCACTAAGAGAGTGCTAATTTTTTCCAGACCACCCCATAGTTGCCAGGTATTAATATCTTTAGTTGCAAACCATAAAAATAAAGCCATAACAAAATTTGCGCTCACAACTTGTAACCAGACTTTTTTCCAACCAGCTTGAGGACAATATATCTGCTCTTTCCTTAAGCCGCTATATAATAACCAGGCATTAGTCATTGCCGATAAAGAGGTTGCCAAAGCTAAGCCTGTATGTGGCCCATCCCAGCCCATAAATATCCAGGGAAGAACAAAAATAAGATTAAATAACATATTAACAATTAGTGCTCTAATTCCAATTTTGACCGGTGTTGTAGTATCTTTACGGGCATAAAATCCAGGTAATAACACTTTAACCATAATAAAGCCAAACAAACCTAAACTATATGCTTTTAAACTATAGGATGACATTAATACGTCATGGCTTTGAAATTTATCACTACCAAACAGAGTGATGACAATAGGTGCTGCCAGAAAGAATAAACCTATAGCTGCGGGACTTCCTAAATAAACCACCCAGCGTATAGCCTTATCCAGAGTAGCTGAAAATTCACTGATTGATTTTGATGCAAAATCTCGACTAAGACTGGGTAAAATAACAGTTGCTAGTGCAACACCTAAAATACCAAGAGGAAACTCCATCAAGCGATCAGAATAGTATAACCAAGAAATACTTCCACTGACCAATAAAGAGGCTAAAACGGTATCTAATAATAAATTAATTTGCGCAATAGATGCTCCAAAAATTGCAGGAAGCATTAATTTTAAAATCTGCCTTACCCCTTCATGACAGCGATTCCATTTTGGTCTAACCAGTAAACCTAATTGTGCTAAAAAAGGAAGCTGTAATAATAATTGCAACAAACCTGCAATAAAAACACCTATTGCAAGTCCTGTTACTGGCTCATCCATATAGGGAACTAAAAAGTATACACTGGAAATAAGTACTATATTTAATATTACCGGAGTAAATGCTGGTATAGCAAATTTATGATAGGAGTTTAAAATACCTCCTGCAAAAGCAACTAATGAGATAAATAGAATATAGGGAAAAGTAATGCGTAATAAACTTACGGTTAGTTCGTACTGAGAATTTTGATTTAGATGCTGGCTTTCATTCAATAAATAACCTGGGGCAAATAGCATAATCAGAACAGGGGCTGTAATCACTCCAATAATACTAATAATTAATAACCAGCCGCCCAGTGTTCCTGCTACATGGGCTATAAGGTCTTTTACTTCACTCTTATCCCGTGTTTGTTTGTAGTCACCCAGGGTAGGTACAAAAGCCTGATTAAAAGCCCCTTCAGCAAATAATCTACGCATAAAATTAGGGATTTTAAAGGCAATTAAAAAAGCATCCATAGCAGCAGATGCGGCAAATTCACGAGCAAAAACAACATCACGTGCAAAACCTAAAATACGTGACAAGAGAGTCATACTGGCAACAATCAAGCTGGATTTTAAAAGTTTTTTACTCATGTTCTACTTTCATTTTAAGTAATTTTTCAGGCAAAAAAAAACCAACTTTACTTAAAATAAAGTTGGTTTTTTACGAATTCGACTTTTAGTTAAGCAAAGTTAACTAAATGCTTCCAGATAATGCAGAGTATAAACTCGGCTTACCAAATAGCTATTTAAGCAAGTGCTTTGATACGCTTGTTCAAACGACTCTTATGTCTCGCAGCTTTATTTTTATGAATCAAACCTTTTGAAACTGTGCTATCTATTACAGGTACTGCAACCTTATACATTTCAGAAGCTTTTTCTTTATCACCTGCTTCAATTGCATAAACGATATTTTTAATTACTGTTCTAAATTTTGATTTGTGTGCTACATTGCGCTCACGACGAACAATTTCCTGACGTGCACGTTTTCTGGCTTGAGGTGAATTTGCCAAAATAAATCTCCTGAATAGTTACTTTTAATAAGTTGAATTGTAAAGCATGTTAAAATAAAAGCGGAATTATACTTGTTGTGAATTAATGATTCAAGTTATATTTATGTTTTTTTATAATTAAATCCACTTAATTAGCACAAAACCAAATTATCCCTATGAATAAGTTCTTCTTCATCTCTATAACCTAAAGTGGATAAGATTTCTGTGCTGGCTTTTCCTTTTATTAATTGACTCTCCTCGTGATTATAATTAACTAAACCATGAGCAATTTTATTGTGATTCTCATCTAAACAGAGCACCATATCCCCTCTTTGGAACTGCCCCTGTACTTTAAGCACACCAATAGCTAATAAGCTAGAGCCTTTGTTTTGTAATACTTTAACTGCTCCCTGATCTAAAACCAATTGTCCCTTAGAACGCATTAATCCAGCTAACCATTGTTTTCTAGCTAATAAAGGGGCCTGATCAGGAATAAACAAGGTTCCAAAGCGCTCTCCCTGCTGTAGCAGTTTTAAAATGTTATTTTCTCTACCTGCAGCAATTATTGTTGCAGTACCTGAACGAGCAGCTAATCTAGCAGCAGATAACTTGGTTGACATGCCACCACGTCCTAAAGCACCTTTACTATCTCCTGCCATATAATCTAATTTTTTTTCACTGGCATATACTTCAGATAATAATCGAGCATCAGGGTTGGTTCTGGGATCTTGTTCATATAAGCCATTTTGGTCGGTTAAAATAACCAGTAAATCTGCTTCAATTAAATTAGCAACCAAAGCTGCTAAGGTATCATTATCACCAAAGCGTATTTCATCGGTAACCACGGTATCATTTTCATTTACTATAGGCACTATACCTAGGTCTAATAGGTGGCTTATAGTTGAACGGGCATTCAGATAACGTCTGCGATTGGATAAATCATCATGGGTAAGTAATATCTGAGCGGTATGTAAATTATATTTTTGAAATGCTGATTCGTAACTTTGTACCAGCCCCATCTGACCAACAGCCGCAGCGGCCTGAAGTTTGTATAAAGCATTTGGTCTTCTATCCCAACCGAGTCGCTTAATACCTTCTGCCACTGCTCCAGAAGAAACCAGAACTAATTCGATTCCTTGAGCTCTCAGATCGGCCATTTGCTTTACCCATTGCAAAATAGCATTTATATCTAAGCCTTTACCATCATTGGTAAGCAAGGCACTACCAATTTTAACAACCCAGCGTTTACAAAGAGTTAAATCTTCTCTATTAATGTGTTTGCTCATAAAATCAGATCAGCCCATTAACCAGGAATTATTTTCCCACTAACAGGATCATAGACTCCTGTAGATTCATCTTCAGTTTTATCCTCGGATGGTGAGTTTTTCTCTTCTAAATAATCCATAATTGCCCGACCCAGTTTATCTGTACCCTCTTTTTGCAAGGCAGAAATAGTAAAAACAGGTCCTTGCCAATTAATTTTAGCAACAATTTCTTCAACCATTTGCTCAAGAGATTGCTCTTCTTCATTAAATAAATCAATCTTATTTATGACTAACCAGCGTTCCTTATCTATCAGTACAGGATCAAATTTTTGCAGTTCTTTTTCAATAGCCAAAAAACCATCTGCGGGATGGCTTCCATCATAGGGAGACATATCCAGCATATGTAATAATAATCCCGTTCTTGAAACGTGTTTTAAAAACTGAATTCCCAAACCTGCTCCTTCAGCGGCTCCTTCAATAATTCCAGGAATATCTGCTATTACAAAACTACGGTGTGGATCAATGCTTACTACTCCTAAATTAGGGTGCATAGTAGTAAAAGGATAATCAGCAACTTTGGGAGTAGCAGCGGAAACACTGCGAATAAAAGTTGATTTTCCCGCATTGGGAAGACCTAACAGGCCCACATCAGCCAACACTTTTAGTTCCATGGATAAGCTGCGAATTTCCACTGGATCACCGTTGGTACATTGTCTGGGCGCACGGTTAGTACTACTTTTGTAACGGGTATTTCCCAGACCATGAAAACCACCTTTTGCAACCATTAATTTTTCATCTTCCTTAGTCAGGTCGCCTAAAAATTCATTGGTATCACGATCATAAACCATGGTACCAATTGGTACAGGTACAATTAAATCTTCACCTTTACGACCTGTTTTTTCTTTAGTTTGCCCCGACTGGCCATTTTCAGCCTTATAAAAACGACTATGGCGAAAATCAACCAGCGTATTCAGGCTTGAGGTTGCTTGTAGGTAAACACTTCCACCATCACCGCCATCACCACCATCCGGGCCACCAAAGGGAATATATTTTTCACGGCGAAAACTAACAATTCCCTTACCACCTTTTCCAGATTCAACTTTTATAATGGCTTCATCAACAAATTTCATTTTATTTCCAAATCATAAAAAAAGAGTACAAAATATAAAAATATTTTATACCTTTTTGTAACTATTCAAATTCACCTTGCTATTATTTCACAATTAGGGAAGAAAATTTGAGTAGTTAACAAACAAAAAAGGCTTCGTCATAGTACTATGACG
>JASFYQ010000113.1:0-6449 GCA_045047105.1 Pseudomonadota bacterium | reverse complement strand
TCAGTTAAAACGTAAAGCTGTTTTACTTGGTTTTGACCTGACTCCTGTAAAAAAAGAAGAACTTGAATATCAATGAGTTATAAATTTGTTATTCAAGAGCATAGTTTAAAAAAAGCTAAATAGTTTGCAATTATTTAACAGCAATTAGCCCAGTGGCTCCAAATTATGACCATTATTATCTAATACTCTAATAGAGTAAATTTTTCCTTTTTTAGATCTAAATTCTATTTTCATACCTTTTCTTAAGCGACCAATATCAAGTCTTTTATTATTCCACCAGACTCTAATATGTGAAAAATCCAAACTATGGGTTTGACTGAGTAATTTAATATTATTAACCTCAATATCAATAATAATTTTTCTTTTTTCCAGGCTAATTAAAGCGATACTTCCTCGCTGAGTAATGGATGCCGCATAAACCAGATTTAAGGAAAATAATACTATAAAGAATAAAAGCGCTGTTTTATATTTTTTCATGCTCACACCTTATTAAAGTTCATTCCATATTTGTCTGCCACAACCTGGACCGATGGTTTTGCCCTGATCAATAATAATATCTCTGCAACCTTCAACGCCTGCATCTGAATCATCTGCCTGGAATCCAGGCTCTGGCATAATTCCAGGATTATTTTTTCCTGTCATAGGAACATAATCATCCTCCCCATCACCATCTATGTCACCAATATTAATAAAATCTGTAAGATCAAAATTATCATCATTGTTTAAATCCAGAGGAGAATAACTTAATCTTCCTCCTGTTCCTGCATCCACTAACATTAACCAACCACTGCCTCCAAAATCACAAGCCGTTTTAGGGGGGATAAGGGTATTAAAAACAATTTTATCTTTTTTAAATACTGGACTTGCTATCACTCTTTCACCAAAATTATTAGTATTTGCTGGAGTATCCTCAAACGTATCCATATCATTATTAATTAAATCCATAAACCAGCCACTTTTAACAGTCCAGTCGACTGTTTTTTTGCTGGTATATCGAAGTTCATAGGTTGTCTCATTGGTTCCATCCGCATCAGTATCAAAATCTTGGCTAATTTCTTTTAGAATTTTTTGCTCCTGTAAATTACTACGAGAAAAAGCTGACCAGTCAGGGCCTTTATCCCATACTCCATAAAAAGTTTGTGTATCCTGATTAGTACCTGAATTATCATCTAACTCAAAATATTTTCCAGTACCAAAATACACTAATGTGCCATTTTCTTTGGGGTGATAAGCTATTGCAGGCTTTACTGTAATAGGCTGGTGATTAGAGTTAGAACATGTTCCTGCACAGGCAGTAAATAAGGGTTTACCCCCAAAAGTAATAAACCAGTTACTGGGATCAATATCGGTAATATCAAATTTCCACAGGTTACCATAGAGGTCTCCAGCATAAACATAATCTGCAATGAAATCGTTGTCTGTATCAAAAATATTTGGAGTAGACAAACCATTTGGTAAAGCACCACTAGCAGGATTTGATATCCCGACTAAAGTTTCTAATTTCTTAATTAAACGACCCGTTTCAATATCTACAATATATAAAACTGCTTGTCCTTCATCTCCTTCACTGGCATTATCTGTTGCCCCTGTATCTTTACTATAATGGTTATCAATAAAGGTATTATTATAACCATTTCCAAAAATAGCAGCCCATTTCCCATTATGTAAACGTACAATAGAAGGTTTAGAAAAGCTATACCCCAAATCAGCATCATCTTTATCGGTAAATTCCCATAAAACTGTATTTTTAGCAGTATTTTCAGCAAAACTATCGGGCTTGGTCACATCCAGAGCAAAAAAACCCTGTCCTCCAGCTCCTAAGCTTCCTACTAAAACAGTATGCCAACTGCTCTTATAAAAAACGTCTGTTACCACAGGAGAATTGTTAACATAATAATAGTGATCATAAGGTGTTCTGGTTAATTTGGGTAATTCAGAAAATAAAACACTGGGAACATAAGCGATTAACTCCTCACCAGGGCTATGGCTGTTGCGTGAAGTTTTTTCAGCAAAAAAACCATGTAACATACCATCATTAGCCCCGACATAAACCATTTCTGATCGATCTTTATTTGCTGTTATAAAATCTGAATATAATACAGCATCTTCAGCCTCAGATGTATTTACTGATGCTCCTGTTAAATTTCTGCTATTCACCCAATCATCTGGGTATGAAAAAGCGGGTTTAGAAACAAAATAAGGTGCTGAATCAACAATATCACCTAACTTCCCCTTACGACTATCTCTTGGTATACTGGTTGTGCCTTCATTACTGTCATCTCCTCGAAGATAATTAACTAATTTTTTTCCATACCTTTGAGTTTTACTGGTGGTATTGTATTGTGAGGGTTTATCTCCTAATAATTGACTGGTTTGCGCTGTGGTTATTTCTTTAGCCGTAGGATTGGTATAATCTACAGGCCATCGAAAAGCCACTCCATCAGTTCCATTAGATGATAAAATAACTCGACTATTATACGATTTTGCATCTAATACAGTAGCTGCATTCCACACTGCACTGTCCAGAGTACCGTCTTTTTTAATCGGCAATGCCAATAATTCACCTAACCAGTTACCACTTTCAAAACCCGCTTTAAATACTAAGGTATCAGAAGTTAATACCGAGGTATTTGCTGATACTGCCGAGGCATTAGAAGTCCTATCACCAATTTTTACAATGGCATCTTCTAGTGATTTAACCACATCTTGTGGAGTTGCAGCACTAACAAACTTGCCTTTGCTGTTATACGCCGCATGCCACATATCATCAATTTTTTCCTGATTACTATTAAAGGGATTGCCCCAGTTGCCGCTAGCTTTTAGATCAACACCACTTAAATCAGGCCAGCCAGAACCATCACTGTCAATAAGATTGCCCTGAACACCAAAAGCAACGGTAAATGAAACCATATGCTGGTGTTTTGCTGGATCAATACTATTGCCCAATAAATTATTAGCTAAACCACTGAGATCCTTTTTGTAATAATACATGGCAACATCGGCGATAGTAATTTTATTTTTATCCCCATCTGCATCTCCAATTGTACCTGTAGGGCTTCCTCCATTCCAATAACCATCAGTAAATAAAACAGTAAAATTTTGTTGGCAACTACTTATTATTGGATCAGCCATTGATGTCTTTGTTTGTGGGTTTTTTAAAATAACATGATCATAGTATTTACCTGCATATTCTAGTCCCCGACGAAGTGGGGTACCTGCAGAAGGCCAGTCAAATTTAAATAAGCTTTCTGCAATATCTTTATTATGGGTTAAAAAAGGCGGAACCTCATTTTCCCCTGGTACCTCTTTAAATAATCTATTCTCATAATTCAGTACACTCAGACCATAACGAAACGAGGGGGATTTGTTCATTACTAAAGAAACAGCTGCTTTAGTTACATAGGAACGTTTACGGTAATATTGGTACCAATTAGCAATATTTTGTTTGCTTTCAGCCACGGTTCGACCAAAACTGTCTTTAGATGAACCAGATATGGTTTTACTGCTGACCACCTCACCCATATCTGTATTGGTTGGAGAATAGGTAATTTTATCAACTATTAGATTATTACCATCAATTTTATAGCGAGTGTGTTCATCCCATAAATCAACAACACCATTTTCACCTGCTGTTCTGTTTCTATTGGAACCGCGATAAGGTTTACTGTCTGAGTTTTTCCAACCATGAGTGTCCTTCCAAACATGATAAACAAATCCATTGAGGCTCTTTTTATCTGAATAACCCGTTGAACCTGATTGTGGATCACTTCGAGCGCTGGAAAAATCAGCATTTGTCATTCCTGTTCCAACCCATGGCTCATATGTCACTATTGGGTTGTAATATAAAACATTCACAGAAGATGATTTAATGCGCCATTCCTCATCCATAAATGCAGCGCTGCATTTATCTACAGTAGCTAGACTGGAATAACAATTGTTTGAATAAGCGTCATCATTATTGTCAAACATGTAATAAAAATACTGATAATTTTTCCCAGAATAAATACGAAACAACCCATTATCAATTTCCCAGCCACAGTCAGACGAACTATTATTATTATTACCTGAGTCAGGATCATAAGCACAATAATGCCAGTATTTTTTAGCCAGAACTTCCCAATCCATGGAGCCTGAATCATCCAGTTCAAAAAAAATATTGGGTTCAACGCTGTCTCCCAGATAGAGGGGAGTTGTTGCTAAATGGTAGTTTGTTGCATTTGCGGTATTTAGTGAGAAAAAGATAAATACAAATAATATAAAAATTTTCACTAGTTATATCTCTTATTGTAGTTTAAAAGCAAAACCGTAGTGGATGTACCACTAAGGCCATAAGCAAAAATGCGATGGGTTATTTCCCCTCCATCATTTTGATCAGATTTGTCTTTTCTCTCGATGGCATAGCGAGGGTTTACGCTAACTCCATCCATAGCAACTTCTATGCCCTTACTTGACCACCAGGTTTTGTCTGTAGTAATAGTGGCATAAACACGATCGCCATTAAAGGGAATATTTGCCTGTGCAGATAACCATTGTTCTCCTGCTCGCAATGCAGTTTCTGCTGCTTGAAACGATTGCGATTTATTTTTAAAATTACCCGCCATTTTCTCTTGTAAAAGAGTAGTTCGCATGGAGCTTAAACCTAAAATGGTTAACAAAACTAAAAAAATCAGACTAATAAATAATACTGCTCCCTGTTGCTGCTTTATAGAATATCTCATGGCACTCTATTCCTAAGTGCTATTGTAGTAGTAAATAATTTACGGATACGCTTATCAGTAGCGTTGTATTCAGTCGTTGCACCATTACTATCAATAAATTTATAGCTTAAATTTTTTGAGGAAATATTATCTTCTGTTGCCATTAATAAATTTATTCTAATACTACTAACATCCCACCATGTATCTGTATTGGCTATATCAGAGGCTTTTAAATAGAATTTTTTATTTGCACTGCTCACTTGATCAATACCATAAGTAATTTGCATATTTTCTACTCCATCAAGAAGCTCATGAGTTACATTTCTATTTAAGTCCCACATTATTAATGAGTTATTTTGTACAAAATAGCGTGTTCTCTGTAATTTATGTATTTTTCCTCCCACAAAACGCCTGTCTTCCTTGAAACCATCACCACTTGAAAGGGTAATAGTATTAGCATCTTGTATAGAGTTAATTTGCTTGAGCCAGGCAAAGTTGGTTGCAGAAGTATTACAATTATCAAAAATAATAAAAATATTCCCCTCATCAAAATATTTTTTTAACTCAGTAGTAGAATTAACATGGATAATTTCACCGTCTTTATCGGTTGTTGTAGGGGTGTGAGAAATATTTGAGACAGTTTCATCCGGAGTGTCTTCCAATATATTTACAATGGTAATGGAATCTGAGGCGATTCCTCCTCCATCACTGCCTGCAAAATAATAACTGCTGGGATAGACATTATGATCACTATCACGACACAAAAAATTATCTGTTTCACGAATAGCTCTGCCCATAATCATTAAAGCAAAACGAGCATTTTCCTGTAAACCTGCCAGTGCATTCATAGTACGATAGGTTTGTTTATTGGAAACAAAAATTTGTAAAATTCCAGCAATTATCACAGCACCAATTGCCAGAGCAATCATAACCTCCAGTAGATTAAAACCCTTTTGCTTCTTTGTAGAAATGTTTTTTTTAAACCGGAATATTTTAAAAAAACGAAGAGCGTTCATGGTTGAAAACTCGTTACAAATACTTTGAATTTTTCATAACCACTATCAATACTGCCGTCTCCATCTATATCAATACCTATTTTATCATTATCGTTTCTATCATCCAACCAAAAAACACGCAGGGTAAAAATACTACCCGCCCGACTTGCAATAGCATTTCCTTCTGGTAAGGTTTGGACATGTCTGACCCAATTAGCTACATCGGTTTCCGCCATTTCTGATGCGCTGCAACCAGTACTATTATTACAACTTGTAACCACGCTATAAGACGATGTCGAAGTCATAAATGAAACACCATCAGCTACAAAGGTATTTTTTTGATTGGAATTTGCTCTTAATAAATCAGCATATTCATTTGCAAGCGTAGTGGCCTGGGTGCGTAAATAAGCAGAGTGATTATTTTTTAAACCCACAATCTGTAGAGTAGCAATACCTAATAAACCAATCGCCATAATAACTAAGGCAATCAAAACTTCAATCAAAGTAAAACCAGATTGATTTTTACAGTGTATTTTCAAAGTAGTCATCTATTAAGTATAAGCCTGCAATAATATAAAATCATTATTCGCCCCAATATTCACCTCACTGGCAAGCAATATAGAATTTCTATTTATACTCTATTTTTAAGAGTATTGTAATTGTACTTTAGTACAGGAACAAGAAAAGAATTATACCATAGTTAGTATTTTCTATTTTTTCCTTTATATTGGATATTTTTTTGATTTAATCCATAGTT
>JASFYQ010000112.1:0-3603 GCA_045047105.1 Pseudomonadota bacterium | reverse complement strand
AAGCGATAAGTAAGGTAGTTAATGTTTTCATGTTGGTATCCTCTTAAGTATAAAATTATAAGGTAAAAATGTTTTGTCTTTCTATGGCTAAAGATTATATCGGACTCACCTTGCAGCAAATTTACACTAACATTAACTTTAATTTATTATTATCCATTAATAAGGGATGACTGATAACTTTGCCGCCCAGATTTATCTATCTATCTAGCTAGCGATGGATATATTGATCAAAACGGTGGAGAAAAAGGTTTTCCCTTTGGGAAAAAACGCTTTACCCACTTAGTTCTACAAAACACCCATAAGAGCTTTGCAGAACAACTACAACTACAACTGATAGAATTAAAAAAATATTAAAAAGACTATGAGCATAATGATGATATTAGCGTTATTGGATTAAAGATTTAACCAAAAAAATTATTCAAATAAATCCAGAAAATGGAACTCTGAAAACAGATCAATATTAAGTTCTGTTTTTGTTATATAAATTACAAGTATTAAAAAAAATAATAAAGGCAGAGTAAAAAAAGCAAATAGTAGTATGCTAACCAGAATATCGCCCTCATTCCTTCGATTAAGTTCTGCTTTTTTAGTTTTTAAACGTTTATCTCTACCCAATAAAAAAACAAAATAAAAACGTGTAAAAAATAGTGGAATAACTCCACGGATGTCAACAGAGTGTTTTTTTAAAGGAGTGCTGGCTGCAATTGCACTTTTAATTTCATTTAATTGAATAGCTGTCAGAGATTTTTTTATTTCAGGGCTTATCTGATTAATAACAAAAAAAGTAAAGGCTTCACTTGAATCACTGATTTTCATAACTCTTTTTACCTCCCTGATTTGCCCCAGTATTCATCCTTTATTTTAGATTTAAGCTACTTCTCGGCATTTTCTACTCGGCCATAAATATCATCAAAACGCACAATATCATCTTCCTCTAAATAGCTGCCCGATTGCACTTCTATCATTTCTAAAGGTATTTGGCCCGGATTTTCTAAACGATGATTTTCACCAATAGGAATATAAGTTGATTGGTTCTCAGTCAGTAAAAAAACTTTCTCACCACAGGTTACTCTTGCTGTTCCCTTAACAATAATCCAATGCTCTGCACGATGATGATGCATTTGCAAAGAGAGTTGAGCCCCCTGATTAACCGTAATGTGCTTAACCTGATAACGTTCAGCATGATCAATACATTGGTAATTACCCCAGGGACGAACACATTTTTTATTACTAGGCTCTGTAATTTTAGTTAGGATGTTAGTATTTTTCATAGCCCATTACCTCTGTATTGTTTTTTTAAAATAGTATTTAAAACTCAGATATAGATATTACTAATTAAGATGGAGCAATTGATATGCCAATAGTCTATTTTTAATGCTACTACTAGCTTGAAGTAAATTGACACCGCTCTTATTAAACCATTAAAAGCAGATTGCAAAAATATATTTGCATTATGCAAATATATCTAAAACCGACTTCTAAATCATGAATTAAAGAGGTGTAAGCAATTGATTTATAACTATTTATTATAATTGGCACTTAAGTTGCTTTTATTTATGTTTATATTAACTTTAAAAAGTGGTGAAAAAAATGTATGAGCTAATAACACAACGACCAGAAGTAATGATTCTGGGCGTACCTATAGATAATGTTTCACTCAAGTCTGCAATCAAACGAATACTTTTTTTTATAAAAGAATACCAGCAAGATAAACGCCCTCGACAGGTTGCTACCGTTAATGTTGATTTTTTAATGAACTCCCTGAGCTGGAAAATATCTGGCCCTGCCAGGCATCCAGAGCTATTAGAAATTTTGAGAAAGGCCGATATGGTAACCGCAGATGGTATGCCAATTGTTTGGTTATCCCAGTTATTAAGAACCCCTTTACAGGAACGAGTTACTGGAGCCGATCTTATTCCTGCTCTTGCAGCAGCAATAGCTAAAACAGGGCATTCCATTTTCTTTCTGGGAGGTAAAGGAGATATCGCTCAACAGGCGGCAAATAAACTAAAAAAACAACACCCTAGTCTGAATATTGCAGGAATATATTCTCCCTTTGTTTATACCGAAGGTGAAAAAATGCTGAGTTCAGAAGAACAGGATGAAAGAATTTTAGAACAAATTAATCAGGCTAATCCTGATATTTTATTAGTGGGTTTTGGCAATCCCAAACAAGAACTCTGGTTTAATCGTAATCGTAATAAATTAAAGGCAGCTGTCACCATTGGCATTGGAGGAACTTTTGAATTTATAGTAGGAAATGTTAGTAGAGCTCCCATATGGGTTCAGAATATAGGTATGGAATGGATATATAGAATTATGCAAGATCCTAGACGATTATGGAAACGTTATGCTATTGGTTTAACTAAATTAGTGGTAATTACCATACCATTATTATGGTCTAACTTTTTGCAAAGAATAAAAAATCGCCGTTTAATTAAAGATCATAAACCTTATCCAAATGATGTAAAAAAAGGCTGGAACTCATATGAGATGACAATTGTCTTATCCAAGCGCCTGGACGCTAAAAGTATGAATATGTTTATTAAGCACTGGGAATTATGCTCAGCTGACTATAAACGACTGGTATTTGATTTTATTAATGTTAAATTTATAGATACCAATGCAATAGCTATGTTACTCCGACTCTATCAACGTTTACAAAATAAACAGATTAATGTCTCAGCTACTGGTCTAGTTAATGAAGATGTAATCAAACTTTTAAAAGTAACCCATGCTTGGGATATAGTAAATGGCCCAGAGGAAGAAAATAAAATGTCACTATTTTTACCAGGAAATGATATTACAGCAGATAAACATAAATTAATCGTTATTAGAGATCAATCCAAACAATTAACTGTGGCTAATCTAGTTGGGCGCTTAGATGCTAATACGGTTATATCAATGGACTTTAATCAAACCATAGACCTATTGGGTCAAGGAGATTATATTCTGGACTTATCCAGCCTTTCTTTTTTAGATAGCACAGGATTACGATTTTTCTTTTCACTTCAGCAAGATCTTAAAAAACGTAATAAGCAAATTGTTCTCATTAGTCCAACCGCAACCATTAAACAATTACTGGAAATTACTAAACTTTCTGATTATTTTAAAGTGAGTAATAACGAAGCACAGGCCAGACTATTCTTAGTAAAAACGGATGCATAATAGCAATCATAATTAACGATAATAATTAGTAGCGGTACTTAACTACAGAGGCAATTAATGAAAATTTGGTTTTTCAAATTAATGCGTACCTGGTTTGCTGTAAAGATTTCACTTTTAGTTTGAAAAATTCCATATCACGATATCCATATGCTCTTTTTTGAAGTATTTTTATTTTATTATTGGTACCTTCCCTCGGCCCAGAAGAGATTTTATTAAAATCATAATAAGCTAAAATTTTATTCGTATATTTTGAATAAAATCCCTCCATCAATATAATTTGAACTGACATAATAATATCCTCTTATTCCTAATCCATGGTAAAGTCGTGTAGACATGCATTCCCTTCCAGCTTTTGACTGGCGTTGAAATTTGGGGAGTATGCATGTCTATTTATGAGGTACAAGGTCTAAAAAATGTTATATTACAATCAGCTCA
>JASFYQ010000111.1:0-16595 GCA_045047105.1 Pseudomonadota bacterium | reverse complement strand
GGATAAAATTTAAAGAACAACCTAAAATAACATAATTTTTTTAAAATGCTAAAATTGCCTAAAAAATTAAGAAAATACTATTTCACCGAGTTTTGCTGATTAGTAAGTACTCAGGATGAAAAAAAATCAATTATAAGGTATAATTGCCAGTTAACTAAAACCACCTTATTATATGACCTTTTATATGGAAGAATACTATGCGAATTGTTGAAGAAGCACTGACTTTTGATGATGTTTTATTAATCCCCGCTTTTTCAGATGTTATGCCTAAACAGGTGTCTCTGACAACACAATTAACTAAAACTATTCAATTAAATATTCCTATGTTAACCGCTGCTATGGACACTGTCACCGAACATAAAATGTGTATTGCAATTGCACAGCAGGGTGGCTTAGGAATTCTACATAAAAATATGACAGCCGAGCAGCAGGCAAATGAAGTTTCTCGGGTAAAAAAATATGAGAGTGGGGTGATAAAAGAACCCTTTACTATTCACTCTAATGCTGCTATTCGAGACGTAATAGACTTGACTCGTACGAAAGGAATTTCTGGTGTGCCTGTAGTTGATGGCAAAGATCTAGTTGGTATAGTTACCAGCCGGGATTTACGTTTTGAAACGCGTTTTGACCAGCCTATTTCCAGTGTTATGACACCAAAGGAAAAACTGATTACCGTAGGGGAAGATTTTAATAAACAACAAGTATTAACTTTATTACACGATAACCGTATAGAAAAAGTTTTAGTGGTAAATGATAAGTTCCACTTGCGTGGCATGATAACAGTTAAAGATATTCAAAAAGCAACTGAATTTCCTAATGCATGTAAAGATGATCAGGGTAGTTTACGCGTAGGAGCAGCCGTTGGTGTGGGCAAAGGTACTGATGAAAGAGTTAAAGCTCTGGTTGAGGCTGGAGTAGATGTTTTAGTGGTTGATACCGCCCATGGTCATTCTAAGGGTGTTTTAGATAGAGTGAGTTGGATTAAAAAGAATTATCCACAGGTACAGGTAATAGGTGGCAATATTGCTACTGCGGCAGCGGCCAGAGCATTAGTTGATGCTGGTGCTGATGCAGTAAAAGTAGGTATCGGTCCTGGTTCTATTTGTACTACACGTATTGTCGCTGGTGTGGGAGTACCACAGATTACGGCTATTTCTAATGTTGCAGAGGAACTCATAAAGGATAATATTCCTTTAATTGCCGACGGTGGAATTCGTTTTTCGGGTGACTTTTCAAAAGCACTTGCCGCGGGTGCATATTGTGCCATGTTTGGCAGTGTGTTTGCGGGCACGGAAGAAGCACCAGGTGAAGTAGAATTATATCAAGGGCGTTCCTATAAGTCATACCGGGGCATGGGCTCATTAGGGGCTATGGCACAGCAACATGGCTCAAGTGATCGCTATTTTCAAGAGTCCAGTGATGCAGATAAACTGGTTCCTGAGGGCATTGAAGGACGGGTTCCTTTTAAAGGTTCTATGCAGCCTGTTGTACACCAGATGTTAGGTGGTTTACGCTCATCTATGGGGTACACAGGATGTGCTGATATAGATAATTTGCGTAATAAGCCAGAATTTGTTCGAGTAACCAATGCAGGTATGGTTGAAAGTCATGTACATGATGTAACTATTACTAAAGAAGCACCAAATTATAGAACCTGATAATTTATTATTAATAAGCTGACTGCACACTTGGCCCTCACCTAGATTATCAGGTGGGAGTACCTAATACTCGCCCATGTAATTCAAGTAAGTAGATATCTTGAATATTACAATTTAAAAAAGATCGTAAATATGACTAGCAATATACATGAACATCGCATTTTAATCCTGGATTTTGGCTCACAATATACTCAATTAATTGCACGTCGCGTGCGTGAAATAGGTGTTTTTTGTGAAATTCATCCCTTTGATTATGCCGCTGAAAGAATTCAGGGCTTTAATGCTAATGGCATTATATTATCGGGTGGCCCAGAAACTGTTACTTCTGAAAATACTCCCAGAGCCAATGAAATAGTTTTTCAACTCAATGTACCGGTACTGGGAATTTGTTATGGAATGCAAACCATGGCTCAGCAATTAGGTGGCAAAGTTGAAAATGCTGATTCTCATGAATACGGTTATGCTCAGGTAAGGGCGCGAGGCCATACTGCTTTGTTAACTGATATTGAAGATCATAGCAGTACTGAAGGTTATGGTTTACTGGATGTATGGATGTCTCATGGTGATAAAGTGGTTGCATTGCCCGATGGTTTTAAACTTATGGCCAGCACCGACAGTGCTCCAATTGCAGCTATTGCCGATGAGCAACGTCAGTTTTATGGTTTACAATTCCACCCGGAAGTGACTCATACTAAACAGGGTGATAGAATTTTAGAACGTTTTATTACCAAAATCTGTGGCTGTGATACACTTTGGACTGCGGGTAATATTGTTGCTGAAAGCATTCAATCTATTCGTGAACAAGTAGGTGATGATGAAGTTATTTTAGGCCTTTCAGGTGGTGTAGATTCGTCTGTAGTAGCTGCTTTATTACATAAAGCCATTGGCAATCAATTAACCTGTGTATTTGTTGATAATGGTTTATTAAGATTAAATGAAGGCGATCAGGTAATGGCTGCTTTTGCTCAGCATATGGGTGTGAAAGTTATACGTGTAGATGCTGAACAGCGTTTTTTGGATAAGCTGAAAGGCATTGATGACCCTGAGAAAAAGCGTAAAATTATTGGCCATGAATTTATAGAAGTATTTGATCAGGAAGCGGGTAAATTAGACAATGCTAAATGGTTAGCTCAGGGAACAATATATCCTGATGTAATTGAATCAGGTGGTCAAAATGGTAAGGCACATTTAATTAAATCACACCATAATGTGGGTGGTTTACCAGAAGATATGAAACTCAGTTTATTAGAGCCTTTAAGAGAACTGTTTAAAGATGAAGTCAGAAAGCTGGGTTTAGAGCTTGGCCTGCCCTATGATATGGTTTATCGTCATCCTTTTCCTGGCCCAGGTTTGGGGGTGCGGATTTTAGGTGAAGTTAAAAAAGAATATGCGGATATTTTACGTCAGGCCGATGCTATTTTTATAGAAGAATTATTTAAAAACGATCTCTACCATAAAGTATCTCAGGCCTTTGCGGTATTTTTACCCGTTAAATCTGTGGGTGTTAAAGGTGATGGGCGTTGTTATTCTTATGTGATTGCATTACGCGCAGTTGAAACGATAGATTTTATGACTGCACGTTGGGCACATTTACCTTATGAAGTACTGGAAACTATATCCAGTCGTATTATTAATGAGGTTGAAGATGTTACGCGAGTGAGCTACGATATTTCCAGCAAACCTCCTGCTACCATTGAATGGGAATAGCTTACAACAGAGATGTTATATGATGATAAGTACTGGATGCAATACGCCCTGCAACAGGCGCGATTAGCAGAACAACAGGATGAGGTTCCTATTGGAGCCGTTCTTGTTAAGGACAATGAAATCATTGCCAGTGGTTATAATCAACCTATCAAAAATGTAGATCCTACTGCCCATGCAGAGATTATCTGCCTACGTAATGCAGCTATTATATTAAATAATTATCGACTGCCAGATACTACTTTATATGTTAGCCTGGAGCCTTGTGCAATGTGTGCAGGAGCTA
The DNA here is from genome assembly GCA_045047105.1 of Pseudomonadota bacterium. GTDB lineage: Bacteria > Pseudomonadota > Gammaproteobacteria > GRL18 > GRL18 > JADGAU01. Next base: position 12,947 of record JASFYQ010000111.1, on the reverse strand, counting down.
TTATTCAGGCAAGAGTTAAGCGGCTGGTATATGGAGCCTATGAACCTCGAAGTGGCGCGATAAAGAGTGTTTTTAAAATATTTGATCAAAGTCAACTAAACCATAAAGTAGCAACTACAGCAGGTATTTTGGAAAAAGAGTCGGCAAACCTTTTAAGAATTTTTTTTAAACAAAAAAGGCTAAAGCTAAAAGATAAAAGATAAAAGATAAAAAGCTATTCTAAAATGTAAAGAATAAAAGTATTTTATGATGCAAAAAAAAACTCACTACCAAGTTTTAAATATTGATAAAAATGCTTCCATAGAAGTGGTTAAACTGGCTTATGAGCGTTTGCTTAATGATGCAAAAAATAAATTAGAAGATTCACCGCTGTTTTTTGAAAAAGAAAAAACTTTAAAAGAAGCTTATTTGGTGTTGTCTAATCCACAACGTCGTAATTACTATGATAACAAATTAATTCGTGGGCGGATTAAAAAATCAAAACCTTCTATAAATGACTCTATTAGTTTTTCAGATTTTTTTAGCAACATCTTTTCTTCAAAAATATTCTGGGCGGCTTTAGCTTCAATTGCTTTATTAATTTTTATTCTCCCCAGTAGTCAAAAATCTGTAATTGAACAGCAGCAAAAACAGCAGCAGCAAATACTTATCAATTACCAGGATATGCAAAAACGACAAATAGAGCTTATACAACAAAAAGAGCGCTATTATTCGGGAGCAATAGAAACTAATCAGGAGGCTTATAAAGCCCGAGCTGAAAAACGAAAAGAACAAGCTGAACAGCATCAACTAGAGCGTGAAATAGAAAAAATAGCACGTGAAGAAAAATATGCTGAGGATAAAATTGCCAGAGAAGAGCGTTCTCTTGCGCGTAAAAAGCAAAGAGAACAACAACAAGCTGAAAAAAAATTAGCACGTCAGCTAGTGGCTGAAAAAAAATCCCGTGAACAAAGACAACGTCAACAGCAATACGAGGCAGAAATGCGTTCACGCAAGTTGATTCAAAAATATGAATATGAGGAATATCAACAGCAACGAAATAAAAAAATAAGTTCTGGAAGCCTTTAAAAAGCAGGTTTATTTTATTTTGTAATTACGAATTATGAGTATCAGTTAATAGTGATAACATCAGAATAAACTCCTCTCGTTCATGGTATAACTTTTGGAGCAGTTGTTTTTTTTGTTCGCTATCGTCTTTGTTTAGGTGTAATTGATCTGCCAGTTGATGGATTTTATTATGTTTTTTGCCAATATCTGGATAACTGGGATGGTTTGCATAGTTAACTCTGCCTATACCTTTATACCACTGATAAAAGGCACATTTTGATGGTGATAGCTCAGGTAAACTGGATATTGCATCGGTTGATATATATGTAATAAATTGTTCAATCCAACGCTGAAAGCTTAAAAAGGCAACTTGTAAAATAATATCCTGATTTTTAGAAAAGGTAATTTTTTTTAATTCTTGCCAAATTCCATTTTTTTCCCAATCTTCTATCCACTGACTAATATCTGAATCTGGAATAGGTTTGGATATAACATATCCCTGCATAAGAGTGTTGCCCATATTCATTAATAAGGCTGCAATTTCTATGGATTCTACACCTTCTGCAATAACTGGGCGCTGGTATTGAGCTGCAAGGTTAATAATCCCTCTAACAATTTTTAAATCATTGGGATCATCCAGCATATCACGTACAAAATGTTGATCAATTTTTAAAATATCAATGGGTAAGCTATGAAAATAGGCTAATGAGGAATAGCCTGTTCCAAAATCATCCAAAGCAAACTTGATACCTAAATCAGAGCATTTTTGCATAAGTTTAGAAACAGTAGATATATCTTGAATTTCAGCAGTTTCAAGAACTTCAAGTTCAAGATAACTTGCCATTTTTTTAGGGTAGTCTTTTAATAAAGATTTTATATATGCTGCTAAATCAGTGTGTTGTAATTGTTGTGCACTGACATTTACACTGACTGGAATAGCAATTCCTTGTGATTGCCATTGTGCCAACTGGATTAAAGCATTTTTGATAACCCATTCACCTAACACGATTTCTTCTATCTTGCCATCTATATAAGGTAAAAATAGCCCAGGTAAAAGTAGACCGCGCTCTGGGTGAATCCAGCGAATTAAAGCCTCTAAGCCAATTATTTCACCTGTAAACATATTAACCTTAGGCTGGTAATATAGTACAAACTCCTCTTGTTCAAGACCTTTTTTAATTTGTTTAACTATTCGTTGGTTTTCTAGTAGTTGTTGTTCATATGCGAGGTTATGGATATAAAATCGATTTTTTCCTGCTGATTTTGCTTTATACATCGCCTGATCTGCATGGCGTAATAAGGCATCAGGATCGCTATTATCCTGAGGGTAAAATGTTATGCCAATACTGGCTGTAACCTGAACTTTAATATCATCAATTTGAACAGGGGACGCGACTAAATCTAAAATACGTTTAACTATGCTTTGGTAGTCATCAGGTTTAGGAAGTTGAGTCAAAAGAATAACAAATTCATCTCCACCTATGCGTGATAGGCTATCTCCCTCACGGATGGCCTGTCTAAATATTAGCGCAATTGCTATTAATAATTTATCACCTATTGCGTGACCGTAACGATCGTTAATAGGTTTGAAACCATCCAGATCTAAAAAACATAAGGCAAAACATTCATTGTTGCGCTTGCTTTGAGTAATCGCCTGGTTGATATGGGCAAACATCATGGTACGATTGCAAAGACCCGTTAATACATCATAATATGCCAGGTATTCAATGTGTTCATCTGCTTTTCTACGTTCCACATAGTCATAAGCAATGTCTGCAACCTGTTGTACTGTACTTATATCCTGCTGAGTATATTCTACGGGTTTATTGCCTACCCCAATAATTGCAACAACTTTACCATGACGAAAAATAGGTACCGTTAATTCGCGGACTAAAATACTCTGCTCAGCAGATAAACCTTTTTTATGGGGTAGGGAGGCATAATCATTATGTATAATCGCTAGTCGTTTATGGATACAATCCGCCCAAATGCCTGCATCTTTTACCGCAAAACATGTGCCTTCCGCTTGTGACTGGTGCATCTTTTTTAAGGTATTGTTTGACCAGACTTGCAGGTTAAGTGTTTGTTGTTCATCTTCAACAAAGTGAAAAAAACCAAGAGTACTGCCAGAAATTTCTTCAGCATAATTTAATGCTGTAGTCATAATATCAGGAATGCTTCCTTCAAAGGTAATATCTGCAAGTTGCTGACGTAATTTAATTAGATATTCTGACATTTTTCGATGGTAAATATCGCGTAGAAAAACAAATAAACACCCACCATCCAGTTCTGAATAAGTTGCTGTAATTTCAACAGGCCATATTAGGCCATTTTTTTTCCGCTGTCTGGTTTGAAATACATCACTTCCAGATTGAATAATTCTATTAATGTGGGAAGTTAAATCTGCATTGGATTCAAGTACTTCTAAGTCACTGACATGCATGCCTAGTAGTTCTTTTCGGGAGTACCCAGACACTTCTATATAGGCTGCATTTACATCTAATAATTTACCTTTAGTGCTCACAATCCAGAAGCCATCTACTGAGGTTTCTACTACTTCACGATGCTTGTGTTCACTATAACGTAAAGAGTTTTCAATATGCTTTTGTTCAGTGATATCCATCATACTGATAATAATTTTATCCCATAGTTCAACCTGTTCTGGAAAATTAATGGTTAATAAAATATGAATTTTTTTACCTTGCAGGGTTTGAGTAATTGCTTCAGCTCGAAAATAGTTTTTTCCCTCGGCAATTGCTATTAGTTCTTCAACAAAAATTTTATAGGATTCTGAAGTAAAGGTTTTATCTAATGAATTTAATAACTCTGATTTGTTGTTAGCCTCGTATAAATCTATTGTCGCCTGATTAACGTTTATAACTTGGATAGAGTCAATCGCCTGTTTTACAAAGTCTGGATTATTTTTAAAATACTCATGGTAATCCTTTATTCCTAGTGCTTGTAGGTTATTTATTTTAATAATAAGTTGAGAAAAATCTTCTAACCAGAGAGAGGCACTGGCTTTTTCAAACAGATTTCGATAGTTTTTTTCATTTTCATTAAGAGACTTATGAATTTCTGTGCGTTTATCTATGTCGAGTAATAGTGCTCCGAGGAACATTGTAGCTGGGGGAAGAATAAGCATGAACGGTATAGCTATAGATTCAATTGCTATCCAGCGAATATCAGCAGCAAGAGTAAGAAAGCAAAAAATTGCGCTAAGATGGACAATTATCCCCAGGCAGAAAAAACGTATATAGGGGGTGGTTATATTTAGTTTATTTTCGTAGCGTTTAAAAACAAGGCCTATTATGGCACAGACAAGTATAACCAGTATTCCGGTATAAACACCCGTGCCTCCAATATAAGCTCTAAACCCAATCGTTAATAGAACACTTATTAATGTGGCAATGCCGCCATAAAAATAAGCAACTAAACTGATAATTACAGAGCGAGGGTCAAAGATTAACCCAGGTACTAATTCTATGGGAATCATCATGGCAATAATGGTTATTAGACCAAATAATAGTCCAGTATTGATTTGCCATATAACAGAATTTTTATCCCATTTTTGACTATTGAGATTTTGTAAATAACTCAGAGCCAGAAGTAAAGCAACGGATTTTATTAGCTCAATAAACACGGATTTTCCATAGTTTTAACAATTAGTAGGTTTTAATAGTTTATTAAAAGAGTTAAGTTGTGGATACCTTTTTAAAGTACTGCTGTGATACAGAATTTGTATGCGTTTATTTTTGTGAAAAATATTGCTCCAAGTAATTATCTAAAGATAGTTTATCATTGGCTTCTAATTGAAGTTGCTTTTTTATGGATTGATGTGCCTGTTGTTTAAAAAATAATTGTTGCTGTTGTGATAAAACAACCTGTTTAAAATAGTGCTGGTGTAATTTTGACTTTCTAGCTGCAAAATGGTGAAAGCTTTCATTGTTTTCTCTCATTTCTTCTAACATCCTTGCTGATGGGGTTAAGCTTGCATCCCGTATTTTATTGCGCTGGGTATGTAAGCTTTCAGTATAACAGCGGGTAGATGATTTTTTATCTAAGATTTCACAAATGCTAAGCATTTCATCGCAGATTTCTAAGCCCCATTGCTTAAGTGTTACTATTTCTCCTTTTTGTTGTAATTCCAGGCCTGGTTTTCTGCCAGCGTGAGCAACTTGCATTTCATTTTCATCAATTTCTTTGCGTTCTATTTTATCAATTATAGGGCTATCATGAAGCAAACAAAAGATAAGAAAAGCTTCAAGAAAAAATAATTGTGACTTGTTTATACCCAAAGGATCATAGGCATTAACATCTAAGGAACGTAATTCAACATATCGTACACCACGATTTTTTAGAGCAAAAGAGGGGCTTTCATTATCATTTAATATCTGTTTGGGCCGAATTGTTGAGTAGTACTCATTTTCAATTTGCAATATATTGGCATTAAGTTGTTGATAAATTCTATCTTTTTTAATTCCAAGTTTTTGATATTCAGGACAGGTAGTATTAATTGCATAACTCAGGCTATCAACATAGGTTTCTACATTGTCATAAATAGCTTTTATTCCGCTCTCGTTTTCTTTATTATTTTGGTAGCCAATATCTCCCATCCGTAGAGATGTGGCATAAGGTTCATAGTAGGTACTAGCATCAAATTCTTCTAGATGGGTTGCTTTATTGCCAAGAAAGGATTTGCATACCGCAGGCGAAGCGCCAAAAAGATAAGGGACAAGCCAGCCCATACGCTGTAGATTACGAATTAAATGAAAATAATTATCTGAAATAAAATCAGTTAATGAGCCAGGGTGTTGTTGTTCAGTTGTGGTATTTTCTATATCATAATAATGTTCCCAAAACTCCGGTGCCAGAGAAAAATTAAAATGTACTCCTGCAATTACTTGCATTTCTCGACCATAACGCAGTCCTAAACCATTACGATAAATGTTTTTCATCTGGCCTGCGTTAGAGGTTCCGTATTTAGCTAGAGGAATACTGGTTTCACCAGCTAAGATACATGGCATACTGGTTGCCCATAATGACTCATTATCTAGATTTTGATAAACAAATTTATGAGCATGTTGTAAAAAACGAATTACTTCAGCAATATTATTTAGTGGTGGAGTAATTAATTCCAATAATGCCTCAGAATAATCAGTGGTAATATAGGGGTGTGTTAAGGACGAGCCCAGTGCAATTGGATGCAAAGTTTGGGTTAGGCTCCCCTGACTATTTACGCGTAAACTTTCCTTTTCTAGACCGATTAAATTATTTCCAAACAAATCTTGGGGGGATATTTTTAATAATTTTTTGATGCGTTGATTTAATTTATGATACAAAATGCTATCCGTTTATCTGGCTAACCAAAACTCAACATCCGCTTCTATGGTTTTTTGCTTTTGCTCATTTAGGCTTGCTGCTGGTGGTTTCACTAATGGTGATTTATCTAGTTGTTGCTGTTGTGATTTTTGCTGAGGATGTTTTTTAGTTTCAACATCCAAAAGAACAGGAACATATTCAGATGGTTGATTTATTTCTTCTTGGTTAAAGAACTCCTGACTATTTTCTACCTTTTGTAATACCTCACCAAGTTCCAGACTTTGGATTAAATGTTTTTCATCTCCAATATAATGGATGCGATAGCTTAGGCTATCTCCTTTTACCTGAATTAAGCTGTATGTTTGTATGGCTGTAATACGTTTAAAATAGCTAACAACCCGTTGATAAGCTGAAAAATCTGTGACGTTATTTATCTGTAAAATAATGTTTTTATTCGACAAAGTATCTGCCTGTAATGCAAATAATGCTGCGAGTTTGTCTGCCAGAGAATGTATTCCTAAGCTTAATAAGGTTGCTATATTCTCATTTTTACTTTGCCAGTTTTTAGCCTTATCCAATACATATAAGCTCCAATTTGCTATCCATAAACCGCTGGGTTCCTGATATATGCGAACGGCTAAAGTGGCCTGGGCATGATACCTTGTTGAAGCAGCAGCAATAGCTTGGGAATAGTTTCCCCATAAATCACTCATGGATAACTTATTTTGATCTTGTAAATCCCCAAAGGGGAATAATAATAATATTCCCCGCTTATCGGCGGTAGAATTAAGCAAATGAGTTATTGATGGATAGTTCGTTGAACTAATAATTTGCCTTTTAGTTTTTTTATTTCCAGTACGCTGGTTTTGCTGTTGTAATGATTGGGGGGGATTTTCAATAGATAACCAGATTAAGGTATCTGGGCGTAAATGTCCCCACACAGCAAGTTTATTTTCTTTTAATAACTGATCGGTTGCCTGTTTGTTAAAACGAGCCCAAAACCAGGTTTTTGTTTCTTCTTTTTTATTGTTGTCTTCTGTGTTGGCTGATTTGTTATCAGTTGTAGCAGCAGTAGATGGAACTTGTTTTATTGTTTCTTGCTGCTTGATGGCGTTGCTTTTAGACTCTGTTTGAAAAGCAAATTTTTGTACCAATAATTCAGATTTTGAAATAAATTTTGTAGCATCAGGTAATTTTAAAAAATCTTTAGAGCCTGATATTTTATGTAATACTTTTACAAAAACTCTATTTAATAATAGTTGACGATTGTTTTTTTGCTCTTCGTTTTGTACTAATACTCTTGCCTCATATAGATTAGCAACATCTCCTGCCCAAAGAGTTGTTTGTCCTAAAAACTGAGAAAATAAAAGGAAAACAAACAATAGGCTAATTTTTGAGCATTTAAAGCCGTTCATAGTAAACTCATTTATTTAGCAGAGGCTTTTTGACATTCTGAGCAAACACCATACATATACAAACTATGTTCAGTCATCTCAAAACCATATTTTTCAGCAATTTTATGTTGTGAGTTTTCAATGGTTTCATCGTAAAATTCCTCTACTTTTCCACATTCATGACATACCATATGATCATGATGTTCACCATCGTTTAATTCAAAAATCGAGTGGACACCGTCAAAGTGATGCCTGGTAACTAAACCTGCTTGTTCAAACTGAGTAAGTACCCGATAAACTGTCGCCAGGCCGATATCTTTATCTTGTGATAGTAGAAGTTTATATATTTCTTCTGCACTGAGGTGCTTTTCGGTGTTATTGTTAACAAGTAATTCCAGTATTTGCATCCGTGGAACTGTTGATTTTAAACCTGCTTTTTTTAACTGGCTGCTGCCCATATATCCCCCAAATCGTATAGTTGTACCAACTAATGTTTATAGTGTTGATACGGATGATTATAACACTGCATGCTAGAAAGCCAAATAGTTTACAAATATCAAATCAAATTTAGTGCTAATATCTTTAACTGCTATTATGAGCTATTATGTCAATAAGTTGTTTATAATAGATTTATATAAATAGGAATATGCTTGAATTCATTAGTAATTTTTATTCAACTATTCCCATACCTTAGTTTTAAAGATGATTTGATATGCTTAAACCTGATCCACAAATAATGCTTAAATTAGCGCAATACAAAATGCCTTTTGGAAAATATAAGGATTGCCTACTGGTTGATTTACCAGAACCTTATGTAATTTGGTTTTCTAATAAAGGATTTCCTGAAGGTGAGTTAGGTGAACTTCTTGCCATTGTTCTGGAAATAAAAATAAATGGACTGGAATACCTTTTTCAGCCATTAAAAAAGCAAACTAGATGGTAAATCTAAGATTGATTGATTTGTTAAGAATGCAATCAAATGCTTTGCTAACACAGAGGCCTTAGTCGTTGGTCGGGGTATTTTGAATTAAGTGTAGAGGGGGTAACTGCTACGCTAACTATCCATTTTTATAGAGAAATAGTTAAATGGATAGTTCTTTTAATGGTCTAATTTAGATCAGTCAAGTCCTATTTTTTAGAATCTTTTTTAGCTTTTCTTGTTCCTTTCTCAGCTTTAATTGTTGTATTTTTAGTAGTTTCTTTTTTAGTTTCATGGGCTTACTTTAGTTTCATAGGCTTACATAGGTACATGAGTTTGATTTACTACAGGCTGATTTTGACATTTCTTTACATTCTTTAGCTTTCTTTATTGTATATTTTGTTGTTTATTTCGTTGCTATATTCTGAGTAAAACTAGTATGAATTTTCCTAAATTGTTTTATAATGTACACGCTAAAATTAAAGTTTCAGGTGTTTTTTTATATTATCACTCCATTTGATGTGCTAAGAGAATATTCTGATATAGAGTTGAAGAATAAGTTGTGAATAAAATGCCTGTCCATATATTTGTTTTAATTTTTATATCAAAGAGAGTATCTTTATTATGAAATACTCAAAAGAGCTTCTAGAACAAATATTATTATTAACTTCAATAAAAGAGCAAGAGTTACTAGTCAGTGCTTTTTTTAAATTTATGCTTAAACAGTTTGAGAGTATAAAGGTTGTTGCCTTGTATAAATTGGAAACCACACGAATAGAAGAGGATCTAAAACTTGAAGAGTTTATAACTAATCCCCTGACGAAAGATGAAGAAGAAATATTTAACCAAGAAATATTAATTAGTTTACAAAAAGTAATCCGGGATGATCCAATATTTGATGAAACAGTTAAGCATGTTTCAGAATATAATCTTTGTATTTTTAGGGCTAATGCTGATAGCCATAGCCGTTTTTTTATAATTTATCAATTTTCATCTGCTATTCCAGAAAGTGTTTTGATAGCTGCTTCATCAGAAAATGATTCTGATGATAATAATTCTAGTTTAGATCTTGAACTCATTCATTATCTTTCTAAAATTTATAGTAATCATCAAACCATGATTTCTCTCAATGATAAAGATGCTTTAACGGGATTGTATAATCGTAAATCTTTTGATAAAAAAATGAATAATTTTTTTGATTTACAAGTCCATAAAAAATATCAGCTTAATTTGAAAAAAAATATAGTAAATTGTTTGGCAATTTTAGATATTGATTACTTTAAAAATGTTAATGATACTTTTGGACACCTTTATGGAGATGAGGTGTTATTACATTTTTCTCAGCAGATGCAAGCAATGTTTCGTGATGAAGATTTATTATTTCGCTATGGAGGAGAGGAATTTACCATTATTTTTAAAAATATTGAGTTAAAATCCACTCTGAATGCCTTACACAGATTTCGCAAACATATAGAAAACTACTCTTTTCCTAAGGTAGGAAATGTAACTGTGAGTATTGGTTTAACACAATTGCCACAACACGTATTACAGACTGAAATTGTAGATCGGGCCGATCATGCTCTGTATTATGTAAAAAATAATGGTCGAAATAATGTTGGTTGTTATGAAGATTTAGTAGAGCAGGGGGCAATAAATGATCTTCAGTCAGTACAAGGAGGTATTGAGCTGTTTTAGCTACTTTCTAAATAAAAAATAGCTAAAATAACCCCGGGTAGAGTTTTTTAACGAGCTACAGGTTGTTATAGAAAATATTTTTCTTGCCTGTCTGCTCAGGTGGCCCAACATTCTTGAATAAATATTTCCTTAATTGCTTGTGATGAAACAGGATTTTGAAAAGTAAAAATTGAGGGCTGAGATATAAAAAATATATCACCATAATAGTCACGCACTAAATTATAAATCTCCCCTAATTGTAATAATCCTTCGTAGTCCCATTGTTCATCTGTTGCAGCTACTTTAAACGAAAATTCAGATTCATCTAGTATGCCAGTATCATAATCTCGACGGGTCACCAAAGCTCCTTTTATAAAAAAATCACCAATGCTCATTTCTATATCATCAAAAATGCTTTCTTGCCAATCCTTTACTTTAACTAATTTTTTATTTGCATCTATATTTGGAATATTTTTTAAATTGGGATAATAAGGGAAAAAATCCTTAATGTGCTTAAATTTATGTTGAGTTCCAGGCAGTTTCATATAACCGGTTGCACAATATTTACAATTATTAAAGTGAATATCCTGCTCTTGTTTAAATTTTAATTTAATATTCTGGTAGCTTCCTGCGCTGGGAAAACAATAAGATTCTTTAATACTCGGGTATAATAATTCAGGCATAAAATTATGTGCCTTGCACTTTAACTTGGTTCGATTTTTATCATCCTTTGATTTCTCTGTGGCAAGAGTGAGTTTATTGGCTTTAAAAAATCCACGTTTAGTATCATAGCGCTCACCTCTACGCTGCCATAATTCACCTGATGATTGCTTCCATTTCAGTTTAGAATTAGCTTCTAACCAGGTTAAGACTTCTATAATTGTTTGCTGAGCTCGTTTATTGGTGATTGCTAATTCAGGTCTTAATTTAATCTGTAGTTCTTTACTTATTTTAAAACTAACTGACGGTGTCATTTAAAACTCTCCTTGGTCAAGTAGAAAATATCCTTTTAAATAATAGGAAATACAATGTTAATTTACAAGTTATATAAAAACTCACTTTATGCTCACCTTTTTTTGTTACGCTATTTTGTATTATTCCTTCTAAATTATATTGATAATAAAGTAGTTATTTAATTGTGATTGCTTTACTTTTTTTGCTTCTAAGTATTTACAAAAAAATATCACATCCTTATGAAGAACTGGTTTCAGTGATGCAAAATATAATGCAACAAAAAAATTATGAGCTCCAGTTAAATGCTGCTCAACGAACTCAGGCTCTGGATATAAGCAGTGTTCGACTGAGCCAGGCTCAGAGCATGGCTAAACTAGCTTATTGGAGCTGGGATAGTGAACAAGATATATTCGAATGTTCCTATTTTTTAGCAAAAATGTTAAATCTGGATAAAATGTTTTTTAATTTAGCCTTTTATTTACAACATATACATGCTGATGATGGTGATATGTTAAACCTTAGTTCACAAAATATTTTATCTGGGAAAACACCATCATCAATAAACTATCGTTTGCTAACAGGACAGGGTTCTAGCATAGAGGTTAAACAAGAATTAACTTTGAATGAAATGAATAATAAAATTGTTTTTTGAACAGTACAGGATATTAGTGAGTAAAAATGCACTGACTCATATTCTATCTGATACTGTCAAAATTAGAACATAGCTAAATCTGACAATATGGTGGTTTGGACCTAAAGCGATAATTATAAGGTTATTTATTTAAGACTCAACAAAGTAAATATTTTTTAGGATATATATATTTAAAGCCAAACAGCCCTATTAAAGCAATTAATAACAATAAACCCCAAACCGACAGTGTTGGAATAGAAGTGGCTGTAGGTAATGCTGCTGCAACTACTATAGGTAAAGCAGCATCAAGTATTTTACCATCTCGGCCAGTTAAAATATCGTCGCCACGTAGATTATCCGTCAAGTAGACTGTTAAGGTCTTTCCGTCACAGCAAAAGTCGCTGAAAGAAATCTTCAAGACATAGCATGTCTTGAAGAAGTAACTAAAAACACATAGACACGGGTAACGGAAAAAGACACTTGATTGTGTAGCTTGGACTGTGCCTGAAATTTAAGAAGAAAAATTAAGGAATAACCTAAAATGACATAATTTTTTTAAAATACCAAAATTGCCTGAAGAATTAAGAAAAAACTATTTCACCGAGTTTTGCTGTTGTAACTTCTCCCATACTATACTCCCATACTATACTCCAACACTATTTATATGTTAAATTATATGTGTTATACACAAAAAGTTAAATTAGGTGGTGCACTTCATCCTTGAATCTGGGATGTTCTTAGTGCTATCCCATAGCTTATCAAGACTGTAAGTCATGGGTGATAACACGACTAAATAACTAATTAAATAAGTCTGTATATTTTGTGCATTATTTTTTCCTGAAAATCTGTGACCAAGTTTATTAAGTTGCATGATAAGATTGTATTAATAATTTTATCGTAACTACTTAGTGTATTCATCTTTTACCACAGAACTGCGTTATTTTTGCCCTCAAAATGGTCACATATTCGTATATGCTCACATTTTTCGGTCAAAAAAGCCTGATTC
>JASFYQ010000110.1:0-31314 GCA_045047105.1 Pseudomonadota bacterium | reverse complement strand
CGAAGATACTGGAACCGATGAGGAAACAGGCACCACCGAAGATACTGGAACCGATGAGGAAACAGGCACCACCGAAGATACTGGAACCGATGAGGAAACTGGCACAACGGAGGATACTGGAACCGATGAGGAAACTGGCACAACGGAGGATACTGGAACCGATGAAGATACAGGTACATCTGAGGAAACATCTTCTAGTGAAGACACAAGTACAAACGAAGATACTGGAACTACGGAAGATACTGGAGCAACGGAAGATACCAGTTCGAGCGAAAATACCAGTTCGAACGAAGATACCAGTTCAGATGAAGATACTAGTACTGATGAGGATACCAGCACAGATGAGGATACCAGCACAGATGAAGATACCAGCACAGATGAAGATACATCTTCCTCTGAAGAAACTGAGACAGGAAGTAATCCTGATGTTGGTGGCGCCACGGTTCGCTTGTTAGAAGAAGAGAGTCTTGATTTGAATAAGGCGGGAGATATAGAACAGCCTGGTTCGGTTGAAGCAGAGGAGACTCCTCCAGAAGTCAACCTTCTACAAGAATCTAATGATACTATTATTCCTGAAGAAGAAGGTAATCAGGAGCCAGGTGAAAGTGGAGAGCAAGAAGAAGATACTCCTACAGAGCCTATGAGTGATATCAGTGGAATAATTGAAGACCCAACACTTGATATTGAAACTGATAATCCTGAGGAGGATCTCTAAACTCTTAATTGTTAACCTAGAAAAAGGCTCTGTTTACAGAGCCTTTTTTATGCTTAAATAATAATTTAAAAAGGAAATATAAAAGTGTATAGCTTTTCATTAAAAATACTCATTCTTTATTTTTTTATTAGCTCAACTTCTTATGCCAGTTTATTGGAAGTAAGAATCAATAAAATGCATGGACTGGTACTTTTTATAGAGTCTATTGCAGAGGTAAAGCAGCGAGCCCCAGCTCATAAAAAGATCTATATTGCGGCATATGCTAAGAATAAAAAAATTGAAGCCTATCGAAAAGAACTTATAAGTATCCATAAAAAATTTTATGCTTCTAAGATATATGGTTATCCCAAAACTACCCGTTTTATGTCAGCTATTATGATAGAAACAACCTTTGCAAAAACGCTAGCTGAGTTAAAAAATAAGGTAATGGTGGATCATAACTTTTCATTCAATAAAAAAATATTACAGCGTTATTTTGAATTATTAGATACTTTTTTACCTATTTATGAAAGTTTAATATGGGATAAATCTTATGCAGATATGCTTGAAACCAAAACACGTATAGAAAAAATAATTGCTAAAAAAGATATCAGTGGGATGATTAGGACAGCAGCCATTTTTTATCTGCGTAATCCTAATAATCTAAAAACCTTTCACCTCAACCTTCATCCTGTTCCCAAAGGAAAAAGTACCAAAGCTTTTCGTATTGAAAATACTGCTTCAATAGGAGTGGTTTTAGGTGGTAAACGGAAAACTCAGATGAATTTAAAATGGTTATTAAGCTCAACTATTTTTCATGAAATTTGTCATGATCTATATGGCCCAAATAAACAAAGAATTAAAAAAATATTTGCTAAATATTCATCTGCTACAGCCAAAAGAGTAAAGAACATAATTAATGAATCTCTGGCAACTTCAATTGGTGCAGGGTGGGTGTTTCATAGGCTCACTGGTGCAAATGCTAAAAATTCTTGGTACAATAATAAGGAATATAATCTATTTGCTAAAGCCCTGTATAAGGACGTTTCTGATTATTTAAATCACGGTAAAGCTCTCGATGATCAATTTGTTCAACTAGCAATTACACACTATAACGTGTCGGTAAAAAAATAAAGGTGGAAAAGTGAGTCAAGTTAAAAACGTATGTAATATCTCGATTGTTATCCCTTGTTACCCACCTGATATCGAAAGCCTTTTCATCAACTCGATTTCATCCTTAGAACACTCCACCATTTTTCCCTATGAGGTCATTATTGCTTTAAGCGAAACCGATGAAAGTCAGGCTCAAGAGCTTGAGCAGCGTATTAAAAAAACAACTCGACTTAATATTTCTATTTTAGCAACTACTGAAAAACAATATGCTGGCGAAAATCGAAACCGTGGAGCTTTAGCTGCCAAGTCAGATACCATTATGTTTTTTGATGCAGATGATGAGGCACACCCACAAAAAATTGAAATTACTAAAATTATTTTTGATTTGTATAAGCCAAAAATGATGACCCATCATTTCCTTTGGGCTTCTCGCAAATTTGAACAATATGATACCAATTGTTTAAATATTATTAAGCCAGAGACTATTTATGAATATACTTTGGGTAAAAAATCGGATAGCCAATGGATCTTTTCCGATCGGTATGCAACGGATAAGTGGGGGGGCAATGAAGTGCATCCACATCATGGTCATGTGGCAATTGATAAAAGCGTTATACTACAGGTGCAGTATTCAGCTGACCCACGTGGACAGGATGCAAAATTCTGTGTTGATGTACTTAAAACATTTAAAAATACCATTGATATAAAAGCCAATCTGGTAAACTATATTATGTATCCCGAAAAACCTGTTGCAAAAGCCGTTATACGTTGGTGGGAGCCAGGCTTTAAAATAGAAGTAAAACAGGTTATTAATACCGATAAGAAAAAACGAGCTATTCTGGTATTAGACTCAATGCCCAAAGAAGCATATGATAACTATGCTAAACTTACCTCACAGTTTTCAAAGTCAGAGCCTAATGAAGTCTGGTCGGTATATCCTGTTATGGGAAAAAAATATACTGCCAATGATCAATTAATCAGAAAATCATCTATTATCGAGCCATTTTTTGTATATAATTATTTAAGAAAGAAAAATATTCCCTATAGAATTTGGTATAACAATGCTTTATTTATTTATAATGACTCGTTGTTTCGCATTACCAATAGCAGTGTTTATGAAGAAGATTTAGATAAGTTATACTTATCCTGTTTACGTGAAACCTGGGGACATCCATTTTTTGGTTTTTTAGAAGTGTTAATAAGTCGTGCTGGTGGCAAAGTAGCCAAACCTAATCCCCGCACCATGTATAATGCGGGCTGTATGAATAAACTTTATGCGCTTAAAGAGCTTTATTCCAGACGTGCTGATTTTATAGGAGATTTTGCTATTCCCTATAATTTAAATAGAGCACAATATGAAATATTTTTAACCTTTTTAAAAGAGCGTATGGGTAATGAACTGGTAATTAAAGTGGATTGTGTTCAAGAAGGTAAAGGCGTAACTTTTAAAAGTTTAGAAAAATCACTTTATTTGCCACAACTTACTAAGCTTTTAGATAAGCATAAAAGGAAGTCTTCAGAAATATTTATTGCTCCAGCACTAAAAATAAAAAAAGAATACCGCTGTTATTTTAGTAAGGGTGATGAAAATAAAATTTACTCAATTAAACAACGGGTTAATAAGGGTAATACCGAAGATTATTTTAAACATGATAATATTCAGATCTATAAAAATATTGAGGTTAAATGGCTTGAAGTAGATGATCAGAGTGAAGAGTTTGAAAAAGCATCAAATATTGCAAAAGAGATGATCCCTTTGATGACTTATACCTCTGGAAGCCTGGAATTTGCAATAACAGAGGAAGATAAAATTGTCTTCTTTGAAGTTAATCAAATGGCAGGTCCTTTACCATTTGTTGGTAAAGATCTGGATAATATGAATGATTATTATAGCGCTATTTTTGACCAGATGTTTGAGGGATAAAAATGATCAATGATACCATTTTTGTACAGATTGCAAGCTATCGCGATCCTGAGTGCCGTAATACGGTTAAAGACCTCTATGCAAAGGCAAAATTTCCTGAGAATATTTCAGTTGGAATAAACTGGCAATTTGATGCAGCAGATGATTTTACTCCTATTTATGAAGATCAATCATATGCCGAGAGAATAAGAATTGTTCGTTATGATCGTACCGAAGCCAAGGGTGTATGCTGGGCTAGAGCACAAACTCAAAAGCTCTACAAAGATGAAACCTATACTTTACAGGTTGATTCGCACATGGTTTTTATTGAAGGATGGGACATAGAACTAATTGCTATGATCGAAACCCTTAAAGAGAAAGGTGTAAAAAAACCCGTTATATCACATTACCCTCCTAACTACACCATTGAAGGAAAGTATGATAATTGGCAGGGGCGTATGGCTCCATATGTTCGAGAAGATGATCAGGTGGTATATTTTAAAATGACGGGTTATAAAATTGATCAGAATAATAGCCCCGCAAAACCTGCTGCATCTATAGCCGGTGGTTTAATGTTTGCAGATGCTCTTTGTATTAAAGAAATTCCCTATGATCCTCATCTATATTTCTATGGAGAGGAAATTTCTCTCACAACACGTTTTTGGACACGTGGCTGGGATATTTATAATCCAACTAAAATTGTATTATGGCATCTTTTTAAAGTAGAAATAAAAAATGGTGAGAAAATAGATACACGTAGTATCGATACGCATTGGGACGACTATCCGGATGAATATAGCCGCTTAAATAACCGTTCAATATATAGAACCAGACATTTTTTTGGAACTCAATATAGTAGTGATGAAGAAGTAATAAAAGATTTATCACTTTACAGTTTAGGCAAACAACGCAGCTTATATCAGTTTGAATTATTCTCAGGAATTAATTTTAAGCCATTAAAACGAGGTGGTTTTGCTTCCAAAGGACTGGTTTTTAATGAGACGGTAGTTGCCGATCTAACTATTGCATCCGAGCACATGCAAAATATATCCAAACTCCCAACTCGTTTTGATTATGCTGCTAATCTTATTGAATTATTTGAATCTCTGGGTGTTATTAATATTGTAAATTTGATGTCTCGATACCGAGATCCACTTGCTCCATATATTAAACCCACAATGCAATATATAGGTCTTGATTGCAATGCAGATAATTGCAGACAAAATCGTTTTGATTATTGCCATGCTCAAAATGTGCAGCATATGCAATTTGATTACTTTATGGAACCACTGCCTATCTGTGATGCCCTGGTCGCTATTGATGTATTTGATAAGCTAAATTATGCAGAGCAGATGAGCTTATTATCTGGAGCCTTAAATGCAGGTGTTAAATACCTGGTGGGTTCAATGGAAACATTACAACAGGCGCCATATTATTTTCCTAAACCCTCATTTATGGTGGCTCAAAACTCTGAAGATAATAACACTATTGGTCTGTGGAAAATGAAAGATATTTTTATTTATTGTTATGGTATGGACAAGGAAAATATAGCTCTACGGCAAATGATTCTTCCCATTCTAGAGCAACAATTAGCTATATTAGAGGACGCTATGGGAGATCTGGAAAGCGATTTTTATGAAATACTTTACCATATTTATAGCTCAATATCGCCTAAGAACGCACGTGCTATTTATAATAAACCAGAGGTTAAAGAAGCGTTAATTAATAATCTGGGGATTGGTAAAAAAGCAATGAACTTACTCATTAGTATGCGTTATTGGGAAAAATTTAAACCTATAGCAGATGTTCTTCCTGAGCTTGGCCAAAGTAATCATAATTATACTTTTATGAGTGCTTTAGTGGATGAATATCTTAGTTTGTATAGACAATTTAATAAATAAAATATTAAATTAAAATCTGCTGAGTTCTTTATTTTTCTAAAAAATTTAATAATTCTTTTGCAAAGATCTGAAGAAAAAATGGATTCATATCTTTTATAGAAGGTGTTGGATCCAAGTCTATTAAATAGAGCTGGCCTGTGTCTTTATCCTGAATAAATTTTATAGAGCCAATAAAAATACTATTTACTTGCTGTATTTTTTTTACATAACTTAGCATTCGTAGCTGCACTTCATTATTCAAACTCGGGCAGTGAGTAGCGTGAGGGATATTCATTTGTTGCATCAATTTAATATCATTTTCAAATTTTTCATTGGGTCTTGAACAGTAGCTTATAGATTTCGGCTCTTTATTTTGTGGTTTATTTGCAATGATATTGGTAAATAAAATATGTTCATTACCCAGAAAATATATTTTTTCTATACAGGCTAAATTGGCAATACCTCGAATGTCTGATTTTATATATTTACTAATAAACTTACTTTTATCATCCCAAAGTTCGGCTGGAACATCTTCTTTATTTGTTACTTCAAAAAGAGAAGATTTATTATTGTTATAGTTTAAATTTGATTTTAATAATATTTTTTGGTTTTTAGAATGTTTTTTAAGTTCAAGAGGTTCCAGTCCTAGCTGTATTGCAAGCTGGTCTAAATTTTTTTTACTGATATTATTTAATCTTGCATTATAGACCTGATGCCCCTGATTTTCTAATTCCTTAATCAGATGTATAAGTATATTGCTACTTTCTATTGGTTCTATATGAATAATAATTAGCGTATTAGCTGGCTTGAATTGTGCCAGTTGATTAGCAGATAATTTATCATAATTATAATAGCTTTTTTTTATCTGTCTGGGTAATAGCTGTAAACTTGCACTTAGTAGATAGCCTGGATCTCCAAGTAATGCCTCTTGGCTATTCAATTCAATAATTGTTTTTGTATCAGCAATAATTATAATTTCTTTATAGTTTTTATTCTTATTTTTAATTTGAAGTGCTGTAGTTTGTTGCTCAAATTTATAGGCTATTTCTTGATGGCAGGATGTTGTCTGTATTCCTTGCAAAGGCCTGAGATCAATTTGTTGTCCAGAAATAAAATTTTCATTAAGTAAATCAATAGATACATCTTGCGATCTATTAGCAGCATAGGTTGACTGGACTTTATTAGCGGGAATATTAATAATGATAGCTTTATCAAAACAAATCATTTTGTTATATTTTAAGGGATTAACAGATAACTGGTATTCGAGTCGGGTAGGTGTATTAAAATTTATTTTATAAAGTACTTTTAAAATATCAGCAGTTTTAAAAATATGCCCATCAACTGACATAGGGTAGCTCCAATAGGAGCATTTTTTAGGTATATTCCAAATGAAGTTTTTATCTAAGCCTGGAGGACTAATGGGCCGTGAAGCCATATAAGAATAGTTAATTCCTGGGTGTAATCGAAGTGATGCACAGCATATATCGCCTCTTTCTATAAGCAGTTTTACTGTTGTTGAATTTTTGCCTTGAAAAGGGTTTATAAAAACAATATCGTCGACAAAAAAAGTAGTCAGTATTGTTTCTGGATTTATAGCTGCAATAGTCAGATTCTTAAAATTAGCCAGACTGTCATTTTCACAAATATATTGATGTTGAGGATGTTTTTTTTTAATCATCCTATAGCCTTGTTGGGCAAGGCTATTAGAGTACTTATATATTATTTTAAGTTTAGGGTAGGCAAAATAATTTTTAACATAGGAGCGAATAAACAAGTCTAATTGGGCTGGTCGATTAAAACTAAAAACAATGTTATTAATAAAGAGATCATTACAATTATTATTGTTCATTCTGCTCCATAAATAATAGTTTAGTTTATAGCTAAGCCTCTAATTGTAGTTGTCAGTTTTTATTTATTTTCTTGAGCCTCTATTCTATCAAGCTCTCGTTCCATTTCTTCATCGGTAATTTGATCGGCTAGATCGGGATCATCATTAGGATCAACATTTTTTTCGTTGATGTCAGGTTTCTCATTGGTTGATTGGTTTGCATATCCAGACTGAGCTTGTTTTTCATCTGATTTACGTACTATTATTCTTGAAAATATAATACCTATTTCAAATAATAGCCATACTGGTATAGCAAGAAGTGTTTGTGAGACAATATCGGGAGGTGTTAATAACATTCCAACTACAAAGGCTCCAACAATGATGTATGGACGTTTTTTAACCAACTTATCAGGCGTTGTGACTCCAGTAATAGTTAATAATATTGTTGCTATAGGTACTTCAAATGCAATGCCAAAAGCAAAAAACATCTTTAAGATAAAATCCAAGTATTGGCTGATATCAGTCATCATTGCCACGCCTTCAGGTGTGGTTGCGGTAAAAAATGCAAACATCAGAGGAAATACAATAAAGTATGAAAATAACATGCCTGTGTAAAATAGCACAATGCTGGACGCTAAAATTGGAAAGGCCAGACGCTTTTCATGTTTATATAGTCCTGGTGCAATAAATCCCCATAATTGGTATAACAAATAGGGCATAGCAATAAATACAGATAAAACCAGACTGAGTTTAAAAGGGGTTAAAAAAGGCGATGCAACACCTGTTGCAATCATGGTTGAACCTTCTGGTAAACTGGCTAGTAGTGGGGCAGCTAATTGATGGTAGATATCATTAGCAAAACTAAATAAAACCAGAAAAATAACCAGAATAAAAACTACTGCACGTAATAGCCTGTCTCTCAATTCAATAAGGTGAGATAGAAAAGGTAATTCCTTTTCCATGCGACTTTGTGTACTACTATTCTGATCTGTCATTATTTTGGAAGGTCACTGTCTGATAAAATTGGGTTTGCTGAACTTGAATCTGGTGAAGTACTTTCCTGTGACTCAGTTGTTGAATCAAAATCTATTGATGCATTATTTTTTTCGCTTATTTCATCACTAGATTTTTTCTTTTTCTTCTTTTTCTTTTTCTTTTTAGGTTCATCCGCTAAATGAGATTCATCAATTTCTAATAAATCATCTAATTTTTCGGTTGTATTTAAGCTATTGATTGCAGAGCTTGCATTATCCGCAGCCTGTTTAAAATCACTGGCTAATTTTTGTTGATCTTGAAGGATTTTTTGTAATTCTTCATCTTTTATTTCCTTGGAAATATCTTCTTTAATATTACTTACAAAGCGGTTAGCTCTGCCTACCCACTTACCAGCAGTGCGGGCAACAGCGGGTAATCTTTCTGGACCAATAACAACAAGTGCAACAACTCCAATCAAACTTAATTCAAAAAAACCAATATCAAACATTGCTTAAGCTCTTAGCTAAAAATTGTTTATCATTTATATTATTAACAAAAAATGACAGTGAATTTTTTGCTAATATAAGAGTTACTTCTAACCTGTTTGGGCTAGTTTAAGTAGAACATATATTCAACGATAATATTTAGGTACTAAAATAAGGAGTAAATATTACCGTTAAATAATTAAACTGTTTCTTTCTTTTTATCTTCTACTGTTGTTTCAAATGTTGCATCTGTTGATTTGTTTTCGATGGAATCAGCTGATTTTTTTGCAGTGATTGATTTGTCATTTTCATCTTCATTCATCGCTGATTTAAAGTTTTTTATAGCTCCACCTAAGTCCCCACCAATATTACGCAATTTTTTTGCACCAAATAATACCAGTACTATTGCAAGAATAATAATTAATTCTGTTACGCCAAAACCCATGTTTGCTCTCCTTAAAAAATAATATATAAACTGATATAAATATGGGGGTATTAACCCTTATATCAAGTTATTTAAAATCAAAAACCTGGTAGGTTCTTACCTGCTAAAAGGTGGGCATGTAGATGAAAAATTACCTGTCCCCCACCTTTTCCTGTATTAATAATTGTTCTATATCCATTATTCAGATTTTGTGCTTTAGCAATCTCTGGGATCATTTTCATCATATAGTTCAGTGTTCCAGGATTTTTTTCTGCAATATCAATTAAGTCAATATAATGCTTTTTCGGTATAACTAACAAGTGTTTTTCAGCCTTTGGATAAAGATCCTTAAATACCAGTATTTTATCGTCTTGATAAACAATCGCAGCAGGGATTTCACCCGTTACAATCTTACAAAATAAACAATCACTCATGATGTGTATTATCCTCGTCTCAGTCTTTTTTTCTTTGCTTTTTTTCGTCCAAGCCAGAAAGTCCAAAACGCCTTTCTAATTCTTTGAGTATATCATGACTAGATATGTTTTTCTCTGCTAACATGACCATTGTATGAAACCACAAATCGGCTGTTTCGTAAATAATTTGTTTACGATCGCCATCTTTGGCTGCAATAATTGTTTCACCTGCTTCTTCTGCTATTTTTTTTAATATTTGATTAATCCCTTTATGATACAGACTTGCCACATAAGAGGAATCAGCTGAGGCAGATTTACGCTGCTGTAAAATAGCATCCAGTTTTTCTAAGGTATTATTAGTCATGGTTATTTATATATTTGTTTGGGGTCTTTTAGTACTTTGTCGGTGATATTCCATTGTTTATCTTTATCCAGTTGATGATAAAAACAACTTTCTCTACCAGTGTGGCAAGCTATACCTCCAACCTGCTCAATAGTTAATAGTAAAACATCTTGATCACAGTCGCAGCATATAGATTTTATTATCTGGCTATGACCAGATTCTTCTCCCTTGGCCCAGAGTTTTTGTCTGGAACGAGACCAATAAACGGCTTTTCCAGTTGCTTGTGTTTGTTGCAGTGATGCTTTATTCATCCAGGCAAACATTACAATACGCCCAGTTTTTTGATCCTGTGCAATTGCTGGAATAAGCCCGTCTTTATCCCACTTTAATTGCTCAATCCAGTCAGCGGATTGTGAACTGACTTCCTGGCTCATAAACGTACCTCAATGCCTTGAGCTTGCATGTGTTGTTTTGCTTGCTCAATACTATATTCTGCAAAATGAAAGATACTTGCTGCTAGTACCGCATCAGCATGTCCCTTGGTTACTCCATCTGCCAGGTGTTGCAGGTTGCCAACTCCTCCAGATGCAATAACAGGAACACTTACCGCTTCACTTATGGCGCGAGTTAGGGGCAGATCAAATCCATTTTTAGTGCCATCACAATCCATACTGGTTACTAATAATTCGCCAGCACCCAAACTTACCATTTTTTTAGCCCACTCTATGGCATTAATTCCTGTAGCTTTACGACCACCATGGGTAAAAATTTCCCAGGTTTTTTGGCCCTCTTTTTCTACCGCTTTAGCATCAATTGCAACTACAATGCATTGATTGCCAAATTTTTCTGCTGCCTGACGAACAAATTCAGGATTATTAACCGCAGCAGAGTTAATTGCCACTTTATCTGCTCCTGCATTTAACATGGTGCGCACATCTTCTACACAGCGGATTCCTCCACCTACAGTAAGAGGTATAAATATTTCACCAGCAACGGCTTCTACCACATGTACGATATTATCCCTGCCTTCATGAGTAGCGGTAATATCTAAAAAAGTGAGTTCATCTGCGCCTTCTTGATTATATCGTCTGGCGACCTCAACGGGGTCTCCAGCATCACGAATATCAACAAATTGTACACCTTTGACAACCCGACCATTATCAACGTCTAAACAAGGAATTATTCTTTTTGCTAAAGCCATAATTTTAATTGAATTTTTTTAATTGAAAACTAATAAATTACTCTACATCTATTGCTAGCTAAGTAATTTATCGATTAAAGCCTGTCCTTCTTCAAAATCTAAACTGCCTTCATAAATTGCTCTGCCAGTAATAGCTCCACTAATACCCTGTGATGCAACTGCACATAAGGCTTTAATATCATCTAAATTGGTAATTCCACCAGATGCAATAACAGGAATATTGATTGCTTGTGCTAATTTTACCGTGCTCTCTACATTTACACCTTTCATCATGCCATCACGACTGATGTCGGTATAAATAATTGCATCTACGCCATCATTTTCAAACTTTTTAGCCAGATCAATAACATCAAATTCAGACTCTTCAGCCCAGCCATTAATGGCTACTTTACCATTATTTGCATCTAAACCAACAATCACATGCCCAGGAAATTTTTTGCATAACTGGGTAACAAACTCTGGTTTTTTAACTGCCTGGGTTCCGATAATTACATAAGATATTCCTGCATCCAGATAAGCCTCTACAGTTTCTATATCACGAATTCCACCACCAATTTCAACGGGTAAATCAGGATAAGCCTTGGTTATTTCTTTTATAATATTACCGTTAACGGGTTTGCCTTCAAAAGCACCGTTTAAGTCAACCAGATGCAAACGTCTGGCTCCAGCAGCATGCCATTTTCCTGCAACTTCAACAGGATTATCAGAAAATACCGTATTATCTTCCATAATTCCTTGACGCAGGCGTACGCATAAACCATCTTTTAAGTCAATTGCTGGAATCAATATCATTGTTTTACCTTTTTCTTTAAATTTTAATGGGGTGATTTTCTAGCTTCCATCCCAACCAATAAAGTTGGAAAAAAGCTGTAAGCCTGCATCGGCACTTTTTTCTGGGTGAAATTGCACTGCAAAAATATTATCAACTGCCAGTGCAGAGGTAAATTCTTTACCATAAATAGTAGATGCTGCAATAGGAGTTGCATCGCTGGGTTGAACATAATAGCTATGTACAAAATAAAAGCGTTGATTTTGTGGAATATTTTTCCACATTTTATGCTCTGAATTTTGTTGTTCTACCTGGTTCCAACCCATATGAGGGATTTTTAGCAGCGGTAGGTTTTGATCCGCACTAAAGTCAAAATGTTCCACTGAGCCTGGAATAATGTTCAGACAATCAACACCATTATTTTCCTGGCTTTTACTCATCAGGGCTTGCATACCAATACAAATGCCTAAAAAAGGTTTTGAGTTACTTGTTTCAGTAATTAAGTCAATCAGCTCTAAACGTTGCATTTCTCCCATGCAATCACGCATTGCACCAACACCTGGTAGTAAAATTTTATCAGCATTAAGGATGGTTTTGGCATCATTAGCAACAGTTATTTTAGTATTTTTAAAATTGCCTTGTGAGGCGGCATGTTCTAATGCTTTGGCAACTGAATGTAAGTTGCCCATTCCATAATCAATTACGGCTATATGTGTCATAGTTTTCTATTCTAAACGAGTAATAGTTTCAATATTTTTAAAGCGGCTATTATAGCTTTTATAGTGTTCCCTTGGTAGAGGGAATCACTCCTTGCATTCTAGGATCAACTTCAACTGCCATACGTATTGCTCGTCCAAATGACTTAAAAACAGTCTCTGCAATGTGGTGAGTATTGCGTCCCTTAAGGTTATCGATATGCAGAGTCACTAAGGCGTGGTTTACAAATCCTTGAAAAAATTCATGGAATAATTCAGTATCAAAATCTCCCAGCATAGCTTTTGGATAAGTGACATCTTCAATAAATTCTGGACGACCAGAAAAATCAATAACGGTACGAGATAATGCCTCATCGAGTGGTACATAAGCATGGCCATAACGTCGGATGCCTTTTTTGTCTTCTATCGCCTGATTAAACGCCATTCCTAAAGATATCCCAATGTCTTCAACAGTATGATGGGCATCGATATGTAAGTCACCTATTGCTTTAATGTCTAAATCAATCATGCCATGGCGAGATATCTGTTCTAACATATGTTCCAGAAAAGGAACTCCCGTATCCAGTTTACATTTCCCGGTACCATCCAGGTTAATAGTCAGCTGAATTTGAGTCTCATTGGTATTTCTTGATATTTGTGCCTGTCTTTGCTTCATTTTGTATCCGTTATGTTTACTATGAAGCAATTATACATTATTTATTTGCCAACTGTTTAATTTAAGATATAATTGATCTATATCAACAAATTGATTGATATTTAAGGGGGATAAGTATGGAAGGAAAGTGTGGATCAAAATAAGCAGATAAATTTAAAAGAAATAAAAGTAGTGTGTAAGAATTGTAGCTTAAGACAACTCTGCTTACCAAAATTGATTGATACAGCTGATATTAAACGATTAGATGATATTATTGAACGTAAAACATCGTTAAAAAAAGGAGATTACCTGTTTAAGCAGGGAGACAAATTTAAATCCATTTATGTAGTTAGATCGGGGTCGCTTAAAACCTATGTATCTAGTTTGGATGGTAAAGAACAAATTATGGGAATTCATTTGCCTGGAGAACTATTAGGTATTGATGCCCTTAGTGAGAGTGTTTATAGTACATGTGCTAAAACCTTAGAAGTATCCAATGTGTGTGAATTGCCCTTTGATAAGGTTGAAATGTTAAGTCAAAAGTTACCTAGTTTACAGCACCAACTATTGAGTCTGATGAGCAAAGAGGTGAGTAATGAGTATAAAACGATTCTCTTTTTGGGCAAAAAAACTGCTGAAGAGCGTTTAGCTACTTACTTACTTAGCCTGTCAAATCGTTTTAAGCTAAGAGGGTTTTCACCTTATGAGTTTCATTTGAGCATGTCGCGTGGAGATATTGCAAATTATTTAAATCTTGCTGTTGAAACGGTAAGTAGAATGTTTACTCATTTTCAAAAAGCTAAAGTACTTAAATGTGATAAAAAGAAAATTAGTATTTTAAACATGGAACAATTAGAGCAATTAGCGGGACTGCCTCCCTGATCCTGATATAGCAATAGATATAGCCTGATATAATGCAGCAGGAGTGATGGGCTTGGTTAAAAAGTCATTCATTCCAGCATCTAGGCAGAGTTGTTTTTGTTCGGTCGTTGCATTTGCAGTAAGCCCAATAATTAATGTTTGCAGGTCAAATTTTCGGATCTCCTCTGTTACTTTAAGCCCTGATAATTCGGGCATATGCAAATCCATAAAAATAATATCATATTCTGTTATTTTTAGTTGTTCTAGTGCCGCTTTTCCATTGCTAACACGCTTTGTTGTATGGCTTTGATCTGATAAGAATTGTTCCATGATCATTGCGTTGATATCATCGTCTTCAGCAATAAGTATATTTAGCGGTCGCTGTTTATTATTAACTGATGTATTTATATGGTTTTGCTTATCCGTTGAATTTTTATCTTTGGTCTTATTAAATCTAATGGCAAAGCTAAATTCACTGCCTTTACCGAGCTCACTCTGGAGTTTAATCTCACCACCTAATAGTTCAATCAGTTCTTTACTAATAGTAGTGCCTAGTCCTGTTCCTGGAGTTGATGCGGCTATAGAGGGAGTTTCTCCAACCTGAGTAAAACGTTGGAATATGATTTTTTGATCTTCGCTGGAAATACCAATGCCTGTATCACATACTTTGAATAATAGAGTGCAATTTAACTCTGTATTTTTAAATACCGATACAGTAATTTCAACCTGCCCTTTAGGCGTAAACTTTATGGCGTTTCCCACCAGGTTAAGTAAAATTTGGCTCAGGCGTTTTTTATCTCCCTGCAGGTTTTTGGGTATGTCTGCTGCAATTTGTGTTTTAAGTAAAAGATTTTTTTGTTCGGCACTAAATAATAAACTCTGGGTAATTTTTTCGATGCATCGCTGAATGTCTATATTCTCTTGATTGATTTCTATTTTATTTGCATCTATTTTTGCAAAATCTAAAATATCGTTAATTATATTAAGCAACATCTCAGATGAATAAACTAATGCTTTGGTGTATTTTCTCTGGATTGAATTAAGCGGGGTATTTGATAATAATAAACTGGTTCCAACAATACCATTAAGAGGTGTTCTTATTTCATGTGACATACTGGCGAGAAAATTGCTTTTTAATTTTGCTACTTTTTGTGCCTCCGTTTTTGCTATATGCAGGCGTTTAATCATAGAGTGAATATAATATGGTAGAGTTAAAAGAATTAATAGATGTGTGGTAATATCGAGCATGTTACTTAGCCATAAATCACTAAAATACAACACCAGAGCATACTGGAATAAGGTTATTTTTTGAGCTGCAAAAAGATAATTTTCTCCATATCGACTACCATATCCAATATATAACCAGATATAAAATAGCCATAAGACTTGTGCATCTCCAGCAGTAACATAAATACTTAAACTGGTATAGCTTATATCAAGCAAGAGAGTTAAATAGCGCCTTCTGGCTGACTCTAAATGGTGAAATAAATCGATAAAGATAAAGAAGGTAAATAAAAAAAAGCTGGATGAAATGCCAATATAAATATTTACAGGTAATTGTAGAATTTCAAAATAAATCCCTATACCACCAAAAATACTCGCTACACTACCCAGAATAAAGCGTATAATAAAAGAGCTAAACTCTTCCGTTTTTTTTACTTGAAAGAATTTATAGCGTAGATATTTCATAAACGTGAATTTTTCATAAACGTTGGTATCTCATAAATATGCCTATTCCATAGGTAATCCATCTTCTAGTTATGCCTGGTTATTATAATTGAACTTAGAAACAAAGCAAATTTACAACTTAGCTGAGCAGCCTACAGCAAAACAACTTACCTCTGAAAATAAATGCAGTTATTGCCCAGAGACTAGATGCTGCCAATATGTTACCCAACAAATTGATACTCCAAGGAAAAAATCAGAGTTTCAAGTAATGCTATGGCAAGTAGCACATAAATATGTAGAATTTTACAAAGATTCAGATGGTTGGTTTTTAATGTTTTTAACCCCGTGTGAATATTTAGATGCAAAAGGAGGCTGTGGTATTTATGAAACTAGACCAGATATTTGTCGCGACTATTCCAATGATTATTGCGAATTCGACTCGCCAGCAGAAGAAGGCTTTGAACTATACTTTAAAAATTATGATGAATTATTAAAGTATTGTCGTAAACGTTTTAAAAAATGGGATTAATGTTTTTTAAGGGAAAACTTCACTGAAATTGTCGGCAGTGATAAAGCCCCGGATAGTTTTTGACTGGTGTTTTGAATCAGGTTTACTAATGGCCAGTAGGTGCTTAATTCCATAATTCTTAGCACTTTTTAATACCTGTATATTATCATCAATTAATAAGGTTTTATTTGGATCATAAGTTATAATAGTTTGTAACTTACCCCAGAATTTTTTTTCTTCTTTAGGTATTCCCAGCTCATGAGAGCTAATAATTTGATCCAGATAATCTCCCAGAGGCGTATTTTTTAGTTTAATTGACAAACTTTTTTGGTGGGCATTAGTGACCAGTACTCGTTTTTTCCCTTGTAATTTTAACCAGTCTAAAAACTCCAGTACATGAGGGTGGAGTTGAATTAAATGTGCTATTTGCTCTTTTAAAATAGCAATATCAAGATCAAGTTGTTTACTCCAATAATCCACACAATACCAATCCATAGTGCCTTCAATTGCTTTAAAACGGGGGATTAAGTGTTTATGAGCCTGCTCAAAACTCAGATTGTTTTTTTTTGCATAACATTCGGGCACGTAGTGAAGCCAAAAGTAGTTATCAAAATGTAAATCTAATAAAGTACCATCCATATCCAGTAGTACGGTTTGAATCTCATCCCATTTAAGAGGGGAATTATTGCTATTTTTCATTATTTGTTGATGCTCTTATTAGGCGTTATAATGTAGTATATATTATTTTGAGTAGTAATTTATATGCTAAAGTTTTATAACACATACAGCTTATCATTTATTTTTAGAATTTTTTATTTAGTATTATGAAACAAAAACCAACAATACAAGCCATTCGACAATTGGCAAAAACACGTTTATTTAATATTGAAGAAATAGATCTGGTTTTTTCAAATGGACAAACTGCTTGTTACGAAAGAATTAAAGGATCTTCGACTGGAGGAGGCGTTTTGATTATTCCAGTTATAGATAATAAATTTATGTTAGTGCGTGAATATTGTGCAGGAGTTGATCGCTATGAATGGATGTTTCCAAAAGGTAAAATTGAGAATGATGAGCCTCCATTAGATGCTGCCAACCGTGAACTACAAGAAGAAATTGGTTATGCCGCCAAAAAACTACGTTATTTAAAAGCTATGTCTCTTGCACCAGGATATATTGGCCATAGTACCCACCTGGTTTTAGCCACTGATTTATACCCGAGCCAATTAGAAGGTGATGAGCCGGAACCGCTAATAGTTGAGAGTTTTTCTTTAACAGAAATTGACCAACTTGTCTGGCGAGAAGATATCACCGAAGGGCGTACTATCGCAGCAATGTATTTACTAAAGTCTCTATGGGAAAAAGGGGAGTTATAATTGATATGCAAGTAGAGGTTAATGATAAATTACTTCAATCTTTACTACCTCAGGTTATAGATATAGCTTGGCAAGCAGGTAAAGAAATTCTTGAAACTGCTGAGAAATGTATCAATATTAATTGTAAAAAAGATAATACTCCTGTCACTAATGCAGATTTGGCTGCCAACAAACTTATCGTTACTTGCTTATCCAGATTAGAAGGTAATTTTGCTATTATATCCGAAGAATCGGAGAGTATCGCATATAGCCAACGTAAATTATGGCAAACTTATTGGTTGGTTGATCCTTTAGATGGTACTCGTGAATTTATAAATAATAATGGCGAATACAGTGTTAATATTGCTCTTATTCACAAACATAAAGCAATTTTAGGTGTTATCTATGCACCTGTTCATGGACTGACTTATTATGCATACCACGGGCTTGGAGCGTATAAAATTGATGGTTTAAATAAAGTGCAATCTATACATGTACAGACTAAGAGGCGCAATCCAATAATTGTAACCTGTGGAAATAACCAACCTGGAAAGGACTATGAAGATTTTATAAAACGTCTTGGTGAAGTTGAGTTTTTAGCAATGGGCAGCTCAATAAAATCTTGCCTGGTTGCTGATGGTAGTGCGGATATATATGCTCGTTTAGGGCCAACTTCTGAATGGGACACAGCAGCAGCACAATGCATTGTAGAAGAAGCAGGTGGATATATCTTAGATAGCAATATGAAAACGTTATATTATAATACTAAAGATTCCTTACTTAATCCTAATTTTCTGGTTTTTGGTGATAAGAAGGAAGACTGGGGAAAATATCTTTCTGACTAATGACTATACTATAGACTAATTTTTTAACCGCATATTTTACTATGCGGTAGCTATTTTTTTATGTAATTGCATCAGTGTGCAATGCTTCTTTCATTGTAATAGCGGTGATTTTAGGAGCTTGAGGTAAACCTTTAAAATATTGTTTCCCACCCCAAAAAACCAAGTATAATGCTAAGCCAGTTATTAAAATACTCGGTACGGCTATAAATGTAAATATAAAGCTTATGACAAAAAATTCAGCCATTTCCATTCTCCTGTTTAAATTAAGTAGTAAATAAGTATAAAGGAATATCCTTATGGAGATATATATTAGCATTCACTTATATAATAATCAACTTATATTTAAAATAAAATAGCAGTTAATCAAAAATATCTGGCAAAATAAAAAAATATGTAAGATAATTATTAGTTACTATATCCTATTAGTAGACTAATATTAACTTTAAGTGAAAGGAATAAGCTATTGCAAAAATTATTAGATTTCGAGCCAGGTTTGGCAGATGAACGCAAGATGGGGCAAAAGATTACCCTGTTTATTTCTTATGCGTGTTTTTTAGGTGCAATTCTAAGTGTGGTGTTTTCCATTTATTTTGGGATGGAAAGTACTATTACTCCTATTTTTGCTAGTTTATTAGCTTTTATTATCTTTTTTACCAGCGTAGGGATTTTACTTTATGTTTTAGGTACAGGTAATCTACCTAGTTTAAAAATAGCTAAATGTCCCGATCAAAAAATTGAAGCGAATGATAAGGCTATTTAAATAATTAGTTTTCTTCATCATTGAGTGTTAAATCCAGAAGGAAATAACACTCATGTTAGGCGCGGTTATACTTCTTCGTATATTTCTTCCTGCTCAGCCCCTTCTTTTTTCACTGCAGCCAAGTCATCCTTACTTACTCCCATTGCTACAAGCACTGAGCTGGCAACATAAATAGAAGAATAGGTACCAATAACCACACCGATTAATAGAGCTGTTGCAAAACCATGAATTAATTCACCACCAAATAAAAATAAGGCAATAAGTACTATCATTGTGGTAAACGAAGTAACCAGAGTTCGGGAAAGTGTCTGGTTTAAAGAACTGTCAATAATCTCTATAGCGGTTCCTTTTCTCATTTTTCGAAAATTTTCTCTAATACGGTCAAAGACCACAATGGTATCGTTGAGAGAGTATCCAATTACGGCTAAAACTGCAGCTAATACGGTGAGATCAAATTCAATATTAAACAGTGAAAAAATACCTAAAACAATAATTACATCATGTGCTAAGGCTGCTACAGAGCCTAATGCAAAGCGGTATTCAAAGCGCAGAGCAACATAGATCAAAATACAACCAAGGGCGGCTAACATTGCCATTCCTCCAGTCTCAGTTAGTTCTTCTCCAACTTGTGGGCCAACAAATTCAACCCTACGCATTTGCACCTGACTATTTTGTTTTTCTAAAATGGATAATAACCGGGTCGAAATTTCAGCACTGGATAAAGATTCTTGGGGAGCAACTCGTACTAATACCTCATTTGCTGAGCCGAAATGTTGGACGATAGCATCGATGAATTGATTTTCTTTTAATGTATTTCTAATCGGGCCTAAAGTTACTGCATCTGGATATTCCACCTCAATAATAGTTCCTCCAGTAAAGTCTAGGCCAAATTGCATACCTTTGAATATCATTGAAGATAAAGACAGCACAATAAAAATGGTAGATATCAATATAGCTATTTTGCGTTGAGCCATGAATTTAATTGAGGTATTGGTTAAAATTTGCACAATATATTTTCCTATATTCTAATCAAACTATCATTCCCGCTTAACATACAGGAATGATTTATTCAGGGAGTTTGTGAACTAAATAGAAAGGTTTTTAATCTTTCTGCTTCCATATGCAATATTTACAATAGCACGACTTACTAAAACAGCTGTAAACATTGAGCTTAAAATACCAATGGATAAGGTAATAGCAAAACCTTTAATGGCGCCTGTTCCAACTACAAATAAAACAAAGGCAGCAATTAATGTGGTAATGTTTGCATCTGCAATAGTCATAAAGGCTTTTTCATAACCTGCATTAATACTATTTTGGGGACTATTACCGTTGCGTAATTCTTCTCGTATACGTTCAAAAATCAATACATTGGCATCTACTGCCATCCCCACGGTTAGTACAATACCCGCAATTCCTGGTAAGGTAAGGGTTGCCTGAAGTAAGGACAATATGGCAACAATAATAATTAAGTTAAGGGCAAGAGCAAAATTTGCAATCATTCCCATAGTGTAATACCAGGCAGCCATAAAAATAAGTACAGCAATAAAGCCGATAATAACAGAGTTAAAGCCCTTATCAATATTATCCTGACCTAAGCTTGGACCAATGGTACGTTCTTCAATAATATACACGGGAGCAGCTAATGCGCCAGAGCGCAATAATAAGGCTAAGTTATTTGCTTCTTGAACACTATCTAATCCTGTAGTTTGGAATCGGTTGGAAAATCTACCACGGATATTAGCAACACTAATGACTTCTTCGGTAGTTTTGGTAGAAACTACTTTATTACCATCTTTATCTACAGAAGTAATACGTTTAGTTTCTATATAAACCACCGCCATACCTTTACCTACGTTGTGTTTAGTAAAGGTATCCATTTTTTTACCGCCATAACCATCCAGGGTTACAGAAACCAGAGCACCATTGGTTTCAGAATCAATACTGGCATTGGCGTTAGTTACATGATCACCTGTGACAATAGTACGTTTTTTCAATAATACTGGGCGCGCAGGAATCAATCGTCCATTAAGGTTTTCTTCACGGGTATAGAAGATTTTTGAACCAACGGGTACACGTCCATCCACTGCTTTTTGCACATCATTATCTTCATCCACAGCACGATATTCAAGAGTTGCTGTAGCCCCAAGGATATCTTTTGCTCCAGCAGTATCTTGAATTCCAGGGAGTTGGATAATAATACGATCATCTCCTTGTTGTTGGATAATAGGTTCGACCAGGCCATTAAATTTTTCATCAATTCTTTTACGAAGAGTAGTAATATTCTGTTTAAGTGCAAATAACTTTATTTCTTTTAGTTTTTGTTTTTTTATGGTTCCTATTAGGATGGTTTGACCATTATCATCTTTGTTAACAAATAAAATATCCCTCATCTCACGAGTTAATAAGGCTTCAGCCTGTGCTCTGGATTGGCTATCTTTAAAGCGCAGAGATATTTGCGCCTGGTCTTTTTTTGCACCAAGGTAACGAATTTTTTTCTTACGCATTAGTGAGCGAGAATCATTCACATAGGTTTTTAAGGTTTTATTGATAGCAGCTTCCATATCAACTTGCATTAAAAAATGTACACCACCTCGTAAATCAAGGCCTAGATACATAGGTTCCGCATTTATTGACAATAACCACAGCGGCGTTGCAGGAGCAAGGTTAATAGCTACAGCATATTTATCACCTAATAATTTTTGAATAATGGCCTTGGCCTGTAGCTGATCTGCATCATTTGTGAAACGAATTAATAGATCGGTGCTTTTACCAACTTGTTGGCGTAAAGTTGAGCGTTTTATCTGAATATTTTTTTCGCTTAAAGCGGTTTCTATTTTTTTCAAAATTTCAGTATCAATTTGCAAGCCTCTTTTAGAGGTTGCTACTTGAATGGCTGGATCTTCACCAAAAATATTTGGCATTGCATAAATAAAACATAAACCAATGATTGCTGCAATTAGCAGGTTTTTCCACATGGGGTAGTGATTTAACATATGTTGTTTCTCTAAGAATAAAGTATTCTATATATTTTTTTTCAGTAATCCGCTACTTTCGGGTTTGAGTTAAAACTGTTAACTATAAATTTGTTAATCTTTAATTGCTTTAACTGTACCCTTGGGCATTAGAGTAGAAATTGACTGGCGTTGAACACGGATATTAATGTCTTTAGCTACTTCAATACTCACAAAGTTTTCATGTAAACTAGTGATTTTCCCTAATACACCACCATTAGTCACAATTTCATCACCTTTTTTTAGGCTTTCAGTCATTTGCTTATGCTCTTTTAATTTTTTATTTTGAGGACGAATAAATAAAAAATAAAAAATCAGAAAAATACCACCAAAAACCATTAATTGTGATAATAATTCAGGCTGTGCTCCAAAGGATGAACCCGCTTCTGCAACTGCATCATTGATGAAAAAGTTAAAAATACTCATAATTCTCTCCGTTAGCTTTAAAAAACCCGAACATTATGACATATTTGGTAATTATTATCTTCATTTGTTGAATGAATTTTTCTAATTATTCTCTTTGAGATCGGTTATTAATTCAGGTATAATTCCCGCCTTTTCTAATTCATAAGTTACAATATTACGAGATAACAAATTACCATGCCACAAATCACTCTTCCAGATGGTTCTCTTAGATCATATGAGCAAGCAATTAGCGTTTATGATATTGCCGCAGATATTGGTGCTGGTTTGGCTAAGGCAACACTTGCTGGTAAAGTTAATGGTCAATTAGTAGATGCTGCTTTTGTTATCCACGATGATTCACAACTGCAAATTATAACCAGTAAAGATGAAGATGGTCTTGAAGTTATCAGGCACTCTACTGCGCATTTGATGGCGCAGGCAGTGCAATCATTATTTCCTGGTACACAGGTTACTATTGGCCCTGTAATTGAAGATGGGTTTTTTTATGATTTTTCATATAAAGAAAGCTTTACTCCTGACAATTTGCTAGCAATCGAGAAAAAAATGTCTCAATTGGTAAAAGAAAATTTACCTATTTCACGCCAGGTTAAAAGTCGTAACGAAGCTGTAGATTTTTTTAAACAAGCAGGTGAAGAATATAAAGCTGAAATAATCCAATCCATTCCTGTTGATGAAGATTTATCTTTATATACTCAAGGTGAATTTACTGACTTATGCCGTGGCCCGCATGTGCCTTCTACTGGCAAGCTTAAAGTCTTCAAGTTAATGAAACTTGCAGGTGCTTATTGGAGAGGGGACTCCAATAATGAGATGTTACAGCGTATTTATGGTACAGCATGGGCAAATAAAAAAGATTTAAAGGATTACCTGTTTCGTTTAGCCGAGGCTGAAAAGCGTGACCATCGTAAAATAGGCAAGCAATTAGACTTCTTTCATATGCAGGAAGAAGCTCCAGGAATGGTTTTTTGGCATGATAAAGGCTGGACAATATATCAGGAAGTTGAGCAATACGTTCGTAAAGTTTTAAAAGCGAATAACTATCAGGAAATTAGAACGCCACAGGTTGTGGATCGTTCCCTTTGGGAAAAATCAGGCCATTGGGATAAGTTTGGCGATATGATGTTTACCACCCATTCTGAGAATCGTGATTATGCTATAAAACCAATGAATTGCCCCTGTCATATTCAAGTTTTTAATAAAGGGCTAAAATCGTATCGTGACTTACCTCTACGTATGGCTGAATTTGGTTCATGTCATCGCAATGAGCCATCTGGAACACTGCATGGTTTAATGCGAGTAAGAAATTTTGTTCAAGATGATGCGCATATTTTTTGTACAGAAGCGCAAATACAGGATGAAATTTCTGCATTTATCGACCTGCTCTATGAAGTATATGCAGATTTTGGTTTTACCCAAATTATAGTTAAATTGTCTACTCGACCAGAACAACGAGTGGGTTCTGATGAAGTTTGGGATAAAGCCGAAACCGCTTTACAAGCCTCTTTAGATGCTAAAGAAATGGATTGGGAACTGCAACCTGGCGAGGGTGCTTTTTATGGACCCAAGATTGAATTTTCACTAAAAGATTGTCTTGGCCGTATCTGGCAATGCGGTACTGCTCAGGTTGATTTTTCAATGCCGGGACGCCTGGATGCCAGTTATATAGATGAACACGGAGAAAAACAGACTCCAGTAATGATTCATCGGGCCATTTTAGGTTCTATGGAGCGTTTTATTGGTATTTTAATTGAAGAACATGCGGGCAAACTTCCGCTTTGGTTATCTCCAGTTCAAGTGGTTGTTTCGGGTATTAGTGAAAAACAAGCTGAATATGTCAAAAAAGTTGCAAAAAAACTACAACAGAGTAATATTCGTGTGGAATCCGACTTGAGAAATGAAAAGATAGGCTTTAAAATTCGTGAGCATACTTTGAATCGCATTCCCTACATTTTTGTGGCAGGTGCAAGAGAAGTAGAAGCAAATACTATTGCTGTTAGAACTCGTGAAGGTGAAGATCTGGGAACTATGGCAATTGATGATTTAATTGATCACTTGCAGCAGCAAATTGATAATAAATCTTAAACGTTCGAAATAATAACTTATAACAGGAGTAATTACTCATCGCTGGACCAAGACAAACAAGAGATACCAAAAGCAATACGCGTATTAACGAACAAATTACAGCGCATGAAATACGCTTAATCGATTCAGAAGGAGAGCAAGCTGGAGTTGTATCTCTGGATGAGGCTCAGCAACAAGCTTTTGATGCAGATTTAGATTTAGTTGAAATTGCTCCTACTGCTAAGCCACCTGTTTGCCGTATTATGAATTATGGTAAATTTGTTTTTGAAGAAAAGAAAAAGAAAGCTACCGAACGTAAAAAACAAAAACAGGTACAAGTTAAAGAAATTAAATTAAGACCAGGCACAGAGGAAGGCGATTATCAGGTCAAATTACGCAACCTGACCCGCTTCCTTGGACATGGAGATAAAACTAAAATAACCATTAGGTTTCGAGGTCGAGAAATGGCTCACCGTGAATTGGGTATGGATGTGTTAAATCGCATCGCCAAGGATCTGGAAGAGATCAGTAATATCGAGCAGATGCCAAGGCTTGAAGGCCGTCAGATGGTAATGGTCTTATCTCCAGTTAGCAAAAAATAAGTCATCACTTAAATTGGGAACTTTTACATTAATAACTATTATAAGTAGTGCTAATGTCTCCTCAGTTTACTGATTTGAGTTAAAGTATGATTTTTAAATAAAATATGTTTAGTAATAAGTCTTGGCTTATGAGATAAAAACATATAGAAATGCGTAACTATTCGTTAAGGATAATTTGAGGAAAATAAAATGCCTAAAATGAAAACACATAGCGGTGCTGCTAAACGCTTTAAAGTTAAAGCAAATGGCCGTATCAGACGTGGAAATTCAAACCGTAGTCACATTTTGACTAAAAAAACAACTAAGCGCAAGCGTCATTTAAGAAGCCCTGATGTGATTGATGCATCAGATGTTCCAGCAATTCGTCGTATGTTACGTCTTGTATAAGTGTTTTAGTAGTTTTAATGTGGAGAAAAAATAATGGCAAGAGTTAAACGTGGCGTACAAGCCAAAGCCAGACATAAGAAGGTCCTGAAACTTGCAAAAGGTTATTCTGGACGTAGAAAGAACGTATACCGTGTTGCGGTACAAGCCGTAACTAAAGCAGGTCAATATGCTTACCGTGATCGTCGCCAACGCAAGCGTCAGTTCAGACGTTTATGGATTGCACGTATCAATGCGGGAGCACGTGAATGTGGTTTGAGTTATAGCCGTTTAATTGATGGTTTAACAAAAGCTTCTATTGAAATTGATCGTAAAGTTTTAGCTGAACTTGCAGTTAATAATAAAGATGCCTTTGCTGCTATTGTTGAAAAAGCAAAAACTGCTTTAGCTTAAGCAAAAAAGTATGACTATAAAAGGGAAAGATTAGCTTTGATCTTTCCCTTTTTTTTTACACCTATTTTAATTTTAACTTCTCAAATGCAGGACTTCCTTCGTGCAAGACGTCGATAAATTAGTAACACAGGCAACACAACAAATAGAACAAACCAGCCAACTCAATCAACTGGAGCAAATTCGGGTTGATTACCTCGGTAAAAAAGGTTCCATTACCTCGTTGATGAAACAACTTGGTACACTTTCAAAAGAAGAACGACCAAAAGTTGGGCAGGTAATTAATCAGGCCAAGCAAGCAGTGCAAGGCTTAATTAATAAACAAAAAGAACAATTACAAAACAAATTATTAGAACAGCAGCTATTGGCTGAAAAAATTGATGTGACTTTGCCAGGTCGAGGAAAGAGTATTGGTGGTTTACACCCTGTAACTCGTACATTACAACGCATTGAGAAACTATTTTCGGAAATGGGCTTTCAGGTTAAAACAGGTCCAGAAATAGAAGATGATTACCATAACTTTGAAGCTTTAAATATTCCAGAATCACATCCTGCACGAGCAATGCATGATACCTTTTATTTTGATCCTCACACAGTATTAAGAACCCATACTTCACCCGTTCAGGTTCGGACTATGGAAAACGAAGCTCCGCCACTAAGAATTATTGCTCCTGGCAGAGTTTACCGCTGTGATTCAGATATTACTCATACACCTATGTTTCATCAGGTTGAAGGCCTGATTGTGGATGAAAATGTTAATTTTGCAGAACTGAAAGGGTTATTAGATAGTTTTTTACGTGAGTTTTTTGAGAAGGATTTAAAAGTACGTTTTCGCCCTTCATATTTTCCTTTTACCGAGCCTTCTGCAGAAGCAGATATTGAATGTGTTATGTGCAATGGCAGTGGTTGTAGAGTTTGTAGCCATACTGGATGGTTAGAAGTTTTAGGTTGTGGAATGGTACATCCTGAAGTTTTTCGCCATAGTGGCATTGATGCAGAAAAATATACTGGCCTGGCTTTTGGAATGGGAGTGGAGCGGTTAACCATGTTACGTTATGGCGTGAATGACTTACGTTTGTTTTTTGAAAATGATTTGCGTTTTTTACGCCAGTTTTCATAAAAAATATACACCAGCTAAGTGGTATAAAAACAGCATGTAACATGACTTTTAAAAACTATATTTTAAATATAGCTTTTAAAAAGGTATAAAGGAATCAGGATATGAAATTAAGTGAGAGTTGGTTAAGAGAATGGGTAAACCCCAGTTTAACAACTGAGCAATTAGCTCACCAGCTGACTATGGCTGGACTTGAAGTCGATGCAATTGAAGCCGTAGCACCAGAACATTCTGGAGTGGTAATAGGTCAAATAATTACTGCAGAACAGCATCCAAATGCAGATAAATTACAAGTTTGTCAAGTTGATGTAGGTGAATTATCGGAACAGCCCCTGCAAATAGTTTGTGGTGCCAGCAATGCCCGTGCAGGTTTGAAGGTTGCCTGTGCTATGGTTAAAGCGAAATTACCCGGTAATTTTAAAATTAAAAAATCAAAATTACGTGGTGAGTTATCCTATGGCATGCTTTGTTCAGCAAGTGAGTTGGGTTTAGCAGATAGTTCAGATGGCATTATGGAGTTGCCAGAGAATGCTCCGTTAGGACAAACAATAAATGATTTTTTTCAACTTAAAGATGTCAGTATAGAATTGGGCATTACGCCTAATCGCAGTGATTGTTTAAGTATAGAAGGTGTTGCTAGAGAAGTTGCGGTAATTACCTCAACCAGCATGAATGTTCCTGAAATGAATCCAGTTGAAGTTACTATAGATGCCCAAATACCCGTTGTAATTAAGGCTGCTGAGTTATGTCCTCACTATATTGGTCGTGTAATTAAAGGCATTAATCCAACTATCGAAACACCTACCTGGATGGTAGAAAAATTACGCCGTAGTGGCATACGTTCTATATCTGCAATTGTTGATACCACTAACTATGTTATGCTTGAATTGGGGCAACCCATGCATGCTTTTGATCTAAATAAGCTGGATACAGGTATTATTATCCGCACTGCCAAGCAGGATGAATCGCTAGAGTTATTAGACGGGCAAACAATAAAAGTAAATAGCGACACTCTGGTTATTGCTGATCATAGCCAGGCTGTTGCTTTAGCAGGAATAATGGGAGGAGAAATAACCTCTGTTACCGATGACAGCAAAGATATTTTCCTTGAAAGTGCTTTTTTCACCCCAGATAAAATAGCGGGGAAAGCCAGAAAATATGGTTTGCATACTGATTCATCACATCGTTTTGAACGGGGTGTTTCTGCTCAATTGCAAATGCGGGCAATTGAACGAGCCAGTGAGTTAATTATTGCTATAGTTGGTGGACAGGCTGGGCCAATTGTAGAGCAGGTTGAAGCAGATTTTATGCCTAAGCATAGCAATATAGAATCACGAGTGGAATTTGATCCCTCTAAAGTGTATAAACTATTAGGGGTAACACTTGAGGAGCAAGAGATTGAAGATATTTTAGTTAAACTCGAAATGAAAATTGAAAAAGGGAATAATAAATGGCTAGTCAGTCCACCAGATTTTCGTTTTGATATTAAATATGATGTAGATCTAATAGAAGAAATTGCCCGTATCTATGGCTATGATAATTTGCCTGTTAGCCCTATTGGTACTGCTGTTGATATGGCTAGCAGTCCAGAAGACAAATTACCTGAAAATCGTATTAAAGAAACATTGGTTGCTTTAGATTATCAAGAAGTTATTAATTATAGTTTTGTTGAACCAAAAGTTCAGCAGTTAATTGATCCATCTATGCAAAAAATTGCTTTAACTAATCCAATTTCTGAAGATTTATCTGAAATGCGTTCTACATTATGGCCCGGTTTGATTAAATCTCTGGTTTATAATCAAAATCGTCAGCAATCACGGATTCGTTTATTTGAAGCGGGCTCACGCTTTGTTTATGATGAAAATAATCAATTGCAACAGCAACCTGTCTTATCTGTAATTGCAACAGGCAGGGTTTTTTCAGAGCAATGGGCTGCTACAGAACAAGCAGTCGACTTTTACGATGTTAAATCGGATCTTGAGGCTATTTTAGCACTTGGGGCACAAAGTGATAATTATCACTTTGTAAGTGAACAACACTCGGCTTTACATCCTGGACAAAGTGCAAGGATATACAAAAATAATCAGGCGGTCGGCTGGTTGGGTAGTTTGCATCCTAATATTTTAAAACAACTACAAATAAAAACACCAGCTATTGTTTTTGAAATAGAAATGGATGCTGTTTTAGAGGCAAATATACCTTCTTTTAAAATAATGTCAAAATTTCCTGCAATTCGTAGAGATATTGCTATAATAGTAGACTTGGTTATTGACTCAAATGAAATAATAAATACAATAAAACAGTACTCTGGTCAAAATCTAATTGAAGTATTACTATTTGATGTCTATACTGGTACTGGTGTAGATGCGAATAAGAAAAGTCTGGCAATTGGACTTACGCTTCAAGATAATGAGCGTACTTTATTAGATGAAGAAATTGATAAAGTAATAAGTACTATTCTTATTAAATTAGAAGAAAAATATCAAGCAAAACTGCGATAGCATTAAATTGATTTAATGTGACTAATAGCACTTAATTAAATTTTAATTATCTGTAGATTATGGGTTTAATTAAAGAAATACGTTAAAGAGTATAGTTAAAGGTAGAGTTATGGCATTAACAAAAGCTGTTATGGCTGAGCGATTATGTGGTGAATTAGGTTTAAACAAGCGAGAGGCAAAAGAGTTTATTGAAACTTTTTTTGAAGAATTACGTATGTCCCTACAACAAGGGGAAAGCATTAAATTATCTGGTTTTGGTAATTTTGAAATTAGAGATAAACGCGAGCGCCCTGGAAGAAACCCTAAAACTGGGGAAGAAATTCCTATTTTGGCACGACGTGTTGTTACATTTAAATCAGGTCAAAAATTAAAAACTAGAGTAGAAGCCTATGCTGGAAGCGTCCAATAACGACGAATTGCCTGTAATACCAGGCAAGCGTTATTTTACAATCGGTGAAGTGAGTGAACTTTGTGAGGTAAAACCACATGTGTTACGCTATTGGGAGCAAGAATTTCCCAATTTAAAACCAGTAAAAAGAAGAGGAAATAGAAGGTATTACCAGCGCAATGACGTGATAATGATTCGTCAGATACGTAGCCTTTTATATGAACACGGCTATACTATTGGAGGTGCTCGATTAAAATTGTCAGGTGAAGAAGCTAAAGAAGATGTTAATCGTAGTTTACAAATAATTCACCAATTAAGAGTAGAACTGGAAGAAGTTTTAGATATTTTAAAACATTAAAATTCTAAGTGATTGATAAACACGACGTCAAAGCCTTATTTCAAAAAATGCAAGATGCTGGTTGGAATATGCAGCAAGCACAGGTTTGGGGATATTTCTTTAAAGATAGCTCCGAGCAAAAATTAATCAAGTTGTCGCATAAACTAAAGCAACTTGGTTACACAATTAATGATATTAACCAATCCTATCCTGATAAAAGTTATTGGTTACATATTGAAAAAATTCAACAACATTCTATTGAATCCTTACACCAGCTGAACCAGTATTTTTATCAATTAGCTAAAGATAATAATATAAGCTCTTACGATGGGATGGATATCAGTCCTATTGATATATAATTGCATCTGACTTTATTCTTTCAGAAGTAAAAGGACTAGAGTAATTAGTTATATTTGTGTTGCATAAATTTAATATAAAGGTATAATGCAAACACTTTTCGGGGCATAGCGCAGCCTGGTAGCGCACTAGCATGGGGTGCTAGGGGTCGAAAGTTCGAATCTTTCTGTCCCGACCAATTAAATCAATGAGTTACAACAATTTAAGATTTCTCTTAAATATCAAAGTTCCACTTTAGGTAAACATTTAGGTAAACATTTTTTAAAATTTACAAAACAACTTTCAATTTTTGCCGATAGAAGTAAGCCACCTTATAAAATAATCACAATTAATGGAATATGCTTGCTTGGCTTATCACAAGA
>JASFYQ010000109.1:0-23174 GCA_045047105.1 Pseudomonadota bacterium | reverse complement strand
AGCCAAACTCTTTCAAGTTTTTCATTTTTTTAGCTTGACGAGCTTGGGCTATCTCTTCTGTAGCCTTTTTTTCATTTATCGCAAACTTAACGGCGTTGGCTATGGTTTGCTCTACTTCTTCTTGCTGGGTTTGTTCGTTTAGGATGGTTATAGAGTGTTTTTTGCGTAGTTCAGCAGCTGCTTGAGGTGCATATTTTTCTATGCTGTCTATGTGGTATTCCAGTCCCTTACCTTTAGCTTTTGGACGGTTATCAAAGTTCTCACGGTCAGCAATAATGACAATATTTCTTTCACTTTTTGCCAAGCCTGTTAAGCCTTTTAATTCGTTAGCATTAAACCACTGCTTCATTTTAATAACTCTTTAGTTAGTTTAAATTTTAAAAATTCAATTTCTTCTTTGAGGCTTGTGATTTGTTTGTTAAGTTTCAAATTCACAGTTTTATCATTTCTCAATTTTGTAAAGTGTTCT
The DNA here is from genome assembly GCA_045047105.1 of Pseudomonadota bacterium. Classification (GTDB taxonomy): domain Bacteria; phylum Pseudomonadota; class Gammaproteobacteria; order GRL18; family GRL18; genus JADGAU01. The sequence goes on along the minus strand of JASFYQ010000109.1, from coordinate 22,705 downwards.
AATTTCTCTCTCTCTTGTTCATCTATTCTGTATTTTTCAGCTTCAAGAGCTTCTAAACTCTTTACAATATCTGGGTTACCTTCAATAGCGAGCATTCTTTGTGCAGTAAAATAACAAACAGCACGATTGTCACGACCACCGTATTTATAAGCCTTTCCAAAACACTTAATTAGCTCCTCAATTTTTATATTCATTCAATACCTCCATTAAATAAATTAAGTTCTGAATCGTTTCTGATTTTGCACCTTAGACCTTCAAATTCATCACGAATCTTATTGAAAATAGCTACAGAAACAAAATTGTTTGGTTTAGTTGTTCGAGCATTAATTTCCAATTCATTAATTCTGTCAACCTCAGCATCTATAGCTGCTAATTGTTCGTTTCCTGTACCTGCAAGAACAGAAACTGCCGTAGCATAACAAGCCATTCGTTGATTTTTTTCACACAAAGAATAAATATTCCCAAATCGTTTTGCCGTTGAATTAATACCCATCAAAGAGCTCCATTAAATAAATTAAGTTCTGGGTCGTTAGATTTTTCTACATTATTACGGTGTCCAGCCAATCGCTTAATTGTGTCAGTAAGAGCTGCTATTGTTTCTTCAGTATCAGCATCATTTTTATAGAATTTAGCTAGCAGGTTGATGGATTCATTAAAGTGGCTTTGAAGTTCAAGCAGACTTTCTTCTTTGGGTTTAAGGCCACGAGGAATATCTATTACTATTTTTTGATTGCTAGTGATAAGGTATTCAGAGATATAGTTAGCACCACAAACATGCTCTAAGGCTTGTATTTTTCCAGCAGGTAAACTGCCTCGGCTCATCCATTTATATATAGCTGAATCAGAAGAACCAATTAGCTCTGCAACTCTTGGAACAGAGTAGTTTTTTTTGTGCAAAGCATAAGCAAGACATAACTTAATAGCGTCAGCTAAATTAAAGGGATAACGTTTTGTCCAGTTTATTCTAGCCATTAGACACCTCTATATTTTGACATGTCCAAATAAAGTAAGTTATTGCAACTATACTTATGCTAAAAGCACTGATAAGATTAGTCTTAAGAAATAAATAAAGATTTTTCATTTATTAACTCTCGGTTTATTTTTTGAACCAGGTACAGGCCCTTTCTTACGATTAGGATTTCCATTCTTATCGTAACGAGAAGGCCATATAACCATAGGATGAACACCTAGGGTTTTAGCTATCAGTTGTTCTGCTTTTGGGTAGATACGACAAAGAGCTACACCAACTGAAGTTGGTGCATAACCATTAGCAGTTGATAGTCGCCTAAGTGACCATCCAGATTTACGTAGTGCTGCCACAATGTCAGCCTGATGCCAGTCTTCTAAAGACTGTTTTTTTGTATAGTTGTTAGTAGTCATAACTGTAACTATAAAGAGTATAATCTAGATTGTCAAGAGTTAAACTCTCGATCTAATTCTTAAAAATCTAGACTTATGTGTTTAATTCAATTTAAACTCTTAGTATCAATGGTTTGTATCGAATTAGATCGAGATTATTAAATTTTAACTCTCGATCTAATTCTCAATAAAAAATTAGATCGAGAGTTATCATCTTCAAAAAAATTAGATCAAGATTATTAAATTTTATTAAGGATAGAAAATGAGTGGTTTTAAGGAAGGCTTTGGTTCAAGAGTAGCTTCTGTGATTAATCTGTATGATTCAAAAAAACAAGCAGCAGATACAGCTGGCTTAACTACGGATTCATTAGCACGATATAGAAGGGAAGTTATGAAACCATCATTTGAACCAATGTATAAACTATGTACTCCTTATAATATTTCACTTGACTGGCTGGCTACTGGTGAAGGTTCTATGTATAAATCAGAAGTAAATGAACCAACACCAACACACAGGGAACCACCACCAGAACCTAAAGCAACAGAGCATGGGGTTAATATTGATGAAATGTTTGAATGGCTTGTTAAATCAGTAGATTACGAACCAGAGCATATTATTTTTGTTACTAAAAAAATGGCTGAAATACTTCATGGCAATAAACACCTATCAGATTACGGGCTTGAAGTAACAACAAAATCTATGGATATACTTAAAGAATATAATAATAAAGAAGAAAATAAATAATAGCTGCTCTCTATAAATAAATTTTAAAACTAAATCAACAAGATAAAGCCAAATAAATAATTACTGGTAAAATAAAGAGATAATTACTAGTAAAATAATGGATTAATTAAGTATAAAAAAAGGATATTTAAATATTAATGTTTAAATATCCTTTTAAATTGACATTAAAGCAGATAAAAATCACATTTTATAAATGTTGCAAACTAACGTTCCCACCCCTAAAAAAACACCAAATTTAAACGGCGCGGTAAATTTTACAATTTTTTTATACAATGCTCTGTAACCCTTACTATCATTCCAAGTACGTGCATCAGGTTCCGTCTGGTTCTGGATCCTCTTTACCTCAATCTAAGTGTCTCGTTACACGTATGGTTGCGTCAAGTATTCTTACTTTCAACAAAGTAGGTAATCAGCATCATTACCAGGCTAATCCTGCTTGTCCTATTTACCATGAATTATTGGCAATTGTTAAGAAAACGTTTGGTATCTCGGATACAATAAAACAGGCACTTAATCCAATTTCAAAGCAAATCTTTCGCTCTTTTATCTTTGGTTCAGTTGCAAGTGGTAAAGAAACAGCAAATAGTGATATTGACTTAATGGTAATTGGAGATTGTAAATTCTCTGAAGTTGTCGGATTGTTATATAATTCACAAGAGCTATTGGGGCGAGAAATCAATCCTAAAATTTATTCAAAGCAAGAATGGGATGAATTGTGTCATTCTAATACTTCTTTTATAAAAGAAGTATTAGATAAGCCTCAAATTGATGTGATAGGGAATAGTAATGAGTCTTGATAATTTAGTCGGTAGATTACTGGAAAAAATTGATCCCGATCCCATTATCATTCAACGACTATTATCTGCAGCTGAACGTAATATTGCTGATTCACATGTGATGGAGATTAGCTCTGAAAATAGATTTGATGTGGCTTATAAGGCTCCTTAAGTTTATAAGTGAGGGCAATTATCTAATGTTGCATTACAAGCAAATGGCTATAGAACTCTAACCAGTAAACCTGGTCATCATATGACGATAATCCAACTGCTGAGTCAAACGATTGATTTAGACAAGCAAACAGTGATTGTACTCGATGCTCTGAGAAAACAAAGAAATGTGGCAGATTATTCAGGGGATATAGTGCCAGCAAGTGCAGTTGACGAATGTGTGAGTTATGCAGAGAATTTATTTCATGATGTCCATCTCTGGATCAAAGATAATAAGCCTGAACTTTTAAAGTAATTTTGTGTCAAATGTTAAATAGGATTTTATAAAGAGATGAAAATAGAAGTTAGAAAACCACAGGAAAATGAATTAAATGATAGTGGTATTTTAAACTGGCCAATTTGGGAATGTGAGCCATCAACTTTTGACTGGACGTATTCTGATAAAGAAACCTGTTATTTATTAGAAGGGGAGGTTACCGTTAAAACAGATTCTGAAACAGTTAATTTTTCTGCTGGTGATATTGTGGTTTTTCCTGCAGGATTATCTTGTGTGTGGGAAGTAAAAAAAGCGGTTAGAAAACATTATGAGTTTGGCTAACAACCAACACTGCTACAGCACTGAAAAATAAATAACATTAAAAAACAATCACTTAAATTAAAAAAGCGGGGGTTCGCCCCCCCCCTCTTCGCCATTATTTTATACTTCTCTTTCTTTAATTATTCTTCTAAAAAAATACTCAAATCTTATTCCATTCTGCAAGCTAATATAGCGAAAAACCCAGCAATATGGCGTTCAAGTTATTTTAATGAGTTATCCTTTGTATATAAAAATAAGCGCTGTTAATGTTTAATTATCAGCTGTATCCCTGTTTATTGTATAAATAAGTAAATTAATTCTGCAAATACCACCATTTGACGTTATTAATAATGGTAATCTTTAATTCAGAACATAACAAAACATAACAAAACATAGGAGAGTTTCAATGTTATATGTTAGCTTAAATGAAGTAGATGCTATTGCTATTCTAGAGCCAGATGGAAAGTTATCGGAAAATGATTTTAAATCAGCTGCTAAAATAATTGATGGTTATACTGAAAAATCGGATAAGTTAAACCTAGAAAACGCAGTTAAAATTCCTTATGCGGATACGGTTGAAGAGATTGAAGCTTTATTGCCTTGGAATTATAAAAAATCACATACGGAATGACATCATATGAGAAGTCCATATTTTATGGGTATTTTTAAGCGTAGCAAAGAATTATTCTGACATTGCGCCATGTTATGTATTTTATTACATTGAAGCTCATATCTATTAAACTAATAAAAAAGGGCAAACCTGAGAGGCTTGCCCTTTTTTATTAAGTATTATCTAGCAACTATAATTTAACTCAATAAACCATAGCATAGCTGAACTTTAAATAGTTACGATATTCTCAGCTTGAGGACCCTTAGGGCCTTGAGTTACTGTAAATTCAACACTTTGGCCTTCTGCCAGAGTTTTAAAACCAGAACTAGCTATTGCACTAAAGTGAGCGAATACATCTGGACCAGATTGTTGCTCTAAAAAACCAAAGCCTTTAGCTTCGTTGAACCATTTAACGGTTCCTTTTACTGTATTTGACATAATAATATCCTGAAAATTAAAAAATGTGCCTTAAATAGGCTTGAGTAGCAAAAAATTTGGACTGGCACTTAGAAACTTCAGGACGAGGTATTACGGAGAAAACAACGAAATGGAGAAAATAAACAAGAGGCTTTCTTTCTAGCTGGAGCATAGAGTATATGCCTTTGTTTAGAAAGTCAAATGATTTAATGAAATATGGTCTGATATTAACAATCAATAACAATTAATGGAACAAACATATTATCATAAAATCAATGCTCTCTGTGATAGGCTCAATTGACTCATGTGCTTAATTTGATCTCATAGACTTGATATTGCAAGACATTTTAAAAGATTAGCGGTATATTATATATATTTAGAACATGATTAATGCTTTCTATCATTATATCGTAAATATCTAAAAAATAGAGCTATTTATCTGATATAAAAAAGATAAGTTTATGGACGGAGTTAGTTGTAATTTTTTGTAAAATCCTTATTTATTATAATAAATATTAAAATAAATAAGAATTATTTTTTATTGATATAGAAATATAGCCCATTTTATGCTGCTTTTTCTGATTAAGAAATTAGCCCCTTACTTTATGAGAATTTTATGCATTTTCCATTACTTCGTGATATTGCAACCACAGAAGTGGTTGCAATTGATATTAATAATACCGCAGCAAAAGCTATAGAGCAGATCCTGGCAAACCAACACCGTGATATTATTATTCTTGATAACGGTAGATACTATATTATGACAGTACTGGATATTCTTAATATCCGCTCACAGTACAGCAACCTTGATATAGCGCTAAAAGATCTGGGGCTTACTCAGCTACCCACTATTTATAAAGAACAGAGTATCTTAGAAACACTTTCATATATTCAAGAAAGTGTAGAACATATCTGTGTACTTAATGAAAATAATCAGCTTTTTGGCCTGGTTACTCAAACAGATATTATCAGCCATATCGATCCCCATACACTTATGGATAATTACCGCCTAAGTGATTTTTTAAAGATGGGACGGCGAATGAAGTGGGTCAGTAAAAATATCAAAACCGTAGACATTCTAAAGCAAATGGCTTTGAGTAAATTTGATAATGTGGTGATCGTTGAAAACAAAAAACCTACGGGTATATTAACCACTAAAGACATAATTTTCTTAATTAAAAATGATAGCAACCTGGAGCTAACCGTTGAACATTATATGTCATCACCAGTGGATAGTATTAGAGATGATGCTTCGGTTAAAAATGCACTGAGTTTTATACATAAAAAGAATTATAAACGCATTGTTGTAGTGGATAAAAAAGGTGAGCTTACGGGAATTATTTCGCAAAAAGAGTTAATTTCACTAACTTATAACAAGTGGGTTATTTTGATGAAGGAATATCAGGATGAACTCAGTGAAATAAATCTGATGTTAGAAGAGAAAAATCACAGATATGAAAAAATGGCCTCTACTGATTCACTCACGGGTCTTTATAATCGTTATAAATTTTCAGAACTCTACCTTTCTAATTATAAAATAATGATGCAAAGCAATAAAGCGCTATCTATTATTATGCTTGATTTAGATTTTTTTAAATTAATAAATGATAACTACGGACATAATGTCGGTGATACAGTACTTATTCAAATGGCCCATATTTTACTTCGCCAGCTTAGAAATAATGATATTATTTGCCGTTGGGGCGGTGAAGAATTTCTAATTTTATTGCCAGCCGCTAACCTGGAACGTAGCTTGAACATTGCTGAAAAACTACGCCTGACTATTAGTAAAACTGAGATTGAAATTGTAGGCTGTATTCAGGCCAGCTTTGGTGTTACCGAAATTATCCAGGGTGATTCAATGGAAACTGCTATTGAACGAGCTGACCAGGCCCTTTATAGAGCAAAATCGAGTGGGCGTAATTGTGTTAAACACAAGGCCTCCCCAGAATAATTCAGCACACCAAATTAAACTCCTTTCTACGTTACACTATTTCTTAGCTGCACTACATTGGTGCAACCTAGCTATCCTTTTGCATACTAATAGATCAAAACATTTCACGAAAAATGTTTTAAATAGCTGATTTTTTAATAAAATTATTGATTGGTATGCATTTTGCTAATTTAATGCTAATTAAATTGTAACTACTCAGCGTGTTTAGATTTTGCCTCAGAATCAGGCTTTTTTAACCGAAAAATGTGAGCATATACGAATATGTGACCATTTTGAGGGCAAAAATAACGCAGTTCTGTGGTAAAAGATGAATACGCTGAGTAGTTACATTAAATTATTTAAAGTTTCCTTATTAGTCTGTGGAGTAAGCAATGAAAGAAAAACTAGTTGTTGTGGGCAATGGTATGGCAGGAATGCGTACTATTGAAGAATTACTAAAAATTGCACCTGAAAAATATGATATCAGTGTTTTTGGTGAAGAGCCTTTTGGTAATTATAACCGTATTCTGCTTTCTCCTGTTTTGTGTGGTGAAAAAACCATAGATGAAATCATGCTTAATGATTTGCAATGGTATGAGGATAATAATATTCATTTGTATAAAGGAGCACGGGTTACTCAAATTGATCGTAAGGCCTGTACTGTGACAGCGGATGATGGAACCACTATAGAGTATTCCAGATTATTAATAGCTACTGGTTCAAAGCCTTTTATTATCCCTGTTCCAGGCCATGAATTGCCTGGCGTAATAAGTTTTCGTGATATCCATGATGTGGATATGATGATAGATGCTGCAAAAACTAAAACTAAAGCAGTTGTAATAGGTGGTGGTTTGTTAGGCCTGGAAGCAGCTAATGGATTAGTTCAACAAGGCATGGATGTAACGGTTGTGCATTTGATGGATACCTTAATGGAGCGTCAGATGGATGAAGTTTCTGGCGCCATGCTTAAAAATGAGCTGGAACAAAAAGGCATAAAATTTTTGATGAAAACATCTACTGAAGCTATTTTAGGTGATGATTGTGTTAAGGCTATTCGTTTTGCCGATGGTTTAGAGCTAGCAACTGATTTAGTGGTCATGGCTGTGGGTATTCGTCCAAATATTGAACTGGCCAAACAAGTTGGGCTGCATTGTGAGCGCGGTATTGTTGTTAATGATACCTTGCAAACTTTTGATCCTAAAATTTATGCTATTGGTGAATGCGTACAACATCGGGGTATGGTGTATGGTTTAGTTGCACCATTGTTTGAAATGGCCAAGGTCTGTGCTAATCATCTGGCAGAATATGGCATTGGCATGTATCAGGGTTCGGTCACCTCAACCAAATTAAAAGTTACCGGTGTTAATCTTTTTTCTGCGGGTGATTTTTTAGGTGATGAAACAACCGAGAGTATTATTGTACAAGATGCTAGTCAGGGTATTTATAAAAAAATTGTGATTAAAGACAATAAAATTGCTGGGGCAGTTTTATATGGAGATACTATTGATAGTACCTGGTTTTTCCAATTAATGCGTGAACAAACGGATATTTCTGATATTCGTAGTCAGTTGATGTTAGGTAAGGCTCATTTGGGTGATTCGGGTCATGGTGGAAATGTTGTGGCTGAAATGTCAGATGATACTGAGATTTGTGGTTGTAATGGTGTTTGTAAGGGAGATGTAGTTAATGCCATTACCGAAAAAGGCTTATTTACATTAGATGATGTGCGGGCACATACTAAAGCATCTTCTTCCTGTGGTTCATGTACCGGTTTAGTTGAGCAAATATTAGAAGCAACTTTGGGTGGTAATTATTCTACCCCAGAATTAAAACCACTGTGTGGATGCACCGAGTATAACCATGATGTGGTTCGAGCCACTATATGTGATCAAAAGTTAACTTCCTTGCAGGATGTTTTTGCTTTTATGGATTGGAAAACAGTAGATGGTTGTGCAACTTGTCGTATGGCAATTAACTATTATTTGATCAGTAGTTGGCCTAAGCAGGCAATTGATGATCCTCAGTCTCGTTTTATTAATGAGCGGGCACATGCGAATATACAAAAAGATGGTACTTATTCAGTGATCCCCAGAATGTGGGGCGGTATGACTACACCTAAAGAATTACGTGCTATTGCAGATGTAGCAGATAAATTTGATTTAAATACAGTACATGTTACCGGTGGCCAGCGGATTGGTTTATATGGCGTTAAAAAAGAATTATTACCTGTGGTATGGAAAGATTTAAATGAGCAGGGCCTGGTTTCTGGACATGCTTATGGTAAGGCATTACGTACGGTTAAAACCTGTGTCGGTCGTGAATGGTGTCGCTTCGGTACTCAGGATTCAACTAGCCTGGGTATTCAGTTAGAAAAAATGAGCTGGGGTTCATGGATGCCCCATAAATTTAAAATGGCAGTTTCTGGATGTCCTCGTAATTGTGCTGAAGCAACTATTAAAGATTATGGCGTGGTGTGTATTGATTCAGGTTATGAGATCCATATTGGAGGTAATGGCGGGATCAAGGTCAGAGCAACTGATTTATTAATTAAACTTACCAGCGAAGAGGAAGTATTAGAATATTCTGCCGCATATATTCAATTGTATCGTGAACAGGCACGTTATTTAGAGCGTACTGCTCCATGGATTGAACGAGTGGGTCTAAGTTATATTAAAGAGAATCTGGTTGAAAATGATACCTTGCGTAAAGAATTAGCAGAACGCTTTAAAGAGTCACAGGAAGTGACACGTTCACAGGTTGATCCCTGGACCGAGCGCTCTATAAATGGAGTAGATAAACATGAATTTGAGCCATTAATATCAATAAATTAATCGTAATTGTATTCATGTCTTTTTAGCAAAGCTGAAAGTAAAAAACAAAGGAAATAAAAATGTCAAACTGGATTGAAGTTGGAAATATAGATGAGATCCCTGTCTTAGGAGCCAGGGTGGTTAATTATGGTAATAAAAGAATTGCCGTATTTAGAAATAGAGAAGATGATATCTTTGCTATTAATGATGAATGCCCTCATCGAAAGGGATTTTTATCTCAAGGCATTGTACACAATAGCACAGTCACCTGTCCCATGCATAACTGGAAAATAGATTTGCAAACAGGTGAGGCACAAGCTCCAGATGAAGGCTGTACAGGCCATTATGCGGTTAAGTTAGAAGAGCATACTATATTTATTGATGTTTAATAGCGTAAAGGTATAACACTATGTTATTTGGTAGAAGTAAAAAAAATCCAATCAAAATTGCAGATAAAAAAATCCAACAATGGAAATATGCCACCTGTGGTTATTGCTCCACAGGCTGTTCTATTGAAGTGGGTTTAGATAAGGACGGTCATGCTGTTTCCTCACGAGGTGTTGCAGATGCAGATGTGAACCGAGGAAAACTCTGTCTTAAAGGCATTTTTGAGCATGAATTATTTACTTCTGCCGGTAGAGGACTGGATCCTCTACAACGTAATAACTGGTTTGAACCCTGGGAAAAAACTAGCTGGGATAGCAGTTTAGATAGAGTTCATAAGGGTATTAAAGATATTCAGAAAAAGTATGGACGAGATTCCTTTGCTATTATATCTACGGGGCAAATGTTAACCGAGGAATTTTATACTCTGGGGAAATTAACCCGAGGTTTAATTGGAACCAATAATTACGATGGGAATACTACCTTATGTATGGCTTCTGCTGTATCTGGATATAAACGCTCGTTTGGTTCGGATGGCCCTCCGGGTTGTTATGAAGATTTTGAGCATACCGATTGCTTAATTGCCTGGGGTTCTAATTTACCGGAGCAACACCCCATTATATATTGGCGTCTTAAAGAGGCTCAGGAAAAACGATCCTTTCCTCTTATAGTGGTTGACCCACGAGTTACCATGCTGGCACAAAATGCAGATATACATTTGCCGATTACTCCAGGCACCGATGTGGTATTACAAAATGCTTTAATGCATGTGATCCTGGCAGAAAATTTACAAGATCAGGCTTATATTGATGCAAATACCAATGGTTTTGAAGAACTAAAAGCTGAAGTAGAAAAATACGATCCCGTTACCGCAGCCAAAATCTGTGGCATAGATGAAGATACCATTCGCAGTGTTGCACGTTTGTATGCGGGTGCAGATGCTGCGATGTCTATCTGGACTATGGGCATTAATCAATCTACACATGGTTCGGATGGCGTGGTGGGCATTAATAATCTAGCTTTAATTACTGGCAATATAGGTAAACCTGGAGCAACCAGTTTATCTATTACCGGGCAGTGCAATGCTATGGGAACAAGAGAATGGTCTTCCTGTTCTGGCCTGCCTAATCATCGTTATCTGGAAAATGAACAGGATCGTAAAGATATTGCTAAATTCTGGAATATTGATGAGGAATTTTTGCCTAAAAAACGCGGTATGTTTCAAACCGATATATACCATGCTATTGAATCAGGCCAGATAAAAGGGATCTGGTTAATAGCAACCAATCCATTAACCTCTTTGCCCAACTCAGAGCGGGTACGCAGAGCTATGCAAAAGTTAGAATTTTGTGTGGTGCAAGACTGTTATGAAGATGCAGAAAGTGCCCAATATGCCCATGTTTATTTACCAGCAGGTACCTGGGCAGAAAAAGAAGGGGTTATGACTAATACCGAACGGCGGGTTAATTTAATTAATCCTATTATCAAGGCTCCAGGGCAGGCAAAGCCTGATTTATGGATTTTTAATCAGATGGCTAAACGCTTTAATACAGAAGGAAAGGTTAATTTCCCAGAAAAAGCCGCCGATGTGTTTTTAGAAATGGCGAGTATTTCTAAAGGACGCCTGGCAGATATTTCTGGTATGGATCACCAATTATTAGAAAAAAATCGAGGTATTCAATGGCCTTATACAGAGCAGCAAGTAGCAGCTGGAGAGGCTCCTCCAATGGGTGGTAAACGTCTTTATACAGAAACTGCCACTTTTCGTTATGCGGATGGCAAGGCTAAATTAATTGCTCTGCCTTTTATTGACAATAATGAAGTACCCGATGAAAAATTTCCTATCTGGCTAAATACCGGACGTTTGATTGAACATTGGCATGGGCGAACTAAAACAGGAAAAATTGGTAATAACAATAAATACAGCCCTATCCCATTTATTGAAATTAACCCTGACTTAGCTATGCAATTGGGTATACAACGGGGTGAATATGTACGGCTGGTATCCAGGCGTTCGGATGCGGTAGTAATGGCTACCCCCACTCAGCGGGTACCTAAAAATATGGTATTTTTGCCTTTTCACTTTCATGATTGTGCTAATCGATTAACTCTGGGATTATTAGATCCCCATTCAAGACAGCCTGCGTATAAACAATCGGCAGTGCGTATTGAAAAATTAAATGATCAAGCAGCTGCGGCTAAGTTAAGCATGGAAATGCGGAGTTTTTAATATGATTTCAATAAGAGATAACGAACAAGATTATGCCCTATTATATAAAGGCATGAGTGATGATGAAAAAAGTCATAACACTAATCGCTATGGCAAAAATATTGAAACAGTTGAGGCTAATAACTTATTACGAGATCAGTCTTTAAACATTAATAATGATGCTGAAATTGGTGAAAATCCCAACCGCTATAAGCAACATGGCTTTTATTTTAATGCGGATAATTGCATTGGCTGTCATGCCTGTGAAGCTGCATGCAGTGAAAAAAATGACAATCCGGCTCATATTGCTTTTCGCTCTGTGGGTTTTGTTGAAGGAGGCAGTTATCCCGCTTATCAACGTTTAAATATTTCCATGGCCTGTAATCATTGTGATGATCCCGTCTGCTTAAAAGGCTGTCCTACTCGTGCCTATACAAAATTTGCAGAATATGGTGCAGTATTACAAGATCCTGATATCTGTTTTGGCTGTGGTTATTGTACCTGGGTCTGTCCTTATAATGCTCCACAACTGGATCCTGTTAAAGGTGAAGTGAGCAAATGTAATATGTGTGTAGATCGCCTGGAAGTAGGTTTAAAACCTTCCTGTGTTGCAGCCTGTCTGGGTAATGCTCTAGATTTTGGGGTGGTTGAAGATATTCCTGAAAACCGTGATCAGGCTAAAGTAGAAATTCCAGGTTTTCCTCGTACCGATATAACCCACCCTAATATTCGTTTTCAGCAAACACGTACCCCACAAAGGGATATGTATCGGGTAGATCAAACGGCTATTAAATACCATCGTAATGAAAGCAATAATGAAGTGAGTTTTGAACCGGAACTGGATCCCAAACGAGGTTCTAAGCGATTTTGGAATTTTAAAAAATTATTAGGCTCGCATGAAAATGCACATATTGCTTTTACTCTAAGTGTGCAAACAGTGATGGGCGCTTTTTTATGGTTATTTGCAGGACATGGCTTTGAAGTCGTTAACAGCCTTCATAATAGTGCTTCATATTTACCCACTTTAGTAGTGATGCTGGGTTTATTAAGCCTGGGACTATTTAAATTAAATATGCACCTGGGTAAACCACATCGTTTTTATCGAGGCTTTTATAATTTGCGACTTTCACCAGTAAGCAGAGAAATTGCTGGAGTGAGTTTGTTTTTTGCAGGGCTGGCTGGTTATACGCTATTGGCTTTTTTTGAAAACCCTCTAATGCAGATGTTACAAATAGTTACAGGTCTGCTTGCTTTAACGGGTTTACTACTAGGCGGCTATTTTATGTATAAGCTGTATCGAATTGAGGCTCGTCCTTTTTGGAACCATATCAATACGGCATGCTCTTTTATTGCTACGGCACTGGTTTTAGGCTCATTATTTATTGTTATATTTAGCCTGTTATTTGCGAGTGTAACGGAGTCTTTAAATAGTGTTATTCTACTTACAATAATAGTAGGTATTATGTTGGAAATATTGGGTTTGTGGAGCCATCGCCAGAGTTTAAAAGCAGCAAAAAGTGAGGGTGCCGCCTCTTTTTATGAACAGACTACGACTTATGGTTATAGTTATTGGTTAAGAAATAGCTTATTAGCTCTGGCTTTAATTATGACATTAGTGATGTTTTTTAGCCATACTCAAGCATTAGCTGCATATTTTGTGTTAGCAATAGTATCACTTGCCAGTGGCATATTAGGTCGCGCTTTATTTTATGTGGTGGTTATTCCTACTACTATGCCTGGTGCTTTTTTCTGGAGAAATGCAGGATTTGTTGAGCATGCACGAGAAACAGGATTAGCCGATATGCCTCAGATGGGGGTTGCTTATGAAAGACACCATGCATTTAATATAAAGGAATTAATAGAAACTATTACTCATACCTCTACAAAGGATAAGTTAGATCAATTAAAACGTATTTTTACAGGTTAATTGAATTAGAATAAGTTACAAATGACTGGGTTTTAAGCATATAATGCGGGATGGTTATTAAAAAAACACTGTCTTACCTCCTGGCTAAAGGGCTGCCAGGTATTATTGGTTTATTAAGTATTATGGTTTATACCCGTTTACTGAACCCTGAAATTTATGGTCAGTATGCGATTGTTATAAGCCTGGTTATTTTAACTATTACTATGTGTTTTCAGTGGATGCAATTTGCTGTATTGCGCTTTCATCCTAAAGAATCGTTAAGTGAACAGATTTTGCTTAGTAATATAAGCATTATATTCCTATTGGTTTCCCTTTTTGTTTTACCTCTATTTGCTCTGGTTTTAGGTTTTTCATTTGATTTTTTAACTCTGCCTATCCTGCTTATTGTTCTTTTTCTTACCCTTTCACATGCTTTTTTTGATACAGGGATTCAGTTTTCTATAAGCCGTGGAGAAGCTTTGTCCTATGGTTTATTATTATTTGTAAAAGCAGCTTTAGGCTTGTCTCTAGGAGTTGCATTATTTTATTCTGGTCTGCAATTAGCCGCACCTCTTGCTGGTTTAACTGGAGCCTATTTTCTTCTGGTTGTTTATTTTATTTATAAATATTATAAACAAATATCATGGCAGCTTTTTGATTTAGAGCTGATTAAATCTATGATGCAATACGGTATTCCATTATCTGGAACTTTTTTAATGAATTATATTATGGCTAATAGCGATCGTTTAATGCTAGCCTGGATGATGGGAGAAGAGAGCGCAGGTTTATATTCCGCTGGTTATGATCTCAGTAATTTTTCATTTATTATTATGCTAATGGCAATTCATTTAGCCATTTATCCTATGGTATTAAAAGCCTATGAAGAAGCAAATAAAAATCTGACTGAGACTTTATTAGAACAAAATTTAATTAGTTTATTATTATTTAGTATTTTACCTGCAATATTATTTAGCTTTTTGGTGCTCGACTTTTCACAATTTATTTTTGGTGAGGCATTCTGGAAAACGGCATCTGAAGTTATTCCTATAGTTGCTCTAGCTACTTTTTTTCTGGGTTTAAAAGCATACTATTTTGACTTGGCTTTTTTGCTTAGCCATAAAACCAGGAAATTATTAGTTATTGGTATTGTAGGCGCAGTGGTTAATATCATATTAAATTATTTTTTTATTCAACAATGGGGAATAATAGGTGCAGCCTATGCAACCTGTTTAAGTTATTTTACTATTTTATGCCTAAGTTATTGGCAGGGAAAATTGATATTTAGTTTGCCTTTACCCTGGTTGCAAATTCTAAAAATACTGCTGCTTTTAGCTATATGTTGTTTAAGTCTGTATTTAAATCATCTATTATTGTGGAATAATTTTTTTATTGATCTTTTGTTACTGGCTATTGTGTACTTGTCTATGTGCTATTATTTTAATTTTTTAGAATGCCAATTGATTTTTAAAAGCCTATTTGCCTTATTAGGAAAAAAAATTAATGTACTGTAAATTATGCCAATCGGTAATGAATAAAAGCCATAATGCTACAATTTTAGCCAAATACGATATCAGCTATTTTCATTGTCCCAATTGCCAATTTATTCAAACTGAGGAAGAACACTGGTTAACAGAAGCTTATCAGGATAGTATTAACCTGTCTGATACAGGGTACATGCAACGCAACTTGGCACTATCTAAAGTAGTTAGTACTGTTTTAGCCTGGTTTTTTCCATCTTCGCCTAGATGTTTGGATTATGCTGGGGGATATGGAGTTTTTGTACGTTTGATGCGTGATATTGGATACGATTTTTATTGGCAGGATAAATATACAGAGAATTTATTTGCCAGAGGCTTTGAAGTGAAAGAGCAGCATAGTTTTGATGTAATTACTTCTTTTGAATCGTTTGAACACTTTGATCAACCGCTACAAGAAATCGAGACAATGTTAAATCTTTCTAATAATATTTTATTTTCAACAGTTTTGTATGGAGATAAAGTCCCTGAATCGGATTGGCATTATTTTGGGCTGGAACACGGGCAACATATCTCATTTTATAACTTATCTACATTAAAATTTCTGGCACAAAAATATAAATTAAACTTATATAGTGACAAAAAATCTATTCACTTTTTGACCAACAAAACCATTCATCCGTTGTTGTTTTATGTATTGGTTAAAATAGCACGTTTAGGATTAGGTGATTTCTTGGCCTTATTTAAAAAAAGTAAAACCCTGAGTGATTGGCAATTGATGCGAGAAAAATGAAAATAATATTTGATAATATTATCTTTTCTTTACAAACATCGGGAGGTATTTCTGTTTATTGGTATGAGCTACTGAGACGATTTTTAAACGATAAGAATAATAATAAATCTGATACGCAGATTTACCAGTTTATGGATGTAGAGCAAAACATATTTGCCAATAAGTTACGGCAGGAATGCTCCTGGGAAACAATTCAAGAGTCTAAATTACCTGTTAAACTATTACGTTATCTGGATTTTAGAAATATAAGTTTTAGCAAACTCTTGTTTAAAGATAAAAAAAAATCCCATTTTATTTTCCACTCCAGTTATTACCGTTCTGCACCGGGTGCAATTAATATAGTAACCATCTATGATTTTACTTATGCGTATTATCGCAGTGGCTTGGCTCGTCTGATTCATGTTTGGCAGCAGGCTAGAGCAATTAATAATGCCTCTGGGATTATTTGTATTTCAGAAAATACCAAACAGGACTTATTAAAATTTTATCCCCATATTGATGTTCCTATTGAGGTTATCCATATGGGAAAATCAGAAGACTTTCTGGTTTTAGATAAAAAATATGTTTTTGCTGCTGAGCTACAATTTCTAGTTGCTAAAACATTTTGCATGTTCATTGGTGATCGTAAAAATTATAAAAATTTTTTCTATATGCTGGAACAAATTCCAACAGCACAGTTTCTGGTTATAGTTGGTGGCGGGGAGCTAGATGAACAAGAAAAAGGACTATTAGAAAAATATCTGGGAGGAAATTATTATCATTTTTTTCGCCCAGATATAGCCTTGTTAAATGAGCTTTATAATCTGGCTTTTTGTTTAATTTATCCTTCTGATTATGAAGGTTTTGGTATCCCAGTTATTGAAGCAATGGCAGCGGGTTGTCCTGTAATTTGTCAGCCTGTTTCTTCGTTGGGCGAAGTTGCTGATGATTGTGGAATTTATTTTGATAAGGAAATTATAGGTGATTGTTCTGGTAGTTTACAAAATGCTATAAAGCAATTACAGGATAAGGATTTTTATCACAGAACGGTAACTCAGGGAATAGCAAATGCCAAACGTTTTTCCTGGGATAAGTGTTATCAACAGACTATAGATTTTTATGCTTCTTTTTTAGAGGATTGCTGAGACTCTATAGCCAGTTCAGCTAATTTCTTTTCCGCTAAAAAGTCAGTTACGTCTTCATTTTCAACCCGATCATAAACTTCACTTACTGCAAGCGTGAGAGCTATGGAATCAAAACAAACCTCATCTCCCAGATAAAAACGCTCTGATTGCCAGTTATTGGATTTTCTCATAATTTCAACTACCGCAATACCTTGTTCAATTAATACATATTCCTGCAAAGTAGGGATTTTTAAATAGGATTTAATTTTATCGGTGGTATCTATCTTACGTGTTGATCTGGATAAAACCTCAACAATAATAACGGGAGTTTGAGTAGAGTAATTATTGTCTTTAAAATCTTTATCACAGACAACCATTACATCAGGGTAGCGATATTCATTCTCCAGCTTTAATTTCATATCCTGAGAGAAAGGCTCACAACTAGAATCTTTTAAGTGTTGTATGAATGTACCAAAAATATTTCTAGATATTCTATTATGGCTAAGACTTGCTCCAGTCATTGCAAAAACTTCACCATCCACATATTCGTGTTTTATCTCTGAAATGGATTCACCTTGAAGATATTCTTCAATGCTAATATAGTTATGTACGTATGCAACTTGTGACATCTTTGATTGCCTCTTGAATAATAGATTCTCCTGGTATTATCTAATATTCAATAGTAATTATCAATTTTTAAGTAAATCTCACAAGGCCAAAAAATTTTCTCTTAAAGACCTGACCACATCCCTGATTTTTGCTGCTTCTTCAAACTCCATATTTTGGGCATGGGTGAACATTTTAGTTTCCATTTCCTTAAGTTTTTTCTCTATCTGTTTGGGTGTTAGTAAATGATATTCGGCATGTTCCTGGGCTACTTTATTGGTTTTTATATAAGAAGTAATTCCCGAACCTGGGATTACACCTTCTAGAATATCCTGAACTGATTTTTTAATGCCTCTGGGAGTAATATTGTGTTCCAGATTATGGGCAATTTGTTTATTGCGTCTTCGCTCCGTTTCATCCATGGCGCGTTGCATGGAGCCGGTGATTCTATCCGCATATAAAATGACTCGGCCATTAATGTTTCTGGCTGCTCGCCCCATGGTTTGAATTAAGGAACGCTCGGAGCGTAAAAATCCTTCTTTATCTGCATCTAAAATAGCAACCAGTGAAACTTCGGGTATATCTAAACCTTCCCGCAGTAGATTAATACCAACTAAAACATCAAATTTTCCTAGTCTTAAATCACGAATAATTTCAATGCGTTCTACGGTATCAATATCTGAATGCAAATAACGCACATTAATATCATGATCATTTAAATAATCGGTTAAATCCTCAGCCATGCGCTTGGTCAGGGTGGTAACTAATACCCGTTCTTTATTTTTAACTACGCTATTAATTTGTCCCACTAAATCATCCACCTGAGATGTGGCGGGTAGGATCTCTACTTCGGGATCAATTAATCCGGTGGGACGAACCACTTGCTCCACAATGACCTGAGCATGCTCTTTTTCGTATACAGAAGGTGTTGCAGATATAAATATTGATTGTGGGACTAATTTTTCATATTCCTCAAACATCAGGGGGCGATTGTCCATGGCAGAAGGTAGGCGAAAACCATAATTAACCAGATTTTCTTTACGCGATCTATCGCCCTTGTACATGGCTCCAATTTGTGGAATGGTTACATGGCTTTCATCAATAAAAATCAATGCTTCATCGGGTAAATAGTCCAAAAATGTGGGAGGAGCATCGCCCTGATTTCTGCCCGATAAGTAGCGTGAATAATTTTCAATACCAGAGCAATAACCCAGCTCCTGCATCATTTCCAGATCCATCAGTGTACGTTGTTCTAAACGCTGAGCCTCAACTAATTGATTATTATTACGAAAGTATTCCAGGCGTAGTTTTAACTCGTCTTTAATGCTTTCCATGGCATTTAAAATAGTTTCTCTGGGGGTAACATAATGGGTCTTGGGATAAATAGATAAACGTGGGACTCTGCGTAAGATCTCACCTGTAAGCGGATCAAAAAAACTTAAGTTCTCGATTTCTTCATCAAACAATTCAATTCTTACTGCCTCACTATCCGAATCGGCTGGGTAAACATCAATTACATCTCCTCTTACACGATAAGTAGCGCGCTGAAAAACGGCATCATTACGGGTATATTGTAATTCGGCCAGGCGGCGTAAAATACTACGCTGGTCAATTATGTCACCACGCACCAGATGTAATAACATCTTCATATATGATTCAGGATCACCCAAACCATAGATACAGGAAACCGAGGCAACAATAATAGTATCGGAACGTTCTAACAAAGCCTTGGTTGCCGACAAACGCATTTGTTCAATATGTTCATTTATTGAGGCATCTTTTTCTATAAACGTATCGGATGCAGCAACATATGCCTCAGGTTGATAATAATCATAATAGGAGACAAAATATTCTACTGAATTATGAGGGAAAAACTCTTTCATCTCCCCATATAACTGGGCAGCAAGGGTTTTATTGGGTGCCAAAATTAAAGTCGGGCGTTGTAATTCGGCAATTACATTAGCCATAGTAAAGGTTTTTCCTGAGCCTGTTACGCCTAATAAGGTCATCGCAAGTTCACCATCATTTATTCCTTCTATTAAGGATTTTATGGCTGCAGGCTGGTCTCCAGCGGCTTTAAACTTGGACTTGAGTTGAAATGTTTTGGACATGAAGTTATAACTTAATTGTATTAATGTATGGATTGTGGTTCGAAAATATATGCCTTTATGGTATTATTACGCAAAATTTCAACCATTTTACGACAGGAGTAACAACTTTGGCTATTACTTTATCCGACCGAGTTAATGCAGTAAAACCATCCGCAACTTTGGCAATTACTGCCAAAGCAAAAGCGTTAAAAGATGCAGGGAAAAAAGTAATAGGCCTGGCAGCAGGTGAGCCAGATTTTGATACGCCAGAACATATTAAACAAGCTGCTGTTGCAGCAATAGCTCAGGGACAGACCCGTTATACTGCGGTTGCAGGAACTACCGAACTACGTCAGGCAGTGGCTGATAAATTTTTAAGAGATAACCAATTAGAATATAGCATTGATCAAATTCTGGTTTCCAGTGGGGGGAAACAGAGTTTTTTTAATCTTTGTCAGGCCTTATTAAACAAAGGTGATGAAGTAATTATTGCGGCTCCTTATTGGGTTTCTTATCCAGATATGGTGTTATTAGCGGATGGTAAACCCGTAATTATTGAAGCGGGCATTAAGCAACAATTTAAAATTACGGTCGAGCAATTGCAGGCAGCAATAACACCCAAAACGCGTTTGCTGGTATTAAACAGCCCCTCTAATCCTACCGGTGTTTGTTATAGTAAAGCGGAATTGCAGGAAATAGGCGCTTTATTACAAGAATACCCAGATATCCTGATTGCCTCTGATGATATGTATGAACATATTTTATGGGTGGATGAACCGTTTGCTACTATCGCTCAGGTATGTCCTGAGTTGTATGATAGAACCATTACTATGAATGGTGTGAGTAAGGCTTATGCAATGACTGGGTGGCGAATTGGTTATGCTGCTGGCCCTAAGGATTTAATCAAAGCTATGACTAAAGTCCAGTCTCAAAGTACCTCTAACCCTTGTTCAATATCACAAGCCGCAGCACTTGCTGCACTTAATGGTAGTCAGGAATGCATAAAAGGCATGTTAACGGCCTTTAAAGAGCGTCATGATTACATTGTTAAAGAAATTAATACCATTAAAGGTATTTCTGCTTTAGAGTCGCAGGGTGCATTTTATTGCTTTTTTGATGCCAATGAGTTAATCCAGAATATGGATGGCATTGAGGATGATGTGCAATTATGTGATTTTATTTTAGAGAAGGCAGAAATTGCGCTGGTACCTGGTACTGCATTTGGTGCTCCAGGATATTTACGACTCTCTTTTGCTACCAGTATGGAAAACTTACAGCAATCAATGGATAGATTACATACGCTTTTTTCATAAGTGAGTATTTATACGCATTAATTATTGTTTTCAGATTTATCCTACAAAACTCTAGTCTCTTACTGACTTTAATTCAGTTCTTTATTTTTTATACTGTTTCTATCATAAACAGTATAAAAGGTGAAGCACATGAAATATTCTATCCGCTCCAATACGTTCCATAATTCCTTTCCTAAGTTTTTATCCAGTTATGGTTTTACCTTAATAGAGTTGCTTATTAGTATCAGCATTCTGTTAATTACCACTTTAATGACTTTACCCAGTCTAAGCAGCATTCTGACTAATAGTAGACAAGACGGGCAAATAGCCACTCTAATGAGTAATTTACAGCTAACCCGCAAAGAAGCAATTTATAAAAATAGAAATATGCTGATGTGTAAAAGCAGCGATCAACTTACCTGCTCTAAGGATGCACAATGGCACGAGGGCTGGGTTATTTTTTATGATGCAAATAATAATAAGCAACGTGATGAGGACGAAAAAATTGTATTTGCACAGGCCAAAACTAATCATACCATAAAAGTAGTATACAATAGCTTTGGTGGTAGTAATAATTATGTCTACTTTTATAACCGTGGTTATAGTCATACCAATGGAACTTTTACCATCTGTAACCCTCTGGGTACTCAGCATACCAAAACTATAGTTATTTCCAGAACTGGCAGAGTCAGGTTAGATGAAAAGCCAAAATCATCCTATCAGAAAAAATGTTTAGCTCAAGTATAATATTATTTAGTCAATCTTTAAGCCTTATTAACTATAAGGATAATAGAAATCTGATAAAGAGTGTAAAAAAGTACTTGACCTATTAAAGAAATATCAATAAAATACGCTCCGTTGCTTAGCTAGAAGCAAGTAGCAATTCCCCCATAGCTCAGCGGTAGAGTAGGTGACTGTTAATCACTTGGTCAGATGTTCGAATCATCTTGGGGGAGCCATACACCATAAGGCTTTGAGAGATTTATATCCTCAGAGCCTTTTTTGTTTTTAGTGGTTTAGTCCGAGTTTTAGTCCTAGTTTCTTTTTTACTGTAAATACCAAAATTAGAAGGTAAAATGCCTGTTTTTTTAGCGTTTTATCTGCTTTTAAATTGAAATAAGAGTAGAACCCCCTCGTACTCAAATTTCGCATGACGTGTAATTAGCGGGGAGCGGTCTAGGTTTGAAAAGGCTGCAAGGAAGTGATCCCCCTATCTATCAAATCCATAATATATTGTTACTAAAACTTAGTGACATAATGGCTTTGTAGCAATTTTTTACTGCTGTTGAAAATAGATTTGAATTTTTTTCAATTTAGTTATATTTCAGGCTTCACCATACCCGTGATACCAAAAGCCTCTGGGGGGTACCTTTTACCCCTCCCTTAAGATATCTTTGTCAAGTTGCATCATTATCATTTAAACACCTCTCAATATTGATGCTTCTTTTT
>JASFYQ010000108.1:0-23765 GCA_045047105.1 Pseudomonadota bacterium | reverse complement strand
CCATTGTTTCCAAAACCACGGTCAAAACGATTCCATGGGCCATTTCTGAAGTTGTTAAACGGCATAGAGCGATCAAAGCGTGGATTGCCATATCCTGGATTAAAGCCAGGGTTGCCATAATATGGAGCAGGGTAAGCTGGATTAAAAGCCTGGGGGTGATTATATTGGGGGGCCATATATTGTGGTGGGGGCATATATCCTGGAGGAGGAGGGTTATAATAAGCTGATTGTGCTATAACACTGCTTGTCGCTAATAATGTGATTATAAAACTAATAGCTTTATAGGTAAAAACTCTCATTTATTTCTCCAGTTATAAGTTACAATTAAAATGATATAATATCCATGACCCAGTATAGTTCAAAATTTATACTTATCAAGTAAATCTTGTGCTCAAATTAAGCAGGGTATATATTGCAAATGCAATAAGAGTTGCTCCTGCAATCTGGCGTACCCAACTGTTATGTACAAAGGAACTTAAGCTTGTTGCAAATACTCCCATTGCTAATAATGTGGGTAATGTTCCAAGGCCAAAACATAGCATAATTAAGGCTCCATCCACCATACTGGCAGATGAAATAGACCAAAACAATAAAGTATAAACCAGTCCACAGGGCAACCATCCCCAAAATATTCCTAACAAGAAAGCATGGTTGAGGTGTTTAACAGGAATATATTTTCTGGAAAATGGTTCTATTTTTTTCCATAAGTGAGTACCTAATTGCTCTATTTTATTTATTCCATGCCACCAGCCAGCCAAATACAGCCCTAGTAATAGCATCAATATTGCTGCCAGGCTTTGTAATACCAGCTGTGCATTTTGGATGGCAACTAAATTACTGGCAAGCATGGATATACCGCCTAATAAAGCACCTGCTATTGTATAAGATAATAATCGGCCACTATTATAGGCAAGCAAAAAAGGCATAATTAGCTGAGCTTTTGGAGGTGTTTGATTATCCAGGCTAAAGCTTAATGCTCCAACAATTCCTCCACACATTCCAACGCAATGTACTCCACCTAATAGGCCTGCTAAAAATGCGGCAAAATAACTTATTTCCATGCTCTTTTAGTTGTTTAGATTGTTACAAATCAAGTTGGTATTCCATAATAATAGGGGCATGATCTGAAAAACGTTGTTGCTTATAAATACTCGTTGAGCTAAGCATTTTCCCCAGTTCGGCTGAAATTACCTGATAGTCAATCCGCCATCCGGTATTATTTGCCCATGCCTGCCCTCGGTTAGACCACCAGGTATATTGCTCGGCATCCTGATTGAGTATTCGAAAGGCATCAAGCATACCAATTTTATCTTTTTTAGTAATAGCTTCTTGAGTAAGTTCTTCTGGTTCGAGAAATAATTTATCTAACCAGGCTCTCTCTTCAGGTAAACAACCAGATCGCTTTTTATTGCCATTAAAGTTTTTAATATCAATGCGTTTATGCACTATATTCCAGTCTCCACATAGAATATAGGAGCGTTTGCTATTGACCATAGCTTTTAAAATGGGCTCCATTTTTTCTAAAAACGCCATTTTTAATATTTGTCGCTCCTCTTTTGACGAGCCAGAAGGCAGGTAAAGCGAGGCAATGCTGATATTATCATAATCTGCCTGAATATAGCGGCCTTCATTATCTGCAACTTCCCAGCCTAAACCTTTAGTGATTTTATTTGGTTGTTGTTTGCTATAGATTGCTGTGCCACTATAGCCTTTCTTTTCAGCATCGCAGAAAAAGCGAAAATAACCTTCGGGCTTAAAAATTTGATCGGATAATTGTTCTTCTTGAGCCTTGGTTTCTTGGATACAAACTACATCAGCCTGTTCATTTATCATCCACTCAAAAAAACCTTTTTTAGCAGCGGCCCGGATTCCATTTAGATTTGCAGAAATTACTTTCACGATATTTTTTCTTTTAATTTTGTTGGCAATTAGTATCAGCTTAAGCTTAAAATACTCATCAGCTTTTAAAGAGTAAGTATCATTCTAACATTTTAGGTAAGCGATATGAAAGATTATCAACATGAGTTTATTGATTTTGCAATGCAGGTGGGCGTATTGCGTTTTGGAGAATTTACATTAAAATCAGGACGTATTAGCCCTTATTTTTTTAATAGTGGTTTATTTAACACTGGGCTTTCATTGTCTAAATTGGGTAAATTTTATGCTCAGGCTCTCACCCAGTCAGCTATTAAATTTGATGTTTTATTTGGCCCTGCCTATAAAGGCATTCCACTTGCCGCTACTTGTTCTATTGCTTTAGCCGAGCAGTATGGAATGGATATTGATTATAGTTTTAATCGCAAAGAAGCTAAAGATCATGGCGAGGGTGGAACGATTGTTGGAGCGCCATTAAAAAACAAAATTATGATTATTGATGATGTAATTTCTGCTGGAACTTCTGTGAGAGAATCCTTCGATTTAATTAATCAGGCAGGGGCAAGTGCTGCAGGTGTAATTATTGCCTTAGACCGGCAGGAAAAAGGCAAGGGCGATATTTCTGCAATTAAAGAAATAGAGCAGCAATATCAAATTCCAGTGGTTAGCATTATTAAATTAGAACACTTGATTAGCTACTTATCTGAAAACCACACTAGAAATAGCGAATTAAGTCAATATACCGATAAAGTAAAAGCGTATCGAGACCAGCATGGTGATTGTTAGTCAGTTGTTTAAATTAATTTAACTGTTCTTTTTTGATCCTTAACCTTACCTCATCCCAACGTCTGAGCTTGCTGATACTACTGAGTTTTTGTTTTTCTCCTAAAGTATTAGTGAGCCACATGCCTGTTTGATTAAAACTATAAACGGGAATTAAATCGCTGCGTTGTTTAACCGAAAGTAGCCTGGGATTTAAGTTGTCTAATACTATGGGAGTATTTTTTCCGGGGCATTGATAAATCAGAACCATATGAGGTTTTTTATAATTTCTGACTTTTACATAGTTTAAAGTCAGGCATTGATCTGCTATGCCCAGTTTGGTTAACATATAATACTTTGCAATCGCAAAATCCTCACAATCGCCACCGCTGCTGGCGAGTGTTTCTAAAGGAGTTGCCCAATAATCTTTTTTCCGCCAGTGAATTCTATCATCAATAAAATTAAGTCGATTAATAAAACTATTTGCTACATTGAGTTTTTTTAGAGCTGAAGCTCGGCGGTGATCAATAATGGTATATTGCCAGTCTTTTATTCGTTTACTGGCTTGCTTGCCATAAAGCTGGATTAATTTTTGAATACGAGGAGAGTATTGTTGATTGCTAGATAAATAAGTAGCGCGTAATTTTCTATATTTGGGGTTGATTTTTACCACTCGTGGCTTACTGTTTTTAGCTTGATAAATTAAAACATCTGGATGGAGTTTTCGGGTTTGTTTGGGCGTTGCACAGGAAACGATAAATACAATGCAAACCAGACATAAAAAGGTATTTTTAATAATAGTGTAATGCAAGGTAAACCTGTATGGTAAATTTTTCACAATAGATAATATTAATTTTCAGAACGAATTTTTTTAATTAGATCGTAGGCTTTTTTTATCTGCTGGGTTTTTTCATTTGCCATTTTCATCATTTCTTCTGGCAAGCCTTTTGATACTAATTTATCGGGGTGGTGCTGGCTCATCATCCGGCGATAAGCTTTTTTAACTTCATTATCTGATGCGCTTGGGGATATGTCTAGTAATTGATAGGCTTCTGTTAATTGTTCTTCAATTGAAAGTCTTGAATCTCCAGACATGGCATTTAAATTAGATTGCACCATGGCTTCCAGATGGTTAAGCTGGTGACGTGAAAAGCCTAATATATTTGCCAGGTGGACTAAAATTTTGTGCTCAACAGGCGCTTTTTTACCATCGGCATAAATTGCATGCAGTTGAATTTCAATAAACATTTGCATTAGATTTGTTTTGCGACGAGCAACTTGTTTAAATTGTTGCATTACTGCATCTAAATCAAAATCAGCTGCTTTACCCTGGTTAAACAAAGC
This sequence comes from Pseudomonadota bacterium, assembly GCA_045047105.1. GTDB lineage: Bacteria > Pseudomonadota > Gammaproteobacteria > GRL18 > GRL18 > JADGAU01. Next base: position 19,784 of record JASFYQ010000108.1, on the reverse strand, counting down.
GATAGCTGCTTTTTTCTGTTCACTATTGAGATTCATGTGTGCCATGATCTGCCTGGCCATATTAATTTCATCTTTACTGACATGACCATCGGCTTTGGCAATATGACCCATCACTGTAAATGTTGCAGTAAAAAATGCAGCCTGAGTATATTCTATTTGTTTAAACTTACCGATAAAAGAGGATTTATCAACAAATTTATGGCCTAAAAAACCACCTAATAATGCACCTAGTGGACCACCCATGGTAAATCCAACTGTACCACCAATTAGTTTTCCCCACCAACTCATAACTAACTCCAACAACAGATGATAAAATAATGCTATATTATAACAGAAACTAAGGTTAAGATTTAGCACTAATTAGTGCAAATAAATTGAATATTAATATGGCAATATAAGTTACTAATCTATAAAATAAATCAACAGTCTTGATGTTTTGTACAAAGTTTTAACCCATTCTGGTTTAGTGTTATTTAAAATAGAAAAATGCCGCAAAAAAAACTAAAAATATCCATTATTACGGTTTCATACAATAATGAAAAAACCATTGCAGATACTATTCGTTCAGTAAAGTCGCAAACTTATTCCTGTGTTGAACATATTATTATTGATGGCGCTTCAACTGATAATACTATGGTTATTGTTAATCAGTTCAAAGAGCATTTAGGACGGGTATTGTCTGAACCAGATGAGGGTATTTATTACGCCATGAATAAAGGCATTGAAATGGCAACAGGTGATGTGATTGGTTTTATTAATGCGGATGATATTTTAGCCAGTGATAATGTGCTAGCTAATGTAGCAAAGACCCTGGAGGATGAAAATCTGGATTCCTGTTATGCCAATTTAGTTTATGTAAAATCAAAAAATTTAGATAAAGTGGTTCGTTTCTGGAAAGCCTCTCCTCATACCAGTGGATCCTTTTCTCAAGGTTGGTCTCCACCACATCCTACTTTTTATGTGAAAAAGAAAATATATCAGCAATTTGGTTATTTTAACTTAAATTATAAAATGGGTAATGATATTGAGTTAATGATGCGTTTTTTGGAGCGTTATCATATTACTACTACTTATGTAGCTGAAGTGTGGGTAAAAATGCGTTTTGGAGGGGTATCTAATAACTCAATTAAAAATATTTTTACTCAGAATTATGAAATTTATCGCAGTGCCAGAAAAAATCATGTGCCTTTTTTTGTGCCACAATTTATTGTAGGAAAAATAAAAGATCGTATCGGCCAATATTTGTGGCATAAGAGCAAAGACAAAGCCTAAGCCACAAGAATTAGAAGTGCATAGTGTAATCAGGCAAAGCGTTTAACATCTCTCGCCCATAACGTTTGGTTAAAATCCGTCTATCTAATAAGGTTATTTTACCCTGATCAGTTTCATGACGAATAAGTCTGCCGCAGGCTTGAACCAGTTTAATAGTTGTTTGTGGTACGGATACTTCAAAAAAATGATTACGGCCCTGCGCCCGCATCCATTCGGCTAAAGTCTCATCCACGGGATTATCTGGTACGCTAAAGGGCAGTTTACATATAATCACATGAGTACAGTATTTTCCAGGCAAATCTATGCCTTCTGCAAAACTGGCCAGGCCAAAAATAATACTGCCCTGATTGTTATCTATGTTTTTTTTATGCTGCCTGATAATTTCCTGTTTATTGGATTTTCCCTGAGTCAGAATTAAATCCTGCCACTTTTTATTATCTTTTAATAAAAAGTACTCAATATCATTCAGTTGTTTTTTAGAGGAAAATAACACTAAACTACCCTGAGAAGTATCCAAATTATCTTTTAAATAAGAACCCACTTCATCGGTATGTTCACTGGCACTGGTACTGGGATCGCAGGACATTCCAGGTACTTCAAAGTTTACACTTTCTCTATAATTAAAGTGGCTGTTAATTCGATTAAAATAACCATCCACACCGCTGTTTAATTTAAATAGATTAAAATTTCCCGCAGTAGATAATGTGGCAGAGGTAATAATAGCTGCATAACAATTATCCCATAATAAGCTTTGTAATTCCTGTGAAGGTAAAACCGGGCAGCAATGTAAAACCAGATCGCTTTTATCCGCTTCTTCTTGTTTGTATTGGTAAATCCATCGGGCATAGGGCGCTTTGTTACGGCTATCATCTATTACCAGATAGTGGCTAAAAAGTGCTAATGAAGATTCAATTCGGCTAATTGCTGGCTGTAATTGTTGCATCCAGTATTCAGCCATTTTTATGCTGATTTCAACGCGGTTTTCATCTAAAATGTCACTGCAGAATTCACTGATATGATTTAAAATAGTATCAATACGCGAAAATATTTTCTTTAATGCTTCAATCGGTGAGTGAAATTCAAGAGGAAAAATACCCTGCTGGAAGCGATGAATAGCAGTGCGTTTCGGCTGGCTTTTGTTTCTATCAAAACTTTCTGTAAATTGAATGTTCTGATTCAACAAATCCATAAGAGCCTGAATATAATCAGAGCTTTCCGTTGCCAAGCCAGGTAGCTCATTGACTACTGATTTTATTAAAGTGGGCAGGCTGGCTTCAGATAATAAAGCTTTTAATGACTCAGCCAGCTGTACCAGCCATGTGCGGGTACTAGCCAGCTGGATGCTATAAGAAAAATGGGAAATAGCTTTATCGGGTAAGTGGTGTCCCTCATCAAAAACATAAATACTTTCTGCTGGAGAAGGTAAGATTACTCCTCCACCCATGGCTAAATCACTTAATACCAGATCATGGTTAGCGACAATACAATCGGATTTAAATACGCGTTCACGGGCTTTGTAAAAAATACAGCTATCGTATTCGCTGCAATTTCTTCCTGTACACTGGTGAAAATCCGTAGTTAGATTAAACCAGACAGCATGCTCAATAGAATCAGGCCAGTCATCTCGTTCACCATTCCATTTTTTATTCTGTAGTTTTTTACTAAATTGAGCCAGCAGTTCCAGATCCATTTTAATGCCAGTGGTTTTATTCTCGGCATTATGAGCATTACTGGTCTCAGGTTCAGCTAAACCCAGATCCATCTGATTTTGATCAATAGCTGAGGTTTTTGATAAATAATTATTTAATAGCGCCAAACAAATATAACGACGCCGTCCTTTTGCCAGGGTAAAACTAAATTCCAATGGACTGAGATTAAGTATTTCAGGTAAGTCTTTATAGATAATTTGTTCTTGCAGGGCAATAGTTGCAGTGGAAATAATCACCTTTTTCTTTAAGCTTTTAGCAATGGGAATGCTTGCCAGGCAATAGGCCAATGTTTTTCCCGTACCTGTGCCTGCTTCTATAATGGCAATATTGGGATTGGCTGCACAGCCATCTTCCACTTTATCTTCAATATTGCCCAGAGTACGGGCAATATCAGCAATCATCAGACGTTGCCCAATGCGAGGTTTAACCTGCTTGTTTTCAAGTAGAGTAGAATAAGCCGTCTGAATTTGTTTTTTTAAATCGTCGCTGAGCAAGTTGTATGGTTATCTTTTTTTATTGAGAGATAGGCTCATTATAGAATTGATGGTAAGGCCATATCAAGGTAAAATAGCGACCTTATATTATTTCATGGAGAATAAAGATGTCCCAGGTAAAATCACAAATAAAAAAAGTTGTTCTCGCTTATTCAGGAGGTCTGGATACATCAATTATTTTAAAGTGGTTAAAAGATGAATACGATTGCGAAGTTGTTACCTTTACTGCGGATGTTGGACAGGGTGAAGAATTAGAGCCTGCACGCCAAAAAGCTCTGGCGGCAGGTATTAATGAAATATATATCGATGATTTACGCGAAGAATATGCCCGTGATTTTGTTTTCCCCATGTTTAGAGCCAATACCATATATGAAGGAGAGTATTTGCTCGGTACTTCAATTGCCAGACCGTTAATATCCAAACGACTGGTGGAAATCGCAATAGAAACTGGAGCCGATGCAATTGCTCATGGGGCAACAGGTAAGGGAAATGATCAGGTGCGTTTTGAATTAGGCGCCTATGCATTAAAACCCGATATAAAAATAATTGCTCCATGGCGTGAATGGGATCTAAACTCACGTTCTAAACTTATTGCTTATGCTGATGAACATGGTATTGCAGTAGATAAAGCCAAGGGGAAAAAATCACCCTACTCCATGGATGCTAATTTATTACATATTTCCTATGAAGGAGATATTTTGGAAGACCCCTGGAATGAGCCAGAAGAATCTATGTGGTTATGGACCGTTTCTCCAGAAAAAGCACCCGATGTACCTACCTATGTCGATTTGAGCTATGGAAAAGGTGACATTGTTGCTATTGATGGCGAGCCAAAAACTGCTGCAGAAGTAATGGTTTTTTTAAACAGGGTAGCAGGTGAAAATGGTATTGGCAGAACCGATATTGTGGAAAATCGTTATGTGGGTATGAAAGCACGTGGCTGTTATGAAACTCCTGCCGGCATGGTTATGCTAAAAGCGCATAGAGCAATGGAGTCTTTAACGTTAGATAGAGAAGCAGCGCATTTAAAAGATGATTTAATGCCGCGTTATGCCAGCCTTATTTATAATGGTTATTGGTGGTCTCCTGAGCGTGAAATGTTGCAAAAATTAATTGATGAATCACAAAATGTAGTAAATGGTGTGGTACGAGTTAAGTTATACAAGGGCAATATTATTATTGTGGGCAGAAAATCAGAGTCCGATAGCTTATATGATGATGCAATAGCTACTTTTGAAGACGATGAAGGAGCATATAATCAACAGGATGCAGGAGGATTTATTAAACTTAATGCCCTGCGCCTAAGAACTCTTGCCAGTAAAAAACAGGCTTTATAACATGCGTTTATTACATACCATGTTACGAGTTGGAGACTTACAAAAATCCATCAATTTTTATACTCAGGTGTTAGGTATGGAACTATTACGCCAGAAAGACTACCCCGACGGGAAATTTACTCTGGCGTTTCTTGGTTATGGAAATGAAGCCGAACATAGCGCTCTGGAATTAACCCATAACTGGGATAGCAAACACTATGAGATGGGTAATGCTTTTGGACACCTGGCTATTGAAGTGGATGATGTTTACCAGGCGGTTGATAAAATAAAAGCACAGGATGGTGATATTATCCGCGCTGCGGGGCCAATGAATGCAGGAACTACTATTATTGCTTTTGTCCGCGACCCCGATGGTTATGAGATTGAATTAATTGGGGTTAAGTAATTAATAGCCCTTAGTATTATGCTCAACCCAGTGCTGGTTTCCATTTTCCAGGGTTTCTTTTTTCCAAAAAGGAGCCTTGGATTTAAGCTCTTCCATTAGCTCTCTACTGGCTTCAAATGCTTGTTTTCTATGGGCCGACCATACTGCAACCAATACAATGCTTTCATCTGGTTTTATATGCCCCACGCGATGAATAACCAAAACATCCATTAGTTGATGTTTATCGCTTAATTGTTTTGATATCTTTTCCAGATAACTCTCGGTCATGCCTGGATAATGTTCTAAAAACATTTCTGTTACAGCTTGTTGCTGATTATCTTTTTGCTTGATATCAGTGACTTGACTAAAGTCGCGCATGGTCCCAACAAAAACAGCGGTAGCACCATTTTTTCCTCCCTGTTGCTGGGTTTTTTCGTAGTCAGAAAGAGCAACCCAGGGGTCAAAATTTTTATCAATAATTTTTATTTGCATTTCATCCTCCTGTTACGGGTGGAAAAAAAGCCACTTCATCACCATCTTTTATGGGGTGTTCAGCATCTACATATTCCATATTAATAGATATAAGAATATTAGTTGCCAAATTTTTCTGGCTAAAATAATTCCAGACATCAGCAGCAGTTTTTACTTGATTGGCTGCTAGTGTTTTATTGTCACCTAAATCTTCTCGAAGACTGGCAAAGAAACGAACGGTAATAGACATAAATAAACTCCTTAGTTTATCTTATTGTAGCAATAAATTGCTAAACTGTATTCGCAAAGAGTAAAAATTTTGGAAATATTTTATTAGAATTAAAGAAATAATAATAAAATTTCCTTGACTTTAGGGCTGACAAGAATTATTTATACACGCCTAAGAGTTATGAAATTTTAATTAATCCCGTTGAATCAACTTATTTTACAAAAGATAAAGAATGGAAAAATCGTTAGTTATTGTAGAGTCACCCGCCAAAGCCAAAACCATAAATAAATATTTGGGCAAGGGGTATATTGTCAAATCAAGTGTGGGTCATATTCGTGATCTGCCCAGTAGTGGTAGCTCTAAAAAAGCAGCTATGACTGCAAAAGAGCGAGGGAAGCTAGCCAGTGAATCACGCAAGCTAGACCCTGAAGAGCGTGAAAAGCGTAAGCAAAAACGCGCTAAAACCGCATTAATTGAGCGCATGGGTATTGATCCGGAAAATGGCTGGAAACCCAGGTACGAAGTAATGCCTGGTAAAGAAAAAGTGGTTTCGGAATTAAAAAAACTCTCCAAGGGGGTAACTACTGTCTATCTGGCAACGGATTTGGATAGAGAGGGAGAAGCGATTGCATGGCATTTAATGGAAACCATTGCCCCCAATGTAAAAGCTAAAGAAAATATAGAATTTAAACGCGTAGTGTTTAATGAAATTACCCAAAATGCGATTCAAGCGGCTTTTGCTAAACCAACAGAACTGGATTTAAACCAGGTTAATGCCCAGCAAACCCGTCGTTTTTTAGATCGTGTGGTGGGTTATATGGTTTCCCCTTTATTATGGAAAAAAGTTGCCCGAGGTTTGTCAGCAGGACGGGTGCAGTCAGTTGCTGTTCGTCTGGTAGTGGAACGAGAAAAAGAAATTCAGGCATTTAACCCGGAAGAATTCTGGGAAATTTTTGCTGATTTAAAAACGCTGAAAAAAGCACCCTTGCAAGCCCAGGTTGTTAAGTGTCTGCAAGATGGCAAAGCAGTTAATTTTAGGCCAGCTAATAAACAACAAACAGATAACGCCTTAGCAATTCTTGAGAAAAGTGATTACCTGATCACTGAAAAAGAAACTCGTCCTAATAGCAGTCGTCCCAGAGCTCCGTTTATTACTTCAACCCTACAACAGGCAGCAAGTACACGATTGGGCTTTGGCGTTAAAAAAACCATGATGCTAGCCCAGCGCTTATACGAAGCGGGTTATATTACGTATATGAGAACGGACTCAACAAATTTGAGCCAGGATGCTATCTTTGCAGCGCGCGCTTATATCGAGAAAAATTATGGCTCTAATTATGTGCCGGAAAAAGCCAATATATATGCCAATGGTAAAGCTGCACAAGAAGCTCACGAAGCTATTCGACCTTCAAATGTTGATGTGGAGTCTGCTTTTGTAGAAGGTGTGGATAAAGATGCAGTGAGATTATATGATTTAATCTGGAGACAATTTCTTGCTTGCCAAATGCCTGCTGCAAAATATGAAAATACTACGCTAACTATACAAGCAGCTGATTATATTTTAAAAGCCAAAGGACGCACGCTAATTTTTGATGGCTGGACCAAAATGTTACGTGCCATTGGCAAAGGTTCGGAAGATATTTTATTACCCGAGACTAATAAGGGTGATAATATGGATATGCAAAAATTATTGCCCTCTCAACATTTCACTAAACCACCGGCTAGATTTTCAGAAGCCAGTTTAGTGAAAGAACTAGAAAAAAGAGGAATAGGTCGCCCATCAACTTACGCCAGTATCATTTCAACGATCCAGGATAGAGGTTATGTAAGCATTCAAAATCGCCGTTTTTATGCCGAAAAAATTGGTGAAATTGTAGTGGACCGATTGGTTGAAAGTTTTAATGATTTAATGACCTATAGTTTTACCGCAGACATGGAAGCGCAACTAGATAAAATTGCTGAAGGAAAAAATGACTGGAAGGATGTATTAGATAAGTTTTATCTGGATTTTAAAGAAAAACTGATTATTGCTGGCAGTGATGGCCCCGATGGAATGCGATTAAATAGCCCTTTTCTTACTGATATCAGCTGCCCGGAATGTGGCAGGGATATGAATGTTCGGGTTGGTTCAACGGGCGTGTTCCTTGGTTGTTCAGGTTATAGCCTACCTCCTAAAGAACGTTGTAAGGGCACTATTAACCTGATCCCAGGTGATGAAGTTGTTGATGCAGATATTGATGAAGAGGGCGAAGCTAAAGCATTAATGGAGCGTAAACGTTGCCCTAAGTGTGATACATCAATGAATAGCTACTTGGTGGATGAGCAACATAAGTTACATATTTGTGCTAACTCACCAGACTGTGATGGTTTTATTGTAGAGCAGGGCAGTTATAAAATTAAGGGCTATGACGGCCCTGAAATTGAATGTGACAAATGTGGCTCACAAATGCAATTACTTTCAGGACGTTTTGGAAAATATTTTTCCTGTACTGCAAGTGAATGTAAAAATACCCGTAAATTATTAAGAAGCGGAGAGCCAGCTCCACCAAAAGCCGATCCCGTGCACATGAAAGAGCTTCCCTGTGAAAAATCAGATGGTTATTTTATTTTGCGAGATGGCGCTGCCGGTTTATTTATGGCATCGAGTTTATTTCCAAAGTCACGAGAAACACGAGCACCTATGGTTGAGGAACTACTGGCCCATAAAGAAGAGTTGGATCCTAAATTTAATTATTTATGTGAAGCACCTATAGTTGATAATAAGAAAAATCCCGTTAAAATTCGCTTTAGTCGTAAAACCAAACAGCAATATATTATGACCGAAGACAAACAAGGAAAAGCAACGGGTTGGGTGGGTTATTACGAGGATGGCAAATGGGGTATTACCTTACCCAAGAAAAAAGTGGTTAAGAAAAAAGCGGTAAAAAAAGCAGTTACTAAAAAAACGGCAGTAACTAAATAGTGATTATAGTCATGGAAATGAAGCAATTTTAGATGGAAATAAATACGCGCTTGGCTCGCTCACATAGTGTGAAAGTGGATAATGTTCGTCTGGGGGGAGGTGCTCCGATTGTGGTGCAATCGATGACCAGTACTGATACAGAGGATGTAAATGCCACCACGAAACAATGTATTGAACTTGCCAATGCAGGCTCTGAATTAGTTAGAATAACGGTAAATACGGAGCGTGCAGCTCAGGCCGTTCCTTATATTAAGGAAAAATTATTACAGCAAAATATCCATGTACCATTAGTTGGAGACTTTCACTTTAATGGTCACAAGCTGCTGAAAAATTATCCTGACTGCGCAAAAATGTTATCAAAATATCGAATAAATCCGGGTAATGTTGGCAAGGCAAATAATTTTGATAATAATTTTTTATCAATGATTGAAACGGCAATAAAATATCAAAAGCCAGTACGCATAGGGGTTAACTGGGGAAGTCTGGATCAACGTGTTATGGCAAAACTAATGGATGAAAATGCCCGCTTAGATAAGCCTAAAGATACCCACCTGGTAATGCACGATGCCTTGATATTTTCTGCATTAGATTCTGCACAACAAGCAGAGTCCATCGGTTTAAATAAAAATAAAATAGTATTGTCCTGTAAAATGTCAGGTGTTCAGGACCTCATTGCTATATATATAAAATTAGCCAGTCAATGCACCTACCCTCTGCACCTGGGGCTAACTGAAGCAGGTATGGGGGATAAAGGCATTGTTTCATCAACCACTGCATTGGCTGTTTTATTACAGCAAAATATTGGTGATACCATTCGTATTTCTCTTACTCCCGAGCCTGGTGAGGCTCGAGATAAAGAAGTGCATATTGCACAGGAAATACTTCAGGCTTTGGAATTACGCTCATTTAACCCCAGCGTTATATCCTGTCCAGGCTGTGGACGTACCTCATCCGATTATTTCCAACACCTGGCTAAAGATATTCAAATTTTTTTAAAACAATCTATGCCTATGTGGTCCAAACAGTACCCTGGTGTAGAGAATTTAAAAGTTGCGGTAATGGGCTGTGTTGTTAATGGGCCTGGCGAAAGCAAACTGGCTAATATCGGTATTAGTTTACCTGGTAGTGGGGAAAAACCCGTTGCCCCGGTATATGAAGATGGTAAAAAAACTATTACCCTTAAAGGGGATAATATTGCCCACGAGTTTCTACAATTAGTAACCGAATATATAAGTAAAAATTATTCCGCCTCATAATTCAGTATAAAAATTCAGCTCTAACTACTCAGCTCTAACTACTCAGCTCTAACTGCTCAGCTCTAACTGCTCAGCTCTAACTACAAAATTATTATTGATGTACTTCTCTTGTTAAACCTGATAAAGTAAATGGTAATCAATATCAGTTACTTTTTTGAAGCCATCTTGTTACAATTCAAGCGTTGGTTTTAACTCTGGATCTAGCCTCAGGTTCTAGGTGGCGTTCATCAGCTGAGGTCATTTTAGCTTTTTGTAGTTGTTGTATTTCTTGAGCTTCAATTTTTTGCTGCATTAATAGAATTTGTTGTTGAAGCTTGTTAGATGTGCTAAGTATATGAATTTATATTGATTGATTTATTATAAATATTGGACTTGTGGATGTGCCTTGCTAGCAAATTAATTAACAATATAGTTTTTTAGTCATAGTTTTCTTGTTTAAATTTAATAATATTACGTCTTTGTTTTTTATTGGGGCGTTTTTGAGGAGAGGGGTGAGCTGAATATAAAGCCCGCCTTTTATCTGACATTGTTTCTCGATCTTTAATACTTTGGCTTGTTTCTGTGTAGAGTGTTTGGGCTATAGTTGCAGAGCCTCTTTTCTCGGACAAGGCATCAATAATTATAGTTTGTTCTTGCTGTTCTTTACGCACTCTCACTTGTTCTCCAATTCTGGCTATATGGCTGGGTTTTATTCGTGCATCATTAAGGTGAACTTTTCCTCCTTTGATAGCCTCTGTTGCCAGAGCTCTGGTTTTATAAAAGCGGGCAGCCCATAACCATTTGTCTAAGCGTATTTTTTTTTCTTGGTTAATAGTATTATTTTGTGCTGGTTGATTTTTTTTCATTGCTTTATATTTTATATTCGTGGGTGTAATTATTCTAATATAGATGCTAGAGTAAATTAAAGTAAATTAAAGTTTTGCTTTTTATAGTAAAAAAGAGTATATTGTTCGCCCTACTTTTGTGGCCTATTGTTCAAAGTTTGATTCAGCAAACAGAAGAATTAAAAATAGTTCTTATGTGGCACACTAAGTAAATATTTGTGTGTTGTGTAAGTATGCATTTTGTAGAACAGGAATTAGCTACTCCAGGTTTTTTTAGTACTTATATTTTAGTATTATATAGATTTTAAAAAATTATTTAAGGATTATTAAATATGCCAGCAGTAAAGGTTAGAGATAACGAACCATTTGACATTGCTTTACGACGTTTTAAACGTTCGTGTGAAAAAGCAGGTGTTTTATCAGAAGTAAGACGTCGTGAATATTATGAAAAACCCACTGCAGTTCGTAAACGTAAATCTGCGGCTGCTGTAAAACGCTGGCAGAAAAAGCAATCTCGTGATATCGGTCGTCGTAAGCGTATGTACTAAGTTGTACATTATCTGAGATAGAAAAACATTTACTATAAGAACAAATATTTCTGAGAACTTCTGAGAACATAGTATGTCCGAGACCTTAAAACAACGTTTAACTCAAGCAATGAAAGCTGCAATGAAGTCTAAGCAGAAAGATAGACTACTCGTTATTCGTACTATGTTAGCTGCTGTAAAGCAAAAAGAAGTGGATGAGCGAGTAGAAGTTGACGACAATATGTTGCTAGTGATATTAGATAAGCAGCTAAAACAGCGTAGAGAGTCAGCAAAAATTTATCGCGAGGCCGGACGTGATGAACTACTTAAAACTGAAGAATTTGAGATGAGCATTATTCAAGAATTTCTTCCTCAGGCCTTATCTGATGATGAAGTTAATAACATCATCGATAAAGCAATAGTGTCTACATCGGCTCAATCAATGAAAGATATGGGCAAAGTCATGGGGCTTATAAAACCCCAGGTTCAAGGCAAGGCTGATATGTCTCAAATAAGCCAACTGATTAAATCTAAGTTACAATAAAAAGCTGGCTTTTATCAGATTTAAAGGCTTGAACACTCAAGACTTGTCTTTTATTTCCATTACCATTTATTAATTTTCGATTATTCTTATGGCTGGTCAAATTCCCAGAGATTTTATTGACACGCTATTATCCCGAGTAGATATCGTTGAATTAATTAATAGTTATACCCCGCTGAAAAAAAAAGGTAATAATTATACCGCCTGTTGTCCGTTCCATGGAGAAAAAACCCCCTCTTTTAGTGTGAGTTCTACAAAGCAGTTTTATCATTGCTTTGGTTGTGGCGTAAGTGGGGATGCAATTGCCTTTCTACGTGAATATGAGCATCTGGAATTTACCGATGCAATTGAAGAGTTGGCTAATAGAGCGGGTTTAGATGTTCCTCAAAGAGCCCAACAGGCTAATCAGCAGAGCTTTAAAAAACAAGCATCCTTATTTGATTTAATGGAGCAAAGCAGCAATTATTATTACCAGCATCTGCAATCGCAACTTAAATCTAATCAAAACTCTGCTATTGCTGAGTATGTCCAACTACGTGGGCTATCAGAGCAAATAATTAAAGACTATGCTATAGGCTATAGCGCTCCGCAATGGGATATTATTTTAAAGCAATTAAAAAAGCAGGAAAATAACCTTGATACACTGCTGGATACAGGCTTAATTATCCACAATGAAGAAAAAAATAAATACTACGATCGTTTTCGCGATCGTTTAATGTTTCCAATTCGGGATAAAAGAGGGCGTACTATTGGTTTTGGTGGACGGCGTATTGAAAACCCCAATGAATCTCAAGATAATATTGCCAAGTATATCAACTCTCCTGAAACACCATTATTCCATAAAGGCAATGAACTTTATGGTTTATATGAATTAACCCAGTCACTACGTCAGATTGAGCAAATTTTAGTTGTCGAGGGCTATATGGATGTTGTTTCTCTTGCTCAGCAGGGGATTCGTTATGCAGTTGCGACCTTAGGGACAGCAACCACAACAGCACATTTAGAAAAATTATTTCGTAGCTGCAAAAATATTGTTTTTTGTTTTGATGGGGATAGAGCAGGAAAAGATGCTGCCAGTAAAGCAATGTTTAAGCTTTTACCTCTTATTAAACCAGGTTTTCAGGCTCGATTTATGTTTATTGAGCAAGGAGAAGATCCTGATACTCTGGTAAAGAAACTTGGTAAGCAGGAATTTGAGGAAAAAATAAACCAGGCTGATTACTTATCTGATTTTTTCTTTAACTTTTTATTACAAAAAGTAGACACAAATAAATCAGAAGGTCGTTCTCAACTAATAGATTTAGCCAAACCGTATCTAAATAGTATTCCATCTGAGAGTGCTTTTTTTATTTTAATGAAAGATAGATTGGCAAAAATTGCAGGAGTTAGTAGTACTGATTTGAATTCTTTGTTATCTACTAGTACAGCTCCCTCTTTAAAAGCTTCATTTAATAAAAAAGATTTTTCCGAATTTACAATAGCCGGTTTATCCAAAGCATCCATCAATTCACCAGCATGGAAGGCTATCAGTTATCTTTTGGTTTATCCGGAATTGGCTCTGATAGCAGGAAACCCAGAAAATTACCGTGGTGTAAATATTCCAGGAGTAGAAATTTTTATTCGCTTGCTTGATTTACTGCAATATAACCCCAATTTAAGCAGTGCTAGGATTATGACTTTATGGGATGATCCTGGCGAAAAAAAATTACTGCAGCAGGCTATCTTTGCTCCATTGCTAATTGATGATAAAAAAGCTATATGTAATGAATATCAAGAAATTTTAAAATTGTTTTTTCTGCAAAAACAACAAGCTCGGTTTGAACAATTACAGCTTATTTTTAATAGCAAAGGCTTAAGCACTGCAGAAAAAAAAGAATACTTACAATTAATACAGTTACAGCACAATAAAAATAGGTTATAATAGGGAGTTCACTTTCACACGTTTATTTTTTGTTCTCTGTTTTAAATAACAACTTTGTGTGACTGTGAAAAAAGTTACATCGAACAATTATTTTATACTCGACTTAAGCCAATAATATTATCCATAGGATTAGTAATTTTTGTTGCTTTAAAGTTACATTATAAACAAGTTTGTAATTACTCAATATGTTTAAGTGTTAGCTTAGAACCACTTTAGGTATGAGATAAACGTTGAATATACTGAATAGCTACATTAAGTTTTAACTATTAATAGGAATGATGCCTCTTGTCGATCGAACAGCAAGCCCAACAGTCACAAATTAAACTACTTATTGTTAAAGGTAAAGAACAAGGTTATTTAACCTATTCTGAAGTTAATGATCATTTACCCAACAATCTGATCGAACCAGAACAATTAGAAGATATTATTTCCATGATTAATGATATGGGAATAAAAGTATATGAAACAGCACCTGATGCTGATGACTTAATGGTGGCTGATGATAATACAACTGATGAAGTTGCTGTTGAAGAAGCTGCAGCAGCTTTAGCATCCATCGAGACAGATTTAGGAAGGACAACTGATCCAGTACGCATGTATATGCGTGAAATGGGCACAGTTGAATTGCTAACCCGTGAAGGTGAAATTGTTATTGCTAAACGCATTGAAGATGGTATGTGCCAAATGTATCTGGCTTTAGCATCATATCCTGCCACTATTTTGACTCTGTTGAACCTATTTGAACAACTTGAAGCAGGTGATCTTCGTGTTACCGATATTTTATCAGGTTCTGGTTTTGTATTAACCGATGATGATATTAAAGCAGCTGAAGAAGCAAGTGCTGAAGATGATGACGAAAGTGATGAAGACGATCTTTCTAAAGATGGCCCTGATATGGAAATGATTCATGAGCATTTCCAGATACTTAAGGGCTTGCGCAGCAGACTCATGTTGCAACAGAATAAAGAATCTTATGATAGTGAGATTTGTCAAAAATTACGCTCGGAACTTGCTGAAGAGTTTATGAAGCTAAAACTAGCTCCAAAACTAAATAATCGCTTAATTTCAGCACTTAAAACTTTAATTAATAATATTCGTACCCAAGAACGTACTATTTTGGAAATTTGTGTAGAACAGGCACATATGCCAAGAAAAGATTTTATTACTTCTTTTCCTGATAACGAAACAGATATGACTTGGTTAGACAGGCATATCAAAGAAGATAAAGACTATGCACCTATTCTTGAAGAAAATCAAGAGAGAATTTTGCGTGCGCAAAAGAAATTAATTTCTCTTGAAAAAGAATCAGGTATGACAATTTCTATTCTTAAAAATATCAATCGTCAAATGTCAACAGGTGAAGCGCGAGCCAGACGAGCAAAAAAAGACATGGTTGAAGCCAATCTGCGTTTGGTTATCTCTATTGCTAAAAAATATACCAATAGAGGATTGCAGTTCCTTGATTTAATTCAAGAAGGAAATATTGGATTAATGAAAGCGGTTGATAAATTTGAATATCGTAGAGGGTATAAGTTTTCGACCTATGCTACATGGTGGATTCGTCAGGCTATAACCCGTTCAATTGCGGATCAGGCCAGAACAATCCGTATACCTGTTCATATGATTGAAACAATCAATAAATTAAACCGTGTTTCAAGACAGATTTTACAAGAACTCGGCCGTGAGGCAACTCCAGAAGAGTTAGCAGAAAAAATGGAAATGCCAGAAGATAAAGTAAGGCGTGTACTAAAAATTTCGAAAGAACCTATTTCAATGGAAACTCCTATTGGTGATGATGATGATTCACATTTAGGCGACTTTATTGAAGATAAAAATATCCGCTCACCCGTACAATCAGCTACTTCAGAAGGTTTAACTGAGACTACCCAGACTATCTTAGAAGGTTTAACTGCGAGAGAATCCAAAGTGCTTAGAATGCGTTTTGGTATCAATATGAATACGGATCATACCTTAGAAGAAGTAGGTAAACAGTTTGATGTAACTCGTGAACGGATCAGACAAATTGAAGCAAAAGCGTTAAGAAAATTACGCCATCCTTCACGTTCTGAAATTTTACGTAGCTTTATGGCAGAAGAATAATGCAAGCATAGCAAAAAGAGGTTCACTTCTTTTTGCTAAACAAGTATAATGCCTTTTTTTCGGGCCTGTAGCTCAGTTGGTTAGAGCATCCGACTCATAATCGGCAGGTCGACAGTTCGAGTCTGTCCAGGCCCACCATACACAAGCCTTGCATATCAATTGATTGCAAGGCTTTTATGTTTAAGAAACACTCACCAGCCCTCTTGTTAAAAAATTACCCCGTATTTACCCCGCAATAACCTTAGATTAGGGTGATGTTACAGCATCAATCTGTTTCTTATAACATCCAACCGGGTTTATTAAACTAAATGCAAAATAAAAGTGCTTAGCAGAATCTTTATTAAATTCACTTTATTTTATTTGTATAGCATAAGGATATTTATATGACAAATGAAATTAATACAACTTCTACAGCAACTAGATGAAGAAAGAGTTAATACTTACAGAGCCCAGAGCCGCTAATTATTTAGCTTGTAAAGCATCAACATTAAAACAATCAAGAGCAACTGACTTATCTCTATGGAATTACACCTCCAAAATATTTAAAGCTCGGGCGAAGTGTAAAATAGAAGATGTCAACTCTGCAAGATTTTATGTCTAATTTTACTGAGAAATAAAATACATCTAGCTGAATTTTGATGTAGTTATAGTGATTTTTGATTATAAAAAAAGCATTAAAATCCAATACAATAAATTTATAGTAAGAAGCCAAAATAACTACAAATGGTTACTCTTTTTGGGAGAGACAAATCAGTTATTTCTAGGCATATAAGTAATATATTTAAAAAAGCTGATATTAAAAAATTGGGTAAAGAATGATGTAAACTTATTCTAAGTATAAAGATTCTGGTGTTGATTGATTGGGTGAGATTCCTGAACAGTGGAATATTTTGAGGTTCCGCTATATTTTCAGTTTTGGAAGAGGCCTAAATATTACCAAAGAGAATTTGCAAGACAAAGGTTTCCTTGTGTCAACTATGGTGAAATTCATTCAAAATATCCCCCGATGTTAGGCTAGTTGTTGCCTAATACCCTACAATCATCCTATTCACAATAAATTATAATAAACCAACTGCATCAGATAAATGGTTGGGAGCTAAATGAGCATAGCTCATTGTTAGTTCAATGGTTGACTTTTAACTTTTCCAATTTTGTTTAGCATTTTGGGTAGCGAGTAAATTTAAGCGAAGACCATCTCCTTTCCAAGAGTAAAATTTATGCATTAAATGATACACTTAATTACCCAGTAAAATGCTAATATGAGTCTCTACAGAACTAGCTAATGCTGTGGTATTATAACCACCTTCAAGTACGGAAATAATGCGACCAGATGTATATTTAGTCGCTATACCCATTATCTTTTCTGTCACCCATTGGTAGTCATCAGTTGTAAAATTTAATCCTGCTAATCTATCATCGATATGAGCATCAAATCCAGCTGAGATAAATATCATCTCAGGTTTAAATTTATCTAATGCAGAGATCCAGCTATTATTCACTTCATTTCTAAACTCTTCGCTACCAGCACCAGCGGGTAGTGGAGAACAGATGATATGGTCGTTATTCTTAAACTGTTCATTTGGATAATAAGGGTGTTGGAAAGTAGAGCAAAATAATATTCTCTCATCATCTGCAATGATATTTTCACTACCGTTGCCGTGATGAACATCAAAGTCTAATAGTGCAACTCTCTCTATACCATTTGCAAGGGCATGGTAGATACCAACCATGACATTATTGTAGATGCAGAATCCCATGGAGCTATTTCGTTTAGCATGATGCCCTGGAGGTCTAAGCACACAAAATGCATTATTAATCTCACCTTTAAGAACTAAATCAGTAGCTAATACAACAGCACCTGCGGCTCTTTTAGCTGCTTCTAGTGAGTGAAAAGACATCTGTGTATCAGGATCAAGATAAACTGTATCACTATCAAGCTTAGGGGCTCTCAGTTCGATATCTTTAAGGTAATCTTTGTCATGTATTCGTTTTAGTTGCTCATCTGTAACTAGTGGTGCTACATGATGTATTAGTTGATTATAAACTCCTGACTCTTTAAGTTGATTTTCAATTGCTATCAGTCGTTGAGGTGACTCTGGATGCCCTAATCCAGTATCGTGCTTAAGACAGACAGAGTGAGTAATATAAGCGGTTTTATTCATTAGTTGAGTATTTCCGTTAATAGTGGAGCCCTTGAGTTATTATACTCCAAAATCTAATTCCATCGGTTTCATCGGTTCTGCCTGTTGTAGGTAAATTGATGAGATGCCTATAAGCTTGTTTGGTTTCTATTTTATCTTCCTTAATTTGCTTAAAGTTTAAAAGAGGGTGAAATTTAATAACCTTTGAAGTTTTAAAGGTATAATTTAGATAGAGCTCTTAAATAAGCAATTGGCCTATTTACTGCACCCGCTGTAGGCCCTTTTTTTATCTATTTTTTGCTGAGCAGTATCTTTTATAGGTTTTTCCTGTACATCAAGACCATCAGCTACTTTACCATTAAGTTTAATTCTAAAATAAAAGATTTCTAATTCTGTATCATAATGTTTCAGGTCACATATTAAAGGATCAATATTTTTTATATATGTATTTGTCAGTTTGATTTTCATTTTTACCTCGTATTTACCTCGACTCAAATATGCTTTGGATCACTTGGGCCAACTTTAAATATACTTTCAAATCACTTTAAAGTAATGGTTTAAAAGAATTATTGGTAATGCGAGGTATATTGAAACAAGTGGGCAAATGGTTTGAAAACCGACTCATAATCGGCAGGTCGAGTGTTCGAGTCACTCCAGGCCCACCTACACAAGCCTTATATATCAATCGATTGCAAGGTTTTTTATGCCTAAAAAATACTCACCACCACCTCTTGATCTAACTGCATTCTGCTTCACTTTTTTCAGGCTCGACTAATTATGGTTACCCTAGATGCTGACAGAGCAAGTCTTAAATAGGGTGATTATTGCTAGCACTGGTGATAATATAAAAATAGCTACTTTGGACTGCCTTCTTAAAAATTTCTTGGTAATACAGAGGCTGGCTTTTCTATTACTAAATATAAAATAGTGATTGAAACAAACGTTTTAATTGATATCGTAAAGCAAAAAAATAATTAGTATATTCTATAGTGGTATACTAATTGCTAATTTATACCGTTAAAAAATACTAAATCTAGAATGAGTAGCAATAATGAAAATGAATATTCTAAGCAGTGCTGTGATTGCATCATTATTGGCAGTACTGCCAGTACATGCCGCAACTTACATTCCTCCTTCTGGGAAAATTGGTAGTAGTATCAAGTTTGATGCTTTAAAGATTGACGGAGGTTCTGATGTATTTAATGGGACAATAGTTGCCATTAATGGTAATGATTTAGCCACTGGTTTGACCTTTTTGGTGGATCCTGCTGATTTTCAAACTAATACTATTGATATATCAACGGATGCAAATTATATTAGTGCGACAAAAACATTAGATATGTTTGTATTTATTTCTAATGCATTACACAAAATTACCTTTAAATTAGTCGCTAATCAAGAAATTGGAGGTGTTCCCTACTTTCTGATTGTTACTCGTATTGAGCAATTAGAAAACCCTGCTGGGCCCACGGGTCCTACAGGAGCAACAGGAGCAACAGGAGCAACAGGAGCAACAGGAGCTACTGGTGAGACAGGAAAGACTGGAGCAACAGGGCCTACTGGTACAGCAGGTGCTACTGGGGCAACTGGATCTGCTGGCGTAGCTGGAGCAATAGGTCCAACGGGGGCAACAGGG
>JASFYQ010000107.1:0-19328 GCA_045047105.1 Pseudomonadota bacterium | reverse complement strand
TAGATGGTAGGCGTAATTGAATTCGAATCAACGACCTCCACAATGTCAATGTGGCGCTCTAACCAACTGAGCTATACGCCTATAGATAGGAAGTGCGTATAATACCGATTTATCTTTTGTTTTTCAATAGCATTGAAAAAATAAATCTAATATAAATAGCCTGTTATTTTAACTTTTTTAATAAGCGCTTTGCTTGCCCTGCTTCAGTACTATTAGGATAGTTTTTTATTAAGTTTTTCAGTTTTGCCTTAGCATTTTTTATATCCCCTAACTCATAATAACAAAAAGCTATTTTTAGGTGTGACTCAATTCGCTTGGGGCTGTTAGGATAATTTTTTAATAAACCAGAATAGTTATTAATTGATTGCTTAAAATTTCTTTGGGCATAACTTGATTCTGCAAGCCAGTATTGAGCCAGGTGAGCATAACTGCTTTCAGGATAGCTCTGAATAAATGCTTTAAATGAGTTTTCTGCTTTCCCATAACGCTGCGCCTTGAGTTGATCAAAAGCACTTTGATAAGCATTTTGCTCTAGCATTTGTTGCTCTATATCTTGATTATCTAGATCTTCCGTACCTTCCAATTGCTTATCAACTTCTTCAGCACTATTATTTATGCTATCAGGAGTATCATCGACACGCGTTTGTGTTTCTAATAGCAAAACTCTGCGATCCATATCTTCATTTAGAGCATGTAGCCTATTTTTTAATTTATCATGCTGAAAATTAAGTTCTTCTAATTGCGAGCGCAGTTGTTGATTTTCCTTTTGCAAGGTTTTAATTTTGGAAAAAATTTTTACTGGTGAGTTATTCTGCATCATCCGCTCTAATCTATCCATACGCAGACTCAAATTTTTATCACTGGCCCAAATTAACGGGCTTGCAGTAATAAATAATACCAGTAAAATATTTTTTTTGAAGAACATAATTTTATTTTAATCTATTATGGATATAAAATTTCAACACGGCGGTTTAATTGCCATGCAGCCTCATCATGCTCTTGAGCAACAGGACGTTCTTCTCCAAAACTCACTACTTCTAGCTGAGTCATATCTACACCCTGCGCAGTAAAAAACTCATGTACTGATTTAGAGCGGCCTTCACCTAGAGCCAGGTTATAGTCACGAGTACCTCTTTCATCTGTATGCCCTTCTAACACCACCTGGACGGTTGGATTAAGACTTAAAAAACGAGCATGTTCCATTAACACATCCTGGCTTTCTGCTGATACTTCACTGCTATCATAGGAAAAATAAATAGTACGAATGCTTAATGGACTATTGGGATCATTAAGTGCTTTCATACTATAACGTTCTGCATCAGATAAAGCAGAACCATCTACACCACTGCCTTCCTGATAACCGGATGTTTTACCATCTTGATTTTCAGTTCCATCAGCAGTACGATCTTCAACTGCTGTCCCATCTTTATTGGCATCATCTCCAGTTGTTGCACAACCAGTCATCACTAAAAAAGTGATTAATAATAGATAACGAATCATTTTATTCTCCTTATTAAACTTCATTATAAATTGTAGCATTATTTACTAGTTTACTCTATAACCTGACCACGAAGGTTCACGCACATCACCAGAGCTAACTCTTAGTCGTTGAGGTGAGACACCCCCATCTATAGGCACAATTTGAAGAACACCTCGTCCTCTTAATTCTGTGGCATAAATAATAGATTTTCCATTGGGTGAAAAGTCGGGTGACTCGTCTAATCTAGATTGGGTTAAAACCACTACACTATTATTAGCAAGAGTCATTGAAGCAATACGAAAAGCTCCATTTTCTCGGGTAACATAGGTAATTGATTTTCCATCAGGTGAATACGATCCACGAGCATTGAATTTACCTTCAAAGGTTAAACGTTTAGGATTGCCAGCACGCCCTTTTGAGCCTACTTTTATCTCATACAATTGTACTTTTCCACCTCTATCCGAAGTAAAAATTAATTTTTTTCCATCCGGAGACCATTCTGGCTCAGTATCAATTCCATAATGACGAGTAATGCGTTGTGAAACGCCACTATTTACATAAAGAATGTATATTTCAGCATTACCATCTTTAGATAATGAAACAGCTATACGTCGACCATCTGGAGACCAGCGGGGAGAACTGTTTATGCCTTTATAAGAAGCTATAACTTTTCTTTTTCCTGTTCTTAGTTCTTGAATATAAACAACCGAACGCCCTTTTTCAAATGACACATAAGCCAGTCTTTTTCCATTAGGTGACCAGGAAGGAGACATCATAGGGTGACGGGAGCGTAAAATAGTTTGTTCATTAAAACCATCAGAATCTGCCACCATTAGGGTATAGGTTTTCTTTTTTCCACTGCTGGCTACGATATAAGTTAACAGGGTATCAAAATCGCCTCTAACTCCGGTGAGTTTCTCATAAATTAAATCACTTATCTTATGTCCTGATCTGCGTAATTTGGCCTTAGTAACATTAAAACGTGAACCTAAAATTTGTTGTTTGGTATAAATATCATACATTTTAAAACGTACTTGATACTGGTTAGTGCCCATTAGTTGGATGTCACCTACCACCAGATTTTCAGCACCAGAACCTTTCCAGCGTTGAAAATTAATGTCCGTTTTCATATTTGGTGTGGCAGGTAATTGGTTAACTGGCAATGGACTAAATAACCCACTGCGGCGTAAATCTGAACGAATCAAAGCGGCAATATCGGTGAGTTTTTTACCATTTGCAGAAATTGCAAAAGGAGAGACAGCAATGGGTAAAGCACCTTCAACACCTTCGGTAATATCAATTACCAGCCCTGCCTGTAATGGAGTTGTTATAAAAATAACACCATAGATAAGTGATAATAATAATTTTCTCATTGTTAGCCTGAGCCTATTTTTCATAATTAATGGTTAAATTTCTAAAATTCTTTTCAAAAAGTGTTTTATCTGTAGGTACTGGCAAGGGTGATGCACCAGTTACCGCTTTTTCTGCTGCTCTATCAAAAGCATAATTACCACTGCTTTTAACTACCTTAACTGAAACCACTTCTCCATTGGCTGTCATTCTAATATTTAAGGTGCATTTCATTTTGGATGTAACCTTTGCAGGTTGCCTCCAGTATCGAGAAATTTTATTCTGAACTAACACCGCATAACGATTCACTATGCCTTTTTGTCTTCGTATTTTATCGGCTTCCATTCGTGCAGATTCTGCTGCAATCTCAGCCTGTCTTTGTTGCTCAGCCTGTTTGCGTCTTTTTACAGTCTCTTGACGTTTTTTCTCGGCAATTTTACGTTTTTTATCTTCTTTTTTACGTTTTATCTCTAATTCTTTTTTACGCTGAAGCTCTTTTTGTTTTTTCTCAGCCGCTTTTTTCTGTTGTTGCTTTTTCTTCAGTTGTTGTTTTTCCAGTTCTTGCTTATGCTGAAGTTGTTTTTTCTTTTTTTCTTGTGCTTTCTTTCTCGCTAGTGCTTTTTTACGTTTAAGCTCTTGTTTTTTCTTGATTTCTGCTTTACGTTTTTTCTCTGCTTTACGTTTCTTCTCTGCTTTGCGTTTTTTTTGAGCCGCTATTTTTTGCTTTTTCTCACGTTCTTTTTTCTTTGCCTGCTCTATTTTTTGCTTTTTTTGTTGTTCAATTTTTTGCTTTTTACGTTTTTCTGTATCTTTAATCTGTTGAACTTTTTGTTCATATTGTTCTACACTAATAGCTGTTGCCTGAATAACATCACCTTGTTTTATAACCAGTTTTTTAGTTGTTTTTTGAGTTTGCTGCCAATTTATAAAAACCGCCGAGAATAGCATAACATGAAAAGCTAAAGCCAGTAATATGGAAAAGCGGTATTTTATTATAGTTTTTAACATTATTGCTTGTTTTAAAATACTAATTATTAACTATGTCTTCAATAGGTTTTGTCATCAACCCCACATTGGGAACATCGGCATTACTTAAAAGTGCTAATAAATCCATAACCAGACGATATTCTGCAAGTTCATCTCCAGCAACTAAGACAGTAGTTTTGGGGTTTTGTTGCATATGCATTTTAACCTGCTCTAATAAACTATCTCGGGTTACACTTTCCTCGTTATTATTGCCAATAGTTAAGTATAATATACCTCGCCTGTCCACCTTAGCAATTAGAGTATCAGCAACGTCTAATTCCAGATTTTCCGTCTGCGCTTGGGGTAAATCAACTTTTACTCCCTGAGTGAGTAATGGTGTGGAAATCATAAAAATAACTAATAACACCATCATTACATCAATATAGGGTACTACATTGATCTCTGCTATAGGTTTACGTTTTAATTTTTTTCTCATTTTATATCACTACTCAGGATGTTCGGCATGAACCTGGCGATTAAGCAGGTTAGCAAATTCTTCCATAAAATTATCATAACGCCCTTCTAATCTCTCTACACTATGAGCAAAACGGTTATAGGCAATTACTGCAGGGATAGCTGCAAACAGACCCATGGCTGTCGCAATTAAGGCTTCTGCAATACCCGGTGCAACCATTGACATAGTTGCTTGCTGAACTTCACCCAGGGCCCTAAACGAGTTCATAATTCCCCATACGGTACCAAATAATCCTACATAAGGGCTGGTAGAGCCTACTGTTGCAAAAAAAGACAAACCCTCTTCTGCTTTTTCAACTTCCTTATACAAACTCACTCGCATGGCTCTTTGTGCCCCTTCTAATACGGCTTCTGGGATCATACCAGCTTGTTTATGTAATTTTGCATATTCTTTAAAACCGGCTTCAAAAATACTCGCCATACCATACGATTCTTTACCCTGTGATGATACTGCTTTATATAAATCAACCAAATCTACACCAGACCAAAAACGTCGTTCAAATAAATCTGCATCAAAGCGTGCTTTTTTAAGTACTCTCCATTTATGAAAGATCATTGTCCAGGCAATAATGGAAACAATCAGTAAACCCAACATTACCAATTGCACCAGAGTGCTGGCATTGAGTACTAATATTAGTATCGACATGTCGCTATGCATGATTATTTTTGTTCCTATCGGCTATTTGTAAACGTTGATAAATATCTTCAGGCAGTTTTTTAGGCCCCAAAATTTTCTTTAATTGTTGGTCATATGCTAAGCAGACTATTTTAACATTTGCAGAACTTAATAACTGTTTATTTTGTGGATGCTGTTCACAATAAATCAACTGTTTAAAGAATAAGCTGATCTTGCCCATTTTTTCTATAATAGTTTCTACTTTAAGCAATTGATTAAAAAGTGCGGGTTTAAGGTAGTCAATAGATAAAGAGCGTACCGCAAAAATAATACCATAATCATTGATTAAAACATCTTGTTCTAAACCTAAATGGCGCAACCACTCAGTTCGAGCCTGTTCCATAAATTTTAAATAGTTGGAGTGATAAACTACGCCACCACAATCTGTGTCCTCATAATAAACACGAATAGGCCAGATAAAAGAATTTTTATCCGATAAAGCTTCCTCAGTTTGCATATATTTTATTCCACATTTTTTAATATACCAAAATGTTGATAAGCTAAATCACTTGCAATACGCCCTCTGGGAGTTCTTACCAGATACCCCTGCTGGATTAGATAAGGTTCTAAAACATCTTCAATAGTGCCTTTTTCTTCACTGATTGCAGCAGCCAGATTTTCCACCCCAACCGGGCCCCCCTGAAATTTTTCAATCATGGTGCGTAATAGTTTTCTATCCATTAGATCTAGCCCCTGATGATCTACATCTAACATAGTTAGAGCCAGATCAGCTACTTCACTATTTACTTTATGGTTTGCTTTTATCTGGGCATAATCACGTACACGCCGTAATAAACGATTAGCAATCCGAGGAGTTCCTCTAGAACGTTTGGCAATCTCCAATGCCCCAGGTTCATCAATTTCTATACCCATAATTCTGGCAGAGCGTTTTACAATGGTTGTTAAATCCTGATGATTATAAAATTCTAAACGTTGCACTATACCAAAACGATCTCGCAGTGGAGAGGTTAATAATCCTGCTCGGGTGGTTGCACCAATTAAGGTAAAAGGAGGTATATCCAGTTTAATTGATCGGGCAGCGGGACCTTCTCCGATCATTATATCCAGTTGATAGTCTTCCATTGCCGGATACAAAATTTCTTCAACTACCGGACTTAAGCGATGAATTTCATCAATAAACAGCACATCATTTTCGTCTAAATTGGTGAGCAATGCTGCAAGATCGCCTGGTCGCTCCAAAACTGGCCCCGAAGTTTGTCGTAGATTAACGCCCATTTCATTGGCAATAATATGGGATAAAGTAGTTTTTCCTAATCCAGGTGGGCCAAAAATTAATACATGATCCAGGGCTTCGTGGCGCTGTTTAGCCGCTGGAATAAAAATATCCATTTGTTTGCAAACACTTGGCTGGCCGATATAATCGGCTAAATATCGAGGACGTATGGCGCGATCAAAAGCTTCTTCATTTTGATTTTCTATGCCACTAATTAAACGTTGCTGTTGGTCAAGCATAATCTGTAAATAATCTAACCTATACTATTTTTTAAGGCCAGCTTAATTAATTGCTCGCTATTTTGGTTTTCTTTGTTTAAGGCAGAAATCATTTTTCTTGCATCAGCAGGTTTATAGCCCAACGATTCAAGAGCACTAATAGCTTCCTGAACTGGATTATTGTTTACACCATTCAGCGCATTTGCTGCTGAATTTTGCTCACTTTGCCCCACCACAATATCGCAACTATTTCCATCTGCCAGCCATTGTGTGATGCGGTCACGCATTTCAACAATAAGTCGTTCCGCAGTTTTTTTACCTATGCCTGGCAGACGAACCAATCGTGTTACATCATCATTTTGCACAGCCACTACAAACTCATTGCTGCTGATGCCAGATAAAATGGTTAAAGCCAATTTAGGCCCCACTCCATTTATCTTAATTAAGGTTTTAAAAAAAAGACGTTCCTGCTGGCTGCTAAAACCATATAAAATATGTGCATCTTCTCTAACAACCAGATGGGTATGTAAGCTGACAGACTGCTCTAATTCAGGTAAGTCATAAAAAGTGGTCATAGAGGCCTGTATTTCATAACCCACTCCTGCCACTTCTAATAATAACTGTGGCGGTTGTTTTTCTATAATTTTACCTGACAAACGTCCTATCATTTTTGCAATTATCCAGCGTATTAATCAATTAACTATTAGTCGTTAGAATAACGCTTTGAGCTTTTATTTTCAAGCATGATTTAGCTACTAAAACTATATAAGATAAAGCCAGAGCACTGCCATGCTTGAGCCAAATTTTTCAACCTTGACTGAGGTCTATAATTATAAAATAATAGAAAATTAAAGCGTATTTAGGATAGCGTAAAACGTTTTTTCTTTCTGCCATTGATGGCCTGTAGTACTTCCTTGGGGTAACGTTTGGAGCTCTTATTTTCCAGAGCAATAAGGGTTTTTTGGGTATTACTATGGCAAATTGCTATTGCTAAAGCATCTGCAGCATCAGCCTGAGGAGTTTCGCTAAGATTAAGCAATATCTTAATCATGTGCTGCACTTGTTTTTTATCGGCATGTCCCTTGCCTACCACTGCTTGTTTGACCTGGTTAGCAGTATATTCAAAAACTGGAATATTTTTTGCCATTACTGCAGTAATAGCTGCCCCACGAGCTTGCCCCAACTTTAGTGCTGAATCAGGGTTACGTGCCATAAAGACATTTTCTATTGCCATTTCATGCGGCTTATATAATTCTACTACTTGCTGCAGATCATTAAAAATGGTTTGTAGCCGTAAGGGAAGGTCCCCTCCCCCAGTACGCACACAACCACAGGCCAAAAATTTTATTTGTTGACCTGTACTGATAATTAGGCCATAACCTGTGATCAGTGAGCCCGGGTCAATGCCCAGTATAATGGAGCTGGAGTTTGGCACTTATAGAACCAATACAGCTATTTGATTAGGCTTGCTCAGCCAATTGAGCCATAACTTCATCTGAAAATTCAGAATTTGAGTAAACATTTTGCACATCATCCAAGTCTTCTAAAGCATCTACCATACGTAGTACTTTTTGCGCATCATCAAATGATAAGTCAACTGAAGTAGATGCATTCATGGTAAGTTCTGCCATTTCAGCTTCCATACCAGCCACAGCCATAGCATCTTTTACTTGCATAAAGCTGGCTTCATCGGTGGTTACATCAATAGAGCCATCTTCATTGGTTTCTACATCTTCAGCCCCAGCATCAAGTGCGGCTTCCATAACAGCATCTTCATCACTACCCGCAGGGAAAGTGATAACACCAATTTTATTAAATAGATAAGATACTGAACCATCAGTACCTAAGTTACCACCGGCTTTGGTAAATGCATGGCGCACTTCAGCTACAGTACGATTTTTATTATCGGTTAAACAATCCACCATAACCGCTACACCAGCAGGGCCATAGCCCTCATAACGCATTTCATCAAAGTTACTTCCGTCGTCTGTGCCAGCACCACGTTTTATAGCTCTGCCTACCGTATCTCTGGTCATATTTGCACGTAGTGCTTTTTCAACTACCGCCCTTAACCTGGGGTTAGCAGCCTCATCAGGCCCGCCCATGCGCGCAGCTACGGTAATTTCGCGGATAAATTTAGTAAATAATTTACCACGTTTAGCATCCTGGCCTTTTTTACGATGCTGAATATTTGCCCATTTACTATGACCTGCCATGTGAGACCTCTATTTTAACTTGTTGTTTTAGGTTGTTGTTTTTTCTTTATGCCCAATTCATTCATCTGGTGCGTACTAGCCGCCGATGGGGCTCCAGTTAATAAACAACTGGCTGATTGAGTTTTTGGAAAAGCCATTACTTCACGTATTGAGCTTGCTCCAGTCACCAACATTACCAGACGATCAAGACCAAATGCAACACCCGCATGTGGGGGACATCCAAATTTAAGTGCATCTAATAAGAATCCAAATTTATCATCGGCCTCTTCTTCACTGATACCAAGAATACTAAACACTTGTTTTTGCATTTCCTGTTTGTGAATACGTACTGAACCACCACCTAATTCGGTGCCATTTAAAATCATATCATAGGCACGTGACAGGGCTTTACCTGGTTCCTTGGCGAGTAATTCTAAGTCATCAATATCTGGTGCGGTGAAAGGATGGTGTAAGGCATTCCAACGCTGGCCTTTTTCATCAAACTCAAACATGGGGAAATCAACAACCCAAAGAGGTTTCCAGGCACGTTGAACCATATCCATATCATGGCCAACTTTAATTCGTAATGCACCCAGTGCTTCGCTAACAACCTTGGCTTTATCTGCACCAAAGAAAATTATATCGCCATTTTCTGCACCGGTACGTTGTAAAATAACAGCCAAACTTTCATCTGGAATAAATTTAACTATAGGCGATTGTAAACCTTCACGGCCTGCTTCTATATCATTCACTTTAATATAAGCAAGTCCCTTAGCACCATAAATTGCTACATATTTAGTGTATTCATCAATTTTTTTACGGCTTAATTTAGCACCACCTGGAACACATAAAGCAGTAACACGACTGGCGGGATCTTTTGCTGGAGCAGAAAAGACTTTAAATTCTATACCTTCTAATACATCCGCAATTTCTATTAATTCTAAATCAATGCGCAAGTCTGGCTTGTCACTACCATACTTCATCATTGCTTCAGCATACGACATACGAGGAAAAGGGTTAGGTAGTTGCTCTTCTAATACCTCGGCAAATAATTTACGCATCATGTCTTCCATTAAGACCATGATTTGCTCTTCGTTCATAAAAGAGGTTTCAATATCAAGCTGGGTAAATTCGGGTTGTCTATCTGCACGTAAATCTTCATCACGAAAACAACGAGCAAATTGATAATAACGATCCATGCCCGACATCATTAATAGTTGCTTAAACAATTGCGGTGATTGCGGTAAAGCAAAAAAATCACCCTGATGCGTTCTACTGGGGACCAGGTAATCACGAGCACCTTCAGGAGTTGCCTTAGTTAAAATAGGCGTTTCAATATCTAAGAAATCATTGTCATCTAGATAAGCTCTTAAACTATGGGTAATTTTAGAACGCAGGCGTATTTTTTGTTGCATTTCAGGGCGGCGTAAATCGATATAACGATAACGCAGACGATTTTCTTCAGAAATATCATCTTCATCTAATTGAAAGGGAGGGGTGTCTGCTGCATTTAATACATTCAAACCAGTAGCTAAAATTTCAATTTTACCAGTTGATAAATCGGGGTTATCACTACCTTCAGGACGTAAGCGTACTTTACCCTCTATTTGTAAAACAAATTCGTTACGAATTTGTTCAGCCAGATTAAAAATTTCATGTCGGTCAGGATCAAAAACAACCTGAATCAGGCCTTCTCTATCTCTTAGGTCAACAAAAATAACTCCGCCATGATCACGTCTACGGTTAACCCAACCGGTTAGTTGAACTTGTTGATCAAGATGTTCTTCATTTACCTGTCCACAATAATGGCTGCGCATAAAACTTTCCCTATTTTAACTCTATAATTTAAAACCGAGTATTATATCAGTTTATAAAAAAAAAGCCCCTGTTTTAAAAAAAAGAGTTTTAATAAAGTGTTTTAGAGAAAAACATGCTTAATTAGGATATTTATTGATTGGATATTTGAGTATATTATGAATAATATCAACCTTTACTTCAGGACGCTTTTGCTTTCGTAGCAGAAGTTGTTGATGCTTTTTCATTAGTTGCTGGCTTTTTAGATGAGTTTTTAAAATCCGATTCATACCATCCTGAACCTTTTAATTTAAAGGCTGCCGCAGATATAAGTTTTTTTAATTTAGGCTGCTCACATTCTGGACAGTCTGTATAAGCATCGTCTGACATTTTTTGTAAAGCTTCAAACTCATGTTCACAAGCTTGGCACTGATATTCATAAATTGGCATTTAAAGTTCCATAAGTTATTTTTAAACATTACAAAGGTGGGTTTTATTTAGCTATTTTCAAGTTAAGCGGTAAAAATTTAGCTATTATCCCTTTTTGAACGAAGCTGATCGGATTGGCAATGCATAATATGTCGAACAATAAGGTCTTCAGTAAATTCATTATTATGCAGAAATTGAGTGGAAATAGTATAGGAACTCTCCTTTTCAATATTTTTTTTACAGGCAATGACCTTTGCTTGAATATTTAATACTTGTAATTCTGGAGCTAAGACTAGCTGAAGCTTTAAAATAGTATCAGCTACTACCTCTTTATCCACCGTAAAAGAGATACCTCCTGCACTGATATCCGCATGGTATCTTTTTAGGTCGTTATTTTTATCTTGATACAAAACCGTTTGTGCTAGTAGATTTATTTTTGCATCCAAAATTTTAAAACAGTTTGAAGCTTCTGGTGAGCGGCTCATTCTTCCCAGCGATAATTTAATATGCTGTGACATGGATGAAAACTCAGCCAATAAATTCATTGCATACTGATTATCTGTTTGTTCTTGTTGAATATCCTCTTCACTATGCTGGGCTATAACATAGCTCATCATTAAAGATTCTTTAAAACGATAATATTCACGTCTATCATCCTGTTTTATTGGTTTATCTGCCATATGTCAGCCTAAAAATTTATAAAGTTTTCTTGCTCTGGATCAAATGCATCATCTTCATTTGCAGTAGAAGTGCTTCCATCCTGAACATCTGGTTGAGGTCTATTGCTAGTTTTAAACGCTTCTCTAGCTTTTTGTTTAGATGTTTGTTGTGTTGATAATTCTTTCTGTTTTGATTCAGTTTTTTCTTTTGTTTGTGGTTTTGCTTTCTGCTTTTCTTTTTTTACTTTAGAATTAAATTTTTCATCATCCAGGCTATTTAATTCTGATTTTGATTTTGAAATTACGATTTCCACTCGTCTATTTTTCGAGCGGTTTGCAGGACTATCATTCGCCACCAGAGGTCGCGATTCTGCAAATGCTTGAATACTGATACGAAGGGGGTTAATTTTACTATCATACAATAACTCTTGTACTACCGAGACTGAGCGTTCTGCTGACAAGTCCCAGTTAGAGCGAAACGCACGAGTATTAATTGGAATATCATCAGTATGTCCTGCGACAATAATGCCCCCCTTAATTTTTTCAAGCTCTTCTTTTATTACTTCCAGCACGTCAATAAAATCATCGGTTAATTGAGCTGAGCCCGCTGGAAATGCTCCCTTGTCTTTAATTCGTATTAAGAAACTTTCCTGATTAGTCTCAATTTCAATAATATCCTGTTCAATTTCTTGTTTCAGTGATGCAGCCATTTCCATAGCTTGCTGTTGAATTTCTCTAGCTTGCAGCTCACCAATTTTACTTTTTACTTCACCTAATTGTTCTTTAAGCTGCTCAATTTCTTCCTGAACCTTTTTAATTTTGTCCTGGATTTCTTCACGTTCTTCTTCTGTTTCAGCTTTACCTAATTTTTTACTTAAATCATTTTCAGTGGCTTCTAATTCATCAATACGCTTAACCAACATAAGCTCTTGATTGGTATCTTGGGAGGTTTTTTGCCTTACTTCATTAATTATAGTAGGTTGGGGTGGGGAAGGGCTAAATTCTTTAGCGACAATATTTACACCCTTAGGAATTTCAACCGCTTTAATATCACGCTGTACACCAAAAGCAACTTTTAATGAACCCGCAATTTGTTTAAATTTTTGTACATCCATTTCAGCAAAAGATAATAGCAATACAAAAAAGCACATCAGCAATGACATGAGATCAGCAAAGGTAAGTACCCAGGCAGGAATACCTGCCGGGCATTTGACTTTAGGACATTCTTCTTCCATTATTCGTTCATGGCTCGTTTACCCTCAGGCAGGTAAGTCTGTAACATGTCTCCCATTACTTTAGGATTTATTCCCTCTTGAATAGAAGCAATAATTTCTAAAATAAGGGTTCGATTTAAGCGTTGCTCATCAGCACGATAAGCAAGTTTATCTGCAACAGGAATACAAAATGCATTTGCTAAAACTGCACCATATAAGGTTGTTAACAAAGCAACGGCCATTGAAGGGCCAATGGTTTTAGGATCATCCATATTGGCTAACATTCCTACCAGTCCAACCAGCGTTCCAATCATACCCATAGCTGGTCCCATATCAGCAATTTTCATAAAATATTTTTGTCCCCATTCATGGCGATCAATATTCATGCTGATATCTTTTGATAACATTCTTTGTACAAAGTCGGGTTCATGTCCATCAACACATAAACCAATGCCTCTTTTTAAAAATTCATTAGGAATATCTTGCCCTTCTAAACCGAGGATACCTTCTTTTCTGGCAACTGTAGCTAATTCGATACCTTTTTCAATTAATTCATTTGGATCTTCGGGTTTAGCAAATAGAGCTTTCATAAATACTTTAAATGATCCAATAAACATTGCCAGAGGAAAACAGGCCATTACGGCAAAAGTTGCACCGCCAAAAACCACTAATATGGAAGGCACATTAATAAATAAAACAATTCCGCCACTTAAAACCATGGCAACGGCTATAATTATCAGCGCTCCAATAATACCAATCAGCGTTGCTATATCCACAAAGATTCCTTATAAACAAATAGTATTGTAAAATATTAAGTCAGTTGTTTGTACACGAACAAGATATACATTTGTACAAACAGGTAGTACTAAAGTATAGTATTTTAACATGGTATCGGCAATTATTTAATAAACTTTAATATGAACACAGAAGATAACTATAAAATAGTATTAATTACAGGCTGCTCTAGTGGCATAGGTTTACACTGTGCAAAACAGCTAAAAGATGCAGGTTACCGCGTTTTTGCCACTGCTCGCAAACAACAAGATGTAGAGCAATTATTAGCAGATGGGTTTGAAAGTACGCAGTTAGATTTAAGTCAATCCCAATCCATTCAAACCGCTTTAAGTTTTATTTTACAAAAAACCAATGGAAGTATTGATATTTTATTTAATAATGGAGCCTATGGTCAACCTGGTGCAACTGAGGATTTAAGCCGTGAAGTCATGCGGGAACAGTTTGAAACTAATCTATTTGGTACCATGGAGCTAACTAACTCAGTTATTGCTATTATGAGAAAACAGGGGCATGGAAAAATTATCCATAATAGCTCTGTCTTAGGCATAATATCCCTTGCATTTAGAGGAGCCTATAATGCATCAAAATATGCGCTGGAAGGTTTTGCAGATACCCAACGCCTGGAACTTTATGGTAGCGGCATTAGCATTAGCTTGATAGAACCAGGCCCCATCTTAAGCAAATTCAGAGAAAATGCACACCATAAATTTGTTAAAAACATTGATATTAAAAATAGTTTTTATCAGCAACCTTATAAAAAAATGCTTGCACATTTTAGTAAACAAGGTGCAGCTGTGCCTTTTACTTTATCAGCTGAGGCAGTGTATAAAAAACTACTGCATGCAATAGAGGCAAAAAACCCCAAGGCTCGTTATTATGTAACCTTTCCAACCTACTTGTTTGGTTATTTAAAACGCATACTTAGTACTAAAGCAATGGACTGGGTATTACGCAAAGTCTAACCTTAAAATTAACAATCTTTTTGTACCAGATTAAAAACGAGATGTTCAATATCTTCTGCAAACTCTTCGCCATATTCTAATGCAGCATCATTGTCTTGATCATAAATCCAATTAAGTGTTATATTCTTTCCCTTTCTACTGGCATCATCTAACATATCAAAAATATCCATCAAAGCTTTAGAGCTGCTAGAATTAAAGTAGATAAGTTCTACATTTAAAATAGTCTTATTATTCCCTATTTGTTTAATATAATTTTCTAACCATTTAAATATTGGAGCATAAAATTTTGCTGTATTTTCTGGATAAGATTCACCGGCTATTAGCAGTGTATGAGCCATTGCATTAAAGATAATTTCGGGAGATGATTTTGTTGCTGATATTTCTAGAGTTTTCACGCTGTTCCTCTCTATATTTCTATTTTAATTGTAAAAAATGAATATTCTTCATCTATTTTTTGAAAGTTAAATTTAAGTGCTCTAGTCGATTTTCTTGCCATTTCTATAAAGCCAATTCCAGCACCCTTTGAATCTATTGACCGCTCTGCTCTTCGACGTTCTCTATAAAAAGCCTTAAGTTCCTGTTTATCCATTGTAGCCAACTTGGTCAAATGCTGTTTTAATCTATCTATTTTATCATTGCTAATTCGATTTCCCCCAGTGATAAAAAAAACATCCTCTTTTTTACCAATAACTACAATACCAAAATTCATATTGCTTTCTTTAGTATCTTTTTCAACAGAGTAATTAATAACATTTTCAACCTGTTCAACAAAAATAGCAAAAACCTTTAAGGCTACATTTTTATCACCACCTTCTCCTTCCCCAATTTTCACTCTTATTGCACTACCAATACCTTGGATTACGTCATGACTCATTGGCCCACTAAAGCTGAAAATAATACCATCTTGTTCCAGGTTTTTTTTATAATTAAACAGATCGATCATAACAAATGCCCTTTTCTACATTTTTATACTATACCCGTGATATTTGGAAATGCAACGAAGCATTTCTGATTCGAGCTGATTGAATGTAAATGTAATACATGATTGAGATTCTAATTGGAAATAATGAATTAAAGAAGTATAAACTTCGCTTGTGAAGTTTTTTTATTAATTTCGAGTAGCATTTCACAATTATTATGTATATTCATAATAGGATCACCACAGCTACACCCTGAAACAATTTCTTCAAAAAAAACAGCCAATTTAATCTGAATTTGATTTTCTTTATTAATACTAGAAAAAACAGACAAGGCTATATTTTTGTCACTCACAATTCCTCCTTGAGTAGTGGCATACTGCAAAGGAAGTTCATCTAAATTAGTAGGCAGTTGATGATTTATTTCTTTTTTAAGTATCTGATTAAATTCTGCACTAGCAAAAGCCTTACATAGATAGAGGTAATTTAATTACTAAATATATTTCTCATATAAATTGCTCACATTTTTTTTCATACTCATTAAAGCATCAATTAAATTAGGGCGAGTTAATTCTGTTTTTTCTTTATAATTATATATCATACTGAGTAATAACTTTTTTTACCTGTAAGTATTTGATTTATATTTTCCTTGCAGGATAAAAGTGAATTATTTTATACTTTGATTTTAATAATAGTATAGCTTATAAAATATGAATAAACATAAACAAACCAATCTAGGTAGTGGGCTATTAGGCTCCTTTAAAATGTCTGAATTTGCCATACGTTATAGTGAATTTGTTCCCAGGTTTTATAATTTAACCCAGTCTTTAGGTTTTACTACCGATAAAATCATGCCTTCCCGAGCTTTTTGCTCTGATGAAAGCCAGGGTTATCCCATAATTTTAATTGCTAAACATTTTGGTACCTTTCCCTTTAATCATGGTGGGGTAGGTGGTGTTATGTCAAATGACCGCCACGGGCCACATGCACATCATGGAGATGATTTAGCAATTATTCACGCCAGTCATGTTGGATATGACCCTGAATTAGGCCAATATGGACATTATCGTCGTTTACAAACAACAAACCGACAAACCACTAGCAGTTGTGGAAAAATTTGTGCAAGACTGCAATGGTATCTTGATGAATATACTTATGCCAAAGAGCATATTTTTTTACTTAAAGAGAAAAAACAATATTACATTATTATTGATAATCTTTTATTACAATCTAATCGTAAACAAGGTTTAATCCTTAAAGTAGAGCAACTTATTGAGACCAGTGAGGATGATCATATCGAGGTTTTACTTAACCTTTCGACATCAAAAAAATTTAAAGTCTGTGAAAAGTTTAAGCAAAAACTACAGCAACAGAACTTAGCAGAAAACAAAAAAACTGCTATTGGTGATTTACTCAGTGCCGAATTATTTTCATTTAAAAATCATAGTAACGATAGAATAGATATTAATTTAATTGATGCTATGTCTTTTATTGTTTGCTCACAATGGCCTGCACTTACTGCTGCCCAGGTTAATATTCAGGTTGAGTTTGATCAGGCATATAGAAGCATTATTAAAGAGCCAGAATACCAGAATAAAAATCTATTATTTATTTCTGGCTTGAATGTGGATATTTCTCCTGAAAAGGGGCAACTTTTCCCACTCACCAAATTTATTCCCTGGGCTGCTTATTATCAGAACAAGCTGGGACAACACGAAACTTGGGAGCAACAAGAACTTTATGATCGTTTAATGAATGAATCAGTGCATAACCCCGATCAAATTAATTTAGAAGACGCTATTGGTATTATGAGGAAAAAGCAAGAAATTATCTTACCCTTCTAAACTTTTTTGTTAAACTACAGAAAAAGCCTATTATGTTTTGGCTCTAACTCAATTTCACCTCGCTCTGCTGCCTGTTGCCTTGCAACGGAAGTACGCATAGGGCAACTTTTTCCATTATCACATTGCTCACATTCAATTTGTGTCCACGCCTGAGCTAAGGCAAAACTAATACGAGAGAAGAAACCCATATTATCTCCACCCATTTTTTCCAGTGTGCCTGTCCTGCGTATCGAATCCATAAATTGCTTTTTCATATGTGCAACAATAATGGTTACACCAATTTTTTGTAATCGCTCACTTAAGTGTAATAATACCTCTTCACCTGTGGCATCAATGGTATTAATCCCCCCAGCATCTAGTATTAAATATTCGGCCTTGGGATTATCTGCAACCATTTCTAAAACCTGTGTCTCAAAATAACCTGCATTAGCATAATATAAGGACATATCAAAACGGAACATTATAATTTTTCCACAACGCTCCAACTCTGGATGAACATTCACATCTCTAAATGTACCATCATGGTATTTTGATAATACCGCAATACGAGGACGCATGGTACGGTAAATAAATAATGCCATAGCTAAGACAACACCAATAATTATTCCCTGTTCTAGATGTGGAGCCAGAGCAAGAGTAAGAACAAAAGTTACTACCGCAACAATACCATCATGTTTTTCAGCTTTCCAGGCATGTTTAATAGGTTCAATCTTAATTAAGTTGATTACCGCCATAATAATAACCGATGCTAAAGTGGCCTGAGGCAGGTTATATAATAAAGGAGTAAAAAATAATAAAGTAATACCTACCATAATGCCTGTTACTATTGAAGAAAAACCAGTAACAGCTCCTGAATCAATATTTACAGCCGATCGGGAAAAAGAGCCCGACACCGCATAACCACCAAACATACCAGATACAATATTAGAAATACCCTGACCAACCAATTCCTGATTCGCATCTATACGTTGACGAGTTCGAGCAGCCATAGCTTTTGCAATAGAAATAGCTTCCATAAAACCAATTAAGGAAATAACAATAGCCGCTGAAATTAACTGTTGAATAACTTCCCAATCAAAAGTAGGAATTTTAATACTTGGCAAGCCTGCTGGAATTGCTCCAACTATTGCCCCACCCTTTTCTGCAAAACCAAACACCCATGAAAGTACGGTACAAACAACTACTGCAATTAAAACACCTGGCACTCTGGGAAAATATTTTTTTGTTCCCCATAACAAACCTATTGAAAGTATCGAAAAAGCAAGTGTTAACATATGGGTATTTTGCGCTGCTTCAAGAATTACATTATAAACCGTCTCATAATGGTGAGCCTGTTTCTCAACACTCACACCAAATAATTTACTCAGTTGAGAAGTTCCAATAATAATAGCTCCAGCATTAGTAAACCCCACCACCACTGGGTGAGAAAGGAAGTCTACCAAAACACCTAAACGAAAAACCCCCAAAAACATCTGAAACATACCAATCATAATAGCCAGAGTTACTGCATAAGCAAAAAATCCTTCTGAACCTGCCGCTGCTAAGGGTTCTAAAGATGCTGCAGTTAAGAGAGAAACTACTGCAACAGGGCCTGTTGCTAATTGTCGTGAAGAGCCAAAAATGGCTGCAATCATAGGCGGAAGGAAAGAGGCATAAAGACCATAATATGGAGGTAAACCCGCTAATTGAGCATATGCCATAGATTGAGGCACCAGTACCAGAGCAACGGTAATACCAGCCATGACATCAAGTTTTAGTACTCCTGGTTTTCTAAGGTCATCTAGCTGAGCTAGGCTAGGCAACAATATTTCTCTTAAGCGGAGAAGAATTTCCATAAAGTTCATTTACTTGTTTGCTCCTATATATTTAGGTTTAATACAACTAAAAATTTAGCCGGTAATTATATACTAATACCATTAATAATGGTATGTACAATACGGTATAACTATTAGCAAGTAGTTAATATTTAAGTATAAAATCAATACGAAATGTAAAATTTCTGTTCTACCTAATACTTAAGATAAGGAGAAATACGAAATGTAAAATTTCTGTTCTACCTAA
>JASFYQ010000106.1:0-35351 GCA_045047105.1 Pseudomonadota bacterium | reverse complement strand
TTTTTTTGATTTCTTATAAAATATAGTGCGAAAAGTTATTTTTCTTTCATTTGCTATCATTGATATAATAACACTTTATCCCGTCAGCGAGTTTTGCTGCTTACTAATCAGGTAGTTTTAAATTCTTTCCAGACATTGCAAATAGATAGTTTCATCATAGTATAAAAATTTCTTTTTACAATTATCTAGTTGCTGTTGAAATTCTGTTTTTTCAAGCTTGGTAAAGCTTTTTCCAGCCTGTTTACGTTTTAACATTAGTGCTTCAATTTGCAAACTTTCTTGTTCTAATATTCGAAAAAATAATTCCCTATCAAATTGTTTTAGCTGCGTTTTCCAGTAAAAACCATAGACTTTAAATAATTCAAATAATTGCTTATCCAGCTTGCCAGATGGTAATTTTTGAGATGGTAATTGTTGTTTTCCTTGTTGCTGCCATAACTGAACCTGTTCAATAAAGCTCGCATCTGGTGTTTCATTGCTTAAAAAATAACCATTAAATATAATTATTATCATCATCAGAGCCAGTATTAATTTTGTTTTCATATTCACTAAAACAAAATACTTAGTCGCATTATTGGGCTCAATTTTTTTTAACTGGGATTTTTTAGTAGTGTTTAAATTAGCACTGTTCAAATACGATTGAGCATATTCAATCGCATTTTGGAATATGGCCATATCCGATAGTTTATAACAGCCCTTGCTGACCATTTTTTTAGTAAATAATAAGTTATTATCAATATTTAGATAGAGACTATCTCCATGTTTGGAGTTTTTGCATTTTTTAATATTAATATCAGACCAGGAAATATAAATACGATGGCGAAAGAACCAGATTTCGCTCAATCCCTGCGAATCAATTTTTAATTGTGCATAACCTGGTAATAATTGAACCAGGTAATAACAGCCCAACAAGTAAAAAAAGCTCGACTCATAAACACTGATAATATAGGTGCCATCAGTTATTTTATTGCTAATAGCTTCAATAAAAAAACATAGCGTTGCAAGTGTAAAATAGAAAAAAGAAAACACAAATATTTTCTTTATTGAGGGTTTTAGAATAACCAGGTTGTCTTTAAGCACATCTCTAACCACGTTTAAAATTATACTGATAAATACTGGTATACAATAATAAAAAAGAGGAACTTACAAAATAATATTATAAGTTCCCCTTTTGTTATGTTTTAGCCCAGTTACTCTTGGGCTAATTTTAGCTAGATGTTTAGATTAACTACTTAGTTCAAGCAACATTTTATTTAATCGGGCAACAAAGCTAGCAGGGTCTTCTAACTGACCACCTTCACTTAATAGTGCTTGATCAAATAAGATTTTAGTCCAGTCAGTAAAACGATCACCATCGGTTTCTGTTTTAAGACGTACTACTAATGGATGGGCTGGATTAATTTCAAAAATAGGCTTGTGCCCCATAACATCCTGACCTGCCTGTTTTAACATACGTTCCAGATTAGCACTCATATCGTGATCGCCAGTAACCAGACATGCTGGAGAATCGGTTAAGCGGTGAGTCAGTCTAACTTCCTTAACTTCATCCCCTAAAGCGTCTTTTACTTTTGTTACAAAATCTTTAAAGTCTTCTTCGGCTTTTTCTTGCTCTTTTTTATCTTCTTCATTTTCCAGATCACCTAAATCCAACTCACCACGAGCAATGGACTTAAGTTCTATACCGTCATATTCTGGCAAAGATGACATTAAGAATTCATCTACGCGATCAGACAATAACAATACTTCAATGCCTTTTTTGCGGAATATTTCTAAATGAGGGCTACTCTTGGCTGCTGCAAAACTGTCTGCAGTAATATAGTAAATAGCTTTTTGATTGCCCTTATCTTCAGTTGCATCAGTCGCTTTATCATCATCTTTTGCATCGGCATCCGCTTCATCAGTAGCTTGCTCTTCTGCTTTTGGCATTCTGGCTATATAATCATCCAAAGAAACAACTTGATCATCGGTATCTTTATCGGTTGATGCAAAACGGATTAGTTTAGCGATTTTTTCACGATTAGAAAAATCTTCACCTGGACCTTCTTTTATTACTCGACCAAATTCTTTCCAGAATTTATTGTATTGCTCTTTATCATCAGCATTAGCAAGTTTTTGTAAAGCAGCAAGTACTTTTTTTACAGAACCATTACGGATGCTATCTAATATTTTAGAGCCCTGTAAAATCTCGCGTGAAACATTTAAGGGTAAATCATTAGAATCAATAATACCACGAACAAAACGTAAATAATTGGGCATTAATTTTTCTGTTTCGTCCATAATAAATACGCGGCGAACATATAACTTAATGCCGTGTTTACGATCTCTGTCCCATAGGTCAAAAGGAGCACGTTGAGGGATAAATAATAAGGAAGTATATTCGTATTTACCTTCTACCTGGCTGTGTATATGAGTTAGAGGATCTTCAAAATCATGTCCTACGTGTTTATAAAACTCACTATACTCTTCTTCTGAAATGTCTTGCTTATTCCGTGTCCATAACGCTGAAGCACTATTTACTACTTCATATTCAATTACTTCTTCCTGTTCTTCTTTTGCAGCTTGCTCTTCACCTTCCGCTGATGCCTCTCCTTCTGGGGTTGGCATAGGAGGCATTGGCTCTTTTAACATTTCGATAGGGATAGAAATATGATCAGAATAGGTTTTAATAATAGTACGAACGCGCATAGCTTCTAAAAACTCACTTGCATCTTCACGCATATGTAGAGTAACTTCTGTACCACGGCTTTGTTTAACTACGGTTTCAATAGAAAATTCGCCTTCACCCTT
This sequence comes from Pseudomonadota bacterium, assembly GCA_045047105.1. Classification (GTDB taxonomy): domain Bacteria; phylum Pseudomonadota; class Gammaproteobacteria; order GRL18; family GRL18; genus JADGAU01. The sequence continues at coordinate 32,564 of JASFYQ010000106.1, read as the reverse complement.
GGATGTCCATAACACTGCATTTTCAGCATCGGTTCCAGCGCGGCGTGTTTTAAGACTTACTTCATCGGCAACAATAAAAGCAGAATAAAATCCCACTCCAAACTGGCCAATAATATGTGCATCTTTTTGCTGATCACCTGATAAGGCTTCCATAAATTGCTTGGTGCCAGATTTAGCAATAGTTCCAATGTTATCAATTACCTCATCACGTGACATGCCAATACCATTATCTGAGATGGTAATGCTATTGGCTTCTTTATCTACTGAAATAAATATTTTTAAATCAGGATCATCTTCATAAAGCTTGCTTTCGCTAATAGCTTCAAAACGTAATTTATCAATAGCATCTGATGCATTAGATACTAATTCTCTCAGAAAAATCTCTTTATTACTATAAAGAGAATGGATCATCAATTTTAATAATTGATTAACTTCAGTTTGGAAACCGAGTGTTTCTTTATGTGCTTCAACGCTCATTTAGTGTTTATCCCTAAGTTTTGAAATATTGATAGTGTTAAAAGGTTAAATGTGGTTAATTAATATGTATTAAAGTAATATAACTAAATATGTTTACTCCGATTTGGGGATATATACCTATTTTTTCAACTAAATAATCTATTAACACCTATTTTTTATGCCTTTATTCTAAAAGGTAGTTAAAAACCAAACCTCTATGGATCTATCATGACAACAATAAACATAGTAACAAAGCCATTTAACGATCAAAGACCAGGTACTTCGGGACTACGGAAAAAAGTTAAACAAATCAGTCAAAAAAATTATCTGGAAAATTTTATTCAGTCTATTTTTAATGCTTTACAACAAAAAATAGACCATCTAAAAGGTAAAACTCTGGTAGTTGGTGGAGATGGGCGTTATTACAACCAGCAAGCTATTCAAGTTATTTTAAAAATGGCGGCAGCTAATGGTTTTGCTAAGGTGTTAGTAGGGAAAAATGGTATTTTATCTACTCCTGCTGCTTCGGTTATTATTCGTAAATACCAAACCTTTGGCGGATTAATTCTCTCTGCCAGTCATAATCCTGGTGGGCCAGATGAAGATTTTGGCATTAAATACAATATGCAAAATGGTGGCCCAGCCCCAGAGCAAATCACCGAAACTATTTATGCCATTAGCCAAAATATCACAGAATATGTAACTCTTGAGGATGTTACAGATATTGATTTGTCTCAAATTGGTACACAGCAACTTGCTGGTATGGGCATTGAAATTATAGATAGCGTATCTGATTATGCTGATCTAATGGCAGAAATTTTTGACTTTGACAAAATTAAGCAACATTTAGCCAGTGGTTTTAGTTTATGTTTTGATGCCATGCATGCTGTTACAGGCCCCTATGCAATAGAAATATTTGAACAACGTTTAGGAGCGGCTAAAGGGAGTGTAATTAATTCCATTCCTTTAGAGGATTTTGGGGGCTTACACCCGGATCCTAATTTAACCCATGCAAAACCGCTGGCAGATTTATTATTTTCAGATTCAGCCCCTGATTTTGGTGCAGCCTCTGATGGAGATGGTGATAGAAATATGATTTTAGGTAAAAATATTTTTGTTAATCCCAGCGATAGTCTGGCGGTATTAGCTGCAAATGCCGATCTGATTAGCAGTTATAAAGATAAAGTTACTGGCATTGCCCGTTCTATGCCCACCAGCAAAGCAGCCGATCAAGTAGCTAAATTAAAAGGTTTAGATATCTATGAAACCCCCACGGGATGGAAATTTTTTGGTAATTTAATGGATGCAGATAAGGTAACTTTTTGTGGTGAAGAAAGTTTTGGCACCAGCTCCAATCATATCCGTGAAAAGGATGGCTTATGGGCCATTCTATTCTGGTTAAATATTTTAGCTATTCGCAAACAAAGTGTAAGCAAGGTGTTACAACAACACTGGCAGATCTATGGGCGCAATTATTACTCCAGACATGACTACGAAACAATTGAATCAGCAAAAGCAGAACAATTAATGTTACATATAAAAAACCAGCTTGAAACACTTAAAGGCCAGCATTTTGGCTCTTATCAAGTTGAATTTGCAGATGATTTTACTTATGACGATCCGATTGATCACAGCAGAAGCTTACATCAGGGCTTTCGTATTGGCTTTACCGATGGCTCACGAATTATATTTAGACTTTCTGGCACTGGAACCTCAGGGGCAACTTTACGAATTTATTTTGACTCCTATGAAAAAGATATAACAAAACAGCACAAGGACAGTCAGCAGGCCTTAAAAGAGTTAATGCTTATTGCTGAAAAAATTTCTAATTTATTTGAATTCACTGGCAGAACAGCCCCCAGTGTTATCACCTAAAATAAAAATAACTTGCTATTAAATTAAACACTATGTGATAATCTGACGATTCGTCACTTACTGTATTTAATTACTTATTATATTTATTCATGAACACTACAACTCGCAAAGAACAAAATTTTATCCAGCGCGAACATGAGCTAATCGGCATAGCATTGGATATTATGCATGATGATGGATTTGCTGGTTTAACCATGGATAAATTAACTACCCGATCAGATTATTCTAAAGGCACTATTTATAACCATTTTAGCTGTAAAGAAGATATCCTAAGTGCTATTGGCATTACCTGCCTGACCGAGCTTAGTGGTTTATTTACTCGTGCTAAAGCATTTAATGGCAATTCCAGAGAACGTTTAATTGCTTTGCATTATGCTTATATGTTAAATGCTCGGATAAAACCCGATCAATTTATGTGTGTATTAAGTTGTAAAACCTCCACTGTTTCTGAAAAAGCCAGTAAAAAACATCAAATTATCTCAGATGATAAAGAAAGTGCGTTAATGGTACTATTAAATAGTGTAGTCATAGAGGCTATAGATGCAGGAGATTTAGAGCAGCATAATTCATCTAACATTGATGCCATAACCTTTTGCAATTGGTCTATGTCTTTTGGAACTCTGGCTTTAATGATGCGAGCTGAGGATTCACAATTAATAAAAAAACTGGATATGCAAGAAGCCTTCTTACACAATATTTGTATTACTCTGGATGGTTTGGGCTGGAAGCCTTTAAGTTCAACATGGGATTACCATGACACTATAAAGCGCTTAAAAAAAGAGGTCTTTGCGGATGAAATAGCACAGATAGAACATCAATAAGCAATTAATTTTTTAAAACCGATATTTTCGGTTTTTTTTAAAACAAATGATGACGATTCGTCGTAAAATGACAAATAGTCATTACGCATTTTAATAAAGGTACTTAACACCTTGGAGGAGATTAGTTTATGAAAAAAAAAGTTATTAAACAACAGTCAAAAAAAGACCAGTTTTTTAGCCTGGTTATTGATCACCCTCTGATAGTTACCCTTATAACTATCAGTTTAATAATTGCAGCTGCTTTTGGGGCTTCCAAACTGGTTTTTAAGAGTGATTACCGAGTTTTTTTTGGTGAAACTAATCCTCAACTAATTGCATTTGATGAGATGCAAAAAACTTATAACAAAAGTGATACGGTTGATTTTGTAATTGCCCCCAAGGATGGAAAAGTTTTTACTCCTCAGGTAATGCAAATGGTTTTGGAAGTAACCAATGAGTCATGGCAAACCCCCTACTCTACTCGAGTTAATTCTATCACTAACTTTCAGCACACCTATGCTATAGAAGACGATATGATAGTAGAAGATTTACTCAGTGAGGACGATGAAAAAACCCCTGACAAACTTGAGCGAATGAGAAAAATTGCAAGTACAGAACCGTTATTGTTAAACCGCCTTATTTCCAAACAGAATCACGTCACTATTGTCACTACCACCGTACAGTTACCTGGAATAAACCCTACCTCTGAAGTCCCTGAAATAGTCAGTTTTGTACGCGACTTAAAGAAAAAATATCAAGCCAAATACCCAGAGGTTGATATTTATCTATCTGGTATTGTGATGATGAATAATAGTTTTGCCGAATCCTCTATAAATGACTCTAAAAATCTTATTCCATTGATGTTTTTAGCCATTTTAATAATGATGGTTTTTTTACTTAAAACAATCTCTGGAACCATTGCGACAGTAATAATTATACTTACAACCATCGCAGCTACTATGGGCTTAGCAGGTTGGACGGGGTTTTTCTTAACCGGTCCATCAGCCACCACCCCCACCATGGTAATGACTCTTGCAGTGGCTGACTGCGTACATATTTTAAGCTCACAGTTTTATGAAATGCGCAGAGGTATGGAAAAACGCGAAGCTATTCTACATAGCCTGCATATTAACTTCCAACCTATTATGTTAACCAGTGTAACCACAGCTATCGGCTTTTTAAGTTTAAATTTCTCCGATGCACCTCCTTTTAATGACTTAGGTAATATGGTTGCTACTGGCGTAATGCTGGCATTTTTCTTATCCATTACCTTATTTCCTGCCCTGCTTATGTTATTACCCTTTAAGATAACTCAACATGAGGAATCTAAGCGTGATTATATGGATATAATCAGCACATTTGTAATTAAACATCGTAAAAAGCTATTACCTATTAGCAGTGTTATTATTATATCCTTGGTTGTTTTTATACCTAAAAATGAACTCAATGATAACTTCGTAGAATATTTTGATCAGCGGGTAGATTTTAGGAATGCAACCGATTATATGCAGGATAATATTCGAGGACTGACGCTTATTTTTTATGCTATAAAAAGTGGCGAGCCCAGTGGTATAAACAAACCTGAGTTTTTAGCAGTAACAGAAAACTTTGCCAATTGGTTACGTGAACAACCCGAAACCGATCATGTACTCAGCCTTACTGATACCATAAAAAAGCTCAATAAAAATATGCATGGCGACGATCCCAATTATTACAAACTCCCTGAAAATCGTGAGCTTTCAGCACAATATCTACTATTATATGAAATGTCATTACCGTATGGATTGGATCTTAATAACCAGATAAACGTAGATAAATCTGCCATGCGATTAGCAGTTACCTTTAAAAATATCACCTCAAATCAAATACTCGATATAGAACAACGCTCTTTACAATGGATGGCTAAAAATGGTCAGGCTTATAGTATTGATGTAGCAAGCCCAAGTCTGATGTTTGCCCATATTGGTCAGCGAAATATTATCAGTATGTTAACTGGAACCACTGTAGCACTTATCGTTATATCCTTATTATTAGGTTTTGCCCTAAAATCTGTCCGCTTTGGTTTAATTAGTCTACTTCCTAATTTAGCTCCGGCTGGTGTTGCATTTGGCGTTTGGGGGTTATTTGTTGGTGAAGTTGGACTGGCTTTATCCGTAGTTGCAGGAATGACTCTGGGTATTGTTGTAGATGATACGGTGCATTTTCTAAGCAAATACCTACATGCCCGCAGAGATAAAGCAATGGATACGGTTGCTGCTGTACATTACGCATTTTCTAATGTTGGACGTGCTTTATTAATTACCACTTTGATTTTAACTATTGGTTTTGCAGTACTGGCTCAATCCAGTTTCAGAATCAATGCCGATATGGGCTTATTAACAGCAGTGACTATCTCTATCGCTTTAATTATTGACTTTTTATTCTTACCTCCCTTGTTAATGTTAGTAGATCAAGATAAACCCACTGAAAACAAATAAATTATTTGGAGATAACACCTATGAACACTTTTTTTGAAAATACTACAAACACCAGGCAAAGAAAATATCAGCCGCAACTTTTAGCACCATTATTAGCCATCAGTTTAACTATCGCTTTCCCCCATGTCATAGCGGGAGAAGCAGAAGATAAAGGTCTCGAAATCGCAACCCAACGTAAATTATATGATGAGGGCTGGGGGGATAGTCAGGCAGAAATGAAAATGACCCTACGCAATAAAAGCGGCCAGGAAAGTATTCGTGATATCCGCACTAAAAATCTAGAAATTAAAAATGATGGAGACAAGGGCTTAACTATTTTTGACCGCCCTCGTGATGTTAAAGGAACCGCTTTTTTAAGTTTTTCTCACCCATTAGGCAATGATGATCAATGGTTATACCTACCTGCTTTAAAAAGAGTCAAACGCATTAGCTCTAAAAATAAATCGGGTCCTTTTATGGGCAGTGAATTTTCATATGAGGATCTCAGCTCTTTTGAAATAGAAAAATATACATACAAGTATTTAGGTGAAGAAAGCTGTGGCACGCTAAGCTGCTATAAAATTGAAAATATTCCACAATATAAACACAGTGGTTACACTAAAATTATTACCTGGATTGATACCAAAGAATACCGTATTTATAAATCAGAATTCTACGATCGCAAAAAAAGTCTATTAAAAACTTTAACATTTTCAGGCTACCAGCAATACCATGGAAAGTTCTGGCGTGCAGATAAATTTCACATGGTCAATCACCAAACAGGAAAAAGCACTCAGCTGGATTGGAAAAATTACAAATTATCCAGTGGATTATCTGTCAGAGATTTTAACAAAAATGCATTAAAGAGAATTCGTTAATATGTTACGCCCTATTATCACCAGCCTGATATTTTTATCTTGTCTGCCCTGGTCTGTTTCTGCGGTAGAAATAAATGGCAAAGTAGGCTTTTCCGCCCTGCTTTTCCAGCATTCTCCTCAATATCAGCAACAACATAATCAACAAGCATCACTATTGGCTGAAGTTGAATTTTATCAGGGCTGGAACAATGATTTAGATAGTCTGCTATTTAAACCTTATGCCCGTATTGATCAGCAAGATTCAGAGCGCAGTCACTTTGATATACGTGAACTGATGTGGTTACATGTTAATGAGGAGGATAATTGGGAGCTTCGAACAGGTATAGGTAAAGTTTTCTGGGGAGTTAATGAAACCAATCACCTGGTTGATATTATTAACCAGGACGATCAGGTCGATGATATTGGCGGCGATCCCAAATTAGGTCAAGCGATGATAAACCTCAGCCTTATTAAGGATTGGGGAGTTTTAGATTTTTTTATTTTACCCGGTTTTAGAGAAAGAACTTTTCCTGGTGAAGAGGGCCGCTTAGGAGGCCCTCTGGCTATTGATACCAAGCATGCTGAATTTGAATCTTCTGCGGGCAAGAAACATACCGATATTGCTGTACGCTGGAGCCATACCATAGATGCATACGATATGGGTATTTACTATTTCCAGGGAACAAATCGGGATCCTCGCTTTTTACCACACCAAAATACCCAAGGACAAATATCCTTAATTCCCTATTATGATCAAATTAATCAATTTGGTTTAGATTTTCAGGCAACGCTTGAGGAGTGGTTATGGAAATTAGAGCTAATACATCGCCAGGATCAATTTGATACTTTTGTCGCTGCAAGTGGTGGTTTTGAATACACCCTTATTGGTATTATGGAATCAGCAATAGATCTGGGAGTAATTATGGAATATTCCTGGGATCAGCGAGACGATCCGCTATTAAGCCAGTTTCAAAATGATATTATGTTGGGAGCCAGGCTAACATTTAATGATGCCCAAAGCACTGATTTTTTAGCGGGAATAGTACAAGATATGGATTATGACAAGTTACGCAGCTTTCAAATTGAAGCCAGCCGTCGCTTAGGAAAAGATTGGAAACTTAGCATAGAATTACGACTATTTTCCGACCACCTATTAAATCCCATTAGTGAAGATGACCATGTACAATTAACATTAGAAAAATATTTTTAAACTTTTAAGCTATAATTTACTTTTAAAGTTTAACAACTAAAGTAGTCAATTTATTCTTTAGTAAAGAATAACAAAATGCTAGAATGCACTTTTTTTATTCCAACTGGAGAATTCCATGCACCCTACCCTAAATATCGCAATTCGAGCAGCTAATGCTGCTGGAGATATCATCTACCGTTATTTGGAGCATGTAGATAAATTAGTCGTCTCCAGTAAGGCACAAAATGATTTTGTGAGTGAAGTGGATAAACAGGCTGAAATGGCTATTATCGAGATAATCCGCAAAGCATTTCCTGATCATAGTATTAAAGCTGAAGAAAGTGGAGAGACAATAGGAAAGGAAAGTGATTGCCAATGGGTCATTGATCCTCTGGATGGAACTACAAATTTTCTCCATGGATTTCCGCAGTTTTCAGTCTCTATTGCCTTAAAAGAAAAAGGTCGTGTCACTCAGGCGGTTGTTTATAACCCGGTAAATCAGGAATTATTTACTGCCACGCGTGGCGCAGGGGCAACTTTAAACAACCGCCGTTTACGCGTTACTAAACGTCCATCACTTGAAGGCGCTCTATTAGGAACAGGTTTTCCTTTTAGACAGCAACAACATCTGGATGTCTATTTAGAAACATTTAAGGCCATGTTCCCAAATACCGCAGGCATACGTCGTCCAGGTTCTGCGGCTCTTGATTTAGCCTATGTAGCAGCAGGAAGACTAGATGGCTTTTGGGAAATAGGTCTAAGTGAGTGGGATATGGCTGCTGGGGTTTTATTAGTCCATGAAGCTGGTGGTTTGTTGAGTGATTTCTCAGGTGGTCATGAGTACCTGGAAAGTGGCAATATTATCTGTGGCAATCCCAAGGTATTTAAACAAATGTTACAAAAAATTGTGCCCATTGTTAAACATAGCTTTGATAAATAAGCACTAAAGATATAAATTTTACATACGCTAATAGCATTAGACTATACAAACTGGAAACTGCTCTAATGCTAAGCCCTCGCGCATGCAACAATGTTATTAATTTTAATGCTATAAAAAAACAATCAACAGAGCATAAACTTCTGGAGATGGTTATGCGAGATAGTAATGATAATATTGAAGAGTTTGCTTTTCAAATGTTTTTAAGTTGTGATGTGGACAGCATTGATGAATTTGAAATCCTATCAGATTATCAGCAATCCATAGAAAAAGATAAGCTAAAAGCTCAGGCATAATAATTCACATTCCCCACTATTCGATTTAAGAGTTATCCATATTAATAGTTTAACAGTGCAATCAATAACTGTTATACTGCCAGCTCACCAAAATTTTTGAACTATACTGTTTTTCTCAAAAGCCATTCTATTGTCATTAACAATATGAAAATACAACATTTTTTTATTGCAACATCATGTATTATTCTGGTTTTTTTCTTGCACTTTTTTAAGATATTAGAAAGGTCTGAATTACAAAGCATTGACCTTCGCTTTCAATTGCGTAATAGCCTATTTAAACACCCGGTAATATCTCAAGATATTGTTCTTATTGGTATCGATGACCACTCAATCAGTGAAACTGATGAACCCTTTATTTTATGGGACACCTTTTTTGCAGAAGTTATTCAAAAAGTTGCTCAGCAACATCCCAAAGTCATTGGTTTAGATATTATCTGGTCAAAGAGTATCGATCAATTTCTGCCCCGCCCGTTTAAACAAAAAAATGCTCTGAGAAAGGCATTATTAATAACCGTTAACAAATATAAAGTACCTGTAGTTATTGGTGTAGCAGCTGGAGTTAAAGGTACAAAAAATGAGAATACAACAACCTTTGACTCTTCTCTGCCAATGAAACATTTTGGCCTGATTGTTGGCAGGCATAGTTTTGGAGTAATAAATACCCATCCTGATAGTGACCATAAAATCCGTCGTGTTAAACAGGTCTTTTTTTCTTCCGATGGTCAAAAAATTCCTGGTTTCCCTTATTTAATTGCATCCAAAGCTATGCTTGGATCAAGATCCGCTACCTTTAATAAGCAGATTAAACCCCCTGGAAATATACACCTGATCAACTACCAGCTCAATATGGAAATACCAACATATTCTTTTCACGAGGTTTTATTAAAAGCCAGAGCAAATGATACGGACTATTTCAAACAACACTTCAAAGATAAAATTGTACTCATTGCAATAAATAATGTATCCGATGATATTCATGCCACCCCCTTAGCGGATGAAAAACCAGGCATATTTATTCATGCTCATACTATTAACAACCATATTAACCAGGATTATTTATTCCAGGCAGAAGATAATTTAATTATTTTTTATCTGATTATTGCAGGCTTTATTACTGGATTTATCGCTCTACAATATAGGTTATTAATAGCCAGCAGTGTATTTTTTATTGTTTTGTGCGTCTATCTGAGTATAGCAATGCTAATGTTCAGGCATAACTATATTATCCCCTTGGTGCCAGTTATTCTCACCATGTTACTTAGCTTTATCTCGGTGTATATATACCGTTTTACAGTTGAGGATAAAAATAAAAGACGACTGGCACATTTTTTTAGAAGTTATGTCAATAAACAGGTTGTAGATGATATTCTCAAATCTGATGCTCCGCTCAAACTTGAAGGAAGTCGCGAAGAAATTTGCATTTTATTTTCAGATATCAGAAACTTTACTACCTATTCCGAGAATCATAGTGCTGAAGATGTAGTTGCAACACTCAATGAGTACTTTTCTGCCATGACAGAAGTTATATTAGCTCATGGAGGAACCGTTGATAAATTTATTGGCGATGGTTTAATGGCTTTTTTTGGTGCCCCAATAAAAAACATTAAAAACCCTACCTTAAATGCTATTCAGGCTGCTTTTGAAATGCGTCAGGCATTAACTAAACTAAATCAAAAATGGATCAGTGAAGGACAAGTTGAACTGGATAATGGAATTGGTTTACATACAGGGGAAGCCATTATAGGAAATATAGGCTCCAATAAAAAAATGGAGTATACTGCAATTGGTGATGCAGTAAATGTAGCTTCCCGAATTGAGGGATTGACAAAATCACTGGGTGCACCAATACTAATAACCATAAATTCCTACAATAGAGTAGCTAATAACGTAAAAGTCCAATCTAAGGGTGAAGCTCCAATTAAAGGTCATAGTCAGATAGAAGTATTTGAATTATTAAAAGTTAATGGAATAAACAAACATGCATAAAACAACAACAAAACTTTTATTTTTTATCCTTCTTACCCTTCTTAGTACAACACAAACAGTTATAGCTAGTCCCTTTGATACGCCTGTAGCTATGATTACTTCTTTTGATGGTAAGGTTAATTTTGAAAATAGTACGGAACGCCAGATTGATTTTGGCACTGATATTTTTATTGGGGATATACTCAAAACAGGTATAAATTCCAATTTACTGCTAACCTTTTATAATGGTTGCAGACAAGAAACGCTTGATCAACAAAGTCTGATCCAAGTCGGTAAAAAACAAAGTGTATTACGTTCAGGACAATTTAAAAAAATTGATATACTGGACTGCAATATTCCCAAGGCAGTATTACAACAATCAGACAGCCACCTAAAAGCGGGATTAGTTATTAGAGGCGTAGGAAAAACGGACTCTAACTTTGTTTTAGAACCAATAGTTAAAAACAATAGTTTTCATCTAAAAGCCTGGACTAATAAGGGCAAACAGCCTGCCTTTAAAATCAATTCCCCTATATTAATTCATTTCTTATCCAATCAAGATGCTTATGTAATTGTTAATTATTATACCAGCGATGGTCAACTCTACCCTCTAACTCCAGAATTATTATTAAAAGAAGGTAAAATATCTGCAAATAAGTTATATACACTGGGCAATTCAGGGGTTGGACTAGTTGCAGGTTTGCCCACAGGTATAGATAATATACAGATTATTGCCAGTAATGAGCCGATCTTATTAAAAAACAAACAAAGTGATGCTAAAGCCTATTACCAACAGCTTAAAACATATATAAATAATAACCTACAACAAAGTTATTCAGAAAAACAAATAAAACTACATATTACTCAATGAATCAAATAGTAACAACCCCTGAGTTGGAATATGATATTCCTGCTACAGCTGATATTTTAAAAAAAATCAATCTTGCTAAACCTAAGAACCAAGAGTTATTTAAGAACAAGATTAAATCCACTTTAAAAGAGCAAGATGCGGTATTAGTAGCACATTATTATACCGATCCAGATTTGCAGCAATTAGCCGATGAAACAGGAGGTTGTGTTTCAGACTCTCTGGAAATGGCTCGTTTTGGTAAGGCACATAAGGCAAAAAAAATAATTGTTGCTGGAGTGCGCTTTATGGGTGAAACAGCCAAAATTCTTTCACCAGAAAAACGGATTTTTATGCCTGATTTAAGAGCAACCTGCTCCTTAGATTTGGGCTGTCCTGCAGAAGAATTCAGCAATTTTTGTGATTTACACCCCGAACGCACTGTAGTTGTGTATGCCAATACCAGCGCAGAAGTAAAAGCGCGAGCTGACTGGGTAGTCACCTCGGGTATTGCCAGCAAAGTTATTCAACACCTGCACAGCCAGGGTAAAAAAATACTCTGGGCTCCTGATCGTCATTTAGGCAAGTATATTCAACAAACTTCTGGAGCCGATATGTTGTTATGGCAAGGTTCCTGTGTAGTACATAATGAATTTAAAGCCGATGCCTTATTACATTTAAAAGAAAAATATCCCGGCGCTAAAATACTGGTTCATCCTGAATCAGCTTACACCCTAGTAGAAATGGCCGACGTAGTAGGCTCTACCACGCAGTTAATCGAAGCGGTTAAAACGCTCAATAGCGATACATTTATCGTTGCCACAGACAATGGTATTTTTTATAAAATGCAACAGGCTATGCCTGATAAACGCTTAATAGAAGCACCTACAGGAGGTATTGGAGCAACATGTACTATGTGCGCCCATTGTTCCTGGATGGCAATGAATAGTTTGCCAGGCGTATTAGCGGTTTTAGAAAAAGAAACTAATGAAATCTTTGTAGAAGAAGGTATTCGCCTAAAAGCCTTTCAGTCCACTCAACGTCTGCTGGATTTTTCAGGCAAACAACATTAACACCCAGGGCAAAATCATTAAAATTATATGCTACTCAATACTTTAGCTCTATAAGTATCATCGAATGCAGCTTTCAGTCTTTTTCCAGCTAAGCTGAGTTTTGTTTTTTCTTTTTTAAGTAAGTTTAATGCCATGTGACGAGTGACTCCCATGTTATGTGTCGCATTACCACGTCGAATACGACTTTCATCTTCTCTAAAAGTCATATCCAAAACCCAATGTACTTTATTTTCTATGCCCCAATGAGAGCGAACCGCATGAGCAAATAACGTCTAATTGAGTTTTATACTTCTGAAATGTAACTACTCAGCGTGTTTAGATTTTGCCTCAGAATCAGGCTTTTTTGACCGAAAAATGTGAGCATATACAAATATGTGACCATTTTGAGGGCAAAAATAACGCAGTTCTGTGGTAAAAGATGAATACGCTGAGTAGTTACTCTGAAATTAATACTAAACAAGCCTATTATCAGAGAGACAAGGAGCAATAAGCCCCAAACTGACAGTGTTGGAACTGGCCAATTCTTTTTTCATCTGTAATGAAAAGCAATATGCAAACAATAAATTAGGCCAGGCTTATCCCCCAATCCCCAGGGTCTCTTCTTCACTCTGTAGCTGTTTCTCTTTATTACAATCCTTACGACGCTGATTAAGCTTATCCAGATATTCATCATCAATATCGCCCGTGACATACTCGCCATTAAATACCGACACATCAAATTTTGAAATATCTCGGTTACCTCTATGGCAGGCTTCAATCAAATCATCCAAATCCTGATAAATTAACCAATCTACGCCAATTTCATCTGCAATTTCTTGTTCACTGCGATTATATGCAACCAATTCTTGTGATGATGGCATATCAATACCATACACATTAGGGTGAGATACTGCGGGAGAAGCTGAGGCAAAATACACTTTTTTAGCACCTGCATCCCTTGCCATCTTAACTATTTGACCCGAGGTAGTACCTCGAACAATAGAGTCATCAACCAGAAGTACATTTCTGTTCCTGAACTCTAAATCCATAGCATTAAGTTTTTGTTTTACCGAACGTTTACGTTGTTTTTGGCCAGGCATAATAAAGGTACGCCCAATATAACGGTTTTTCATAAAGCCTTCGCGATATTTTACTCCCAAAATATTTGCCAGGCCAATTGCAGAGCTGCGACTGGTATCAGGTATAGGGATTACTACATCTATATCATGCTCAGGGCGAATTTTAAGTATTTTTCTGGCCAGGGACTCCCCCATTCTTAAGCGTGCTTTATAGACAGAAATATTATCAATAATAGAGTCTGGTCTGGCAAAATAGACATGTTCAAAAATACAGGGGGTATATTGTGTGTTTTTAGCACATTGCTTGGTAAAAATTTGCCCATCATAAGTAATAACTACCGCTTCACCTGGAGCTATATCTCGGATTAACTCAAAACCTAACACATCTAAGGCAACACTTTCTGAAGCAATGCAATATTCTGTTCCAGATGATGTTTGACGTTGGCCATATACCACAGGGCGAATTCCTAAAGGATCACGAAAACCAACAATACCGTAACCCGTAATCATTGCAACCGTCGCATAGGCCCCGTTACAACGTCTATGAACATCACTTACTGCGGCAAAAACATCTTCTTCATTAATACGTAATTTTCTACTCTCCTGTAACTTATGAGCAAAAACATTTAATAAAACTTCAGAATCTGAATCAGTATTTAAATGGCGGAGGTCTTGTTTAAAGATTTCGGTTTTTAACTCTTCAGCATTAGTTAAATTGCCATTATGAGCCAGAGCAATACCATAAGGTGAGTTCACATATAATGGCTGAGCTTCTGCTGAAGATGAACTACCTGCTGTGGGATAGCGAACATGTCCAATTCCCATTCTGCCAGTTAAGCGAAGCATATTATATGAGTTAAACACATCACGGACTAAACCATTCGCCTTACGTAGATGCATTCTGCCATTATCATAGGTCACAATGCCCGCGGCATCCTGACCTCTATGCTGTAATACAGTTAAACCATCATATAGTTCCTGGTTGACAGTGTTTTTTGCAACTATTCCGATAATGCCACACATAATAATTTTTCCCTAAAAATAAGAGCCTAATACAAATTGCTCATAAAAACACCATGACGTTTAGCTTAAAACTAAAGTTTTCTATTTAAACGCAATAAAAAAAATATATATAATATTCATTGTTGCTTAATTTATTTATAAACAGAAATAACCTAGAGTAAAGCGAATAGTTATGGTCTAATAATGAATTTTCATCGCTAAATCAGATGGCAAAAAGCCAGATAATGTTACAGCTAGTTGCTGAAAATGAACTAAAAATAATGATTGTTTCCACCATAAATCTTGCGGCACCATGGTAAAGCCTGCCAACAAAACTAATACTCCAATCAATACCATGCCTCGGGCAATACCAAATAACATGCCAATTGCTCTATCAGTACCTGATAATCCTGTTTTATCAACTAATTTAGCGATTAAATTATTTAATAAGCCTGCCACAATTAATGCAATAACAAGCAATATAGAAAAAGCCAACAAGTTTAAAACCGAAGCAGGTAAAGAGCTCAGTTTAGGTTGAATTAATAATGCCAGCTGATTCATATAAGCAAAGGCAATGAAAATTGAAACTATCCATCCCGCTAAAGACAAAGCTTCTCTGACAAACCCTCGCAATAAACTTATTATCATAGAAATAAAAATGATTACAAGAATAAAATAATCAACCCAAATTAAATTCATTTATACGCCTTTAAGTCACATGAGACATGTTATTTATAAATAACAATTGAGCCTTCTATATTAAATTTACGTTTAATATTTTTTTGTTTAGTTACTGCTGTTGGGTGCTTTAAATATGGCCCAACTCTAACCCGGTAGCTTATGCCCGCATTTAAATTAACTTTTTCTATATAAGCTTTAAATTTTTTATCTCGTAACTTATCTCGTAATTTAAAAGCATTTTGCTGCTGGCTAAAACTACCTAATTGAATGGTATACGCTTGATTAATTAGTTTATCAGCCGCTTTATCCGCATTTTTATATGCAACATCTCGGGCAATTTTAACTACAGACTGTTCAACTTGCTGCTTGTTTTGCTTATCAATCGGGATAGCGTTAACAGTAGGCAAAGCAGGCATTGCTTCTGTTTTTTTAGTAACCTTATTATAATTACTTACTGTGGATATTACCTCAGCAGGTATTGGGGGAATCCGTTCAGTGGAAAAATGCTGTTTTGAGTTTTCTTCTGGTCTTAATAAAATGGGCAGGATAATAACCGCCAATGAAACAATAACGATGGCACCTACAATCCGTTGCTTTAGATCAACCGTATCATCTTTTATTCTATTGTCGCTCACAAGAAGTTTTTATTCCTTAAAGAATGCCATAGCTTGAGCAACGGTTAAAAAAGAGCCAAATATAATGACACGATTTTTAACTCCGGTTAAATCCTTCGACACCATTGAGTTGTTCTGCTCCATAACTGTTTTTAAGGCAACTGAAAACTCATTATAACATGATACAGGAATATTTTTATTCTCTGATTGAATGATATCTTTAATTTTTTGTTGTGTAGTAGCCCGAGCCGAATCCAGACGAATAATGTGCCATGCATCAAAACTATTGATGAGTTGCTGAACTACTCCTCTAATATCTTTGTCATCTAAGATAGCAAAAATAGCATGGGTTTGTCCCGTATAAGCAGGTTCAGATAAAATAGTATTTAATATTTTAGCCGCTTGTGGATTATGAGCCACATCAACAAAAACATCTATATTTTTGCTTTTAGACAAACACTGATAACGACCCTCGATAGAGGCTTTTTCAATACCTTTATTAATAGTTTGCAAAGTGATTTTAGGCAGTTGTTGTTGCAAATTATTCAATAGCACAATGGCATTACAAGCATTTTTAAATTGTATCTCACCATGGAGCAGGGGAAATATTAATGGACCTAAACTATAGTCTGAATTGTTATCAAAGCACCTATTTGGATAAATAGTCCAGTGTTGAGACTGTTTGTTATAAGAATAATCCTTACCGTATTGCAATAAGCTACAATCAATTTCCTTAGCATGCTTTACCAGTGAACTGGGGGTATTTTCATCACCATACAAAGCCAGATGTTTATTACGAAATATACCTGCTTTTTCATAAGCAATGGCTTCTATATTATCACCCAGCCAATTCTGATGATCCAAATCCACCGTTGTAACCAGACTAACATCAGAATCTAAGATATTAACTGCATCTAAACGCCCTCCTAAACCTACTTCCATGACTATAACATCACATTTTTGTTGCACAAAATAATACAATGCAGCCAGGGTAGCATATTCAAAATAGGTCAGAGAAATATCCCCTCTCATCGCTTCAATTTGTTCAAAAACAGCGCAGAGTTGAGCATCACCTATTGAGCTGGAATTAACCTGAATACGTTCATTAAAACTTAAAAAATGCGGGGAAGTATAAGTGCCAGTTTTATAACCAGAGGCAATTAAAATGGATTGTAAAAAAGCCAGGCTTGAACCCTTACCGTTAGTTCCACCAACAACAATTATTTTAAATGGCAAAGATTGTTTAGCATTGGCAAAAAAATTATCGGGTAATAAACGAGCAGCTACCTGAACTATTCGTTGTAGCCCAAGATCAATTTTGCTGGGATGCAGAGATTCCAGCCATTGCAGCCATTGAGCGAGCGTTTTTGGCATCTATTTTTGTTTTAACATAGCCAATATATTAACCAGGGTATCACGCATTTCATGACGAGACACAATCATATCTAAAGCGCCATGTTCTAGTAAAAATTCACTGCGTTGAAAACCTTCTGGTAGCGTCTCTCTTACCGTTTGCTCAATAACTCGAGGACCAGCAAAACCAATTAAGGCATTAGGTTCAGCTACATTAATGTCACCTAGCATAGCCAAACTGGCTGAAACGCCACCCATAGTTGGGTCGGTCATAACGGAAATAAAAGGTATTCCACGCTTTCTTAATCTGCCCAAAGCGGCACTGGTTTTTGACATTTGCATCAGCGAAAATAAAGCTTCTTGCATTCTTGCTCCACCACTGGCAGAAAAACATACCAGAGGAATGTCTTTTTCAAGGCAGAGTTTAACCGCTCGAATAAATTTTTCACCAACCACAGAGCCCATAGACCCACCCATAAAACGAAAATCAAATGCAGC
The DNA here is from genome assembly GCA_045047105.1 of Pseudomonadota bacterium. Taxonomy (GTDB): domain Bacteria; phylum Pseudomonadota; class Gammaproteobacteria; order GRL18; family GRL18; genus JADGAU01. The sequence goes on along the minus strand of JASFYQ010000106.1, from coordinate 14,607 downwards.
AGCCACCAGAGAAAAACCTTTGACCTGTCCCTGACAAACAATTAATGCATCTTTTTCACCAGTTTCTTTTTGAGCACTATTAATTCGGTCTTTATATTTCTTGGAGTCTTTAAATTTTAACTCATCAACGGGTTTTATATTTTCTGCAATTTCCGTTATGCTATCAGCGTCAAAAAAATGTTCTAAACGTTTTCTTGCCTCAATACGCATATGATGATTACATTTTGGACAGACTTCCAGATTTTTTTCTAGCTCAATTCTATACAGTACCGCACTACAGGATGGGCATTTATGCCATAATCCTTCAGGTACTGCTCTTTTTGAAGCTCCATCTGTATTAATAGAAGGGAGTAATTTTCGAAACCAACTGCTCATATTATCTGTGTCCACCATAATTCATTCCTACTATTATTTGCTATCTAATGCTGTACGCATTGATGATAAAAGTTCTGTTATTTTGTTGATCATAGATTGTTTAGGCTCATTATCTAAAGCCCCCTTAGCAATAATATTTACTAGTGCACTACCAACAATAACCGCATCTGCACTCTGGCCAACAATCTTAGCGGTACTCGCATCTTTAATGCCAAAACCGACACCAACAGGTAAGTCAGTTATGGATTTAATAAGCTTAATACGCTGACTCACTTCTGTAGTATCCAGTGTAGCAGAGCCTGTTACCCCTTTAACCGCCACATAATAAACAAAACCATTTGCCTGTGAGCAAATAAGTTTAATTCGTTCATCAGTGGTAGTTGGAGAAAGTAAAAATATTGAATCCAGTTGATATTCGGCAAGAATTGCCAAAAATTCCTGACTTTCCTCTGGTGGAAAATCTACAATTAATACCGCATCTACACCTGCTTTACTTGCCTGCCGGGCAAAAGACTTATACCCCATTACTTCTATGGGATTTAAGTAGCCCATTAAAATAATAGGGGTTTGCTGATCTTTTTCCCTGAAAGTACTAACCATGCTAAATACGTCCAGTAAAGAAGTTCCATGTGTTAGTGAACGCTCACTGGCTTTTTGAATAACAGGCCCATCTGCCATGGGATCGGAAAAAGGCACACCTAGTTCCAATAAATTTGCTCCAGCGTCAACCATTGCATATAATAGATCTACCGTCATTTCAGGATTAGGATCCGCAGCAGTTACATAGGGAATAAGTGCTTTTGTATTCGTTGTTTTTAATTGCTGAAATACTTGTTTAATTCTGCTCATCTGTATACCTTATAAAAGTTTCCTAAGAGAGCTGCAAGCCATCTAAAGTTGCGACTGTATGAATATCTTTGTCACCTCGACCCGATAAGTTCATAATAATAATTTGTTCTTTGTCCATTGTTGGAGCTAATTTAGTTACATAAGCGATTGCATGACTGGATTCCAATGCAGGCATAATGCCTTCAATACGGGTCAGGTCATGAAACCCCTGTAAGGCTTCATTATCATCAATCGCAACGTAATTTGCCCTGCCAATATCCTTTAACCAGGCATGCTCTGGACCAACACCAGGGTAATCAAGGCCCGCCGAGATAGAATGAGTGGGAATAATCTGGCCATTTTTATCTTCCATTAAATAGGTGCGATTGCCATGTAAAACCCCAGGGCTTCCAGCACATAATGGTGCTGCATGTTGACCTGTATCTAAACCATGTCCTGCCGCTTCCACGCCATAAAGAGCGACCTCTTTATCTTCAATAAAGGGGTAGAATAATCCCATAGCATTTGAGCCACCACCAATACATGCCACTAAAGCATCTGGCAAACAGCCTGCTTGTTGCTGTAATTGTTGTTTGGATTCACGTCCAATAATTGCCTGAAAATCTCTGACCATGGCTGGATAAGGATGAGGGCCTGCAACGGTACCAATAATATAAAAGGTATCATCAATATGAGTAACCCAGTCGCGCATGGCTTCGTTAAGGGCATCTTTTAAGGTTTTAGAACCTGATTCAACAGATACAACCTTTGCTCCCAGTAGTTTCATACGATAAACATTTAAGGCCTGTCGTTGAATATCTTCAGCACCCATATAAATTACACATTCCAGGCCTAAACGTGCGGCAACTGTTGCGGTTGCAACACCATGCTGCCCTGCTCCGGTTTCGGCAATAATACGTTTTTTGCCCATCCGTTTAGCCAGCAATATCTGGCCAATAGTATTATTTACTTTATGCGCCCCAGTGTGATTTAAATCTTCACGTTTTAAATATATTTTTGCTCCGCCCAATTCCTGAGTCCAGCGCTGCGCATAATATAAGGGCGATGGTCGACCAACATAATGACTGAGATCGGCATCTAACTCAGCTAAAAATTCTTCGTCCTGCATGAATTTATTATAGGCCTGTTTTAGCTCTTCCAGTGGTTGCATCAGAGTCTCTGCTACAAACATGCCACCATAAATACCAAAATGCCCTCTCTCATCAGGCATAGAGCCAGAAGTATATTCCTGTTGATCAGTGCTATTATTCATTGATTTTTATATTGTCCTAGCATTATAAATATTTGGGGGTAAATTTTATCAGGATTTGAGGCAAGACTAAAGGTAAACTCGTGTAGATTTTATGAAATCCTGTATTTTTTTATGGTCTTTAATACCCTTAGATTTCTCTACTCCACCACTTACATCCACTGCAAAGGGTTTAACTATATTAATTGCTTCAGCTACATTTTCAGGGGTCAAGCCACCCGCTAAGATAATAGCTTTAGATGTTTGGGCAGGTATTAACTCCCAGTTAAATGCTTCTCCCGTACCACCGGGTATGCCTGCTACATAGGAATCTAATAAAATGGCTCTGGCAGAGCTGTAATCCTCTATCAATTGCTGTATATCCAAACCATCTTTCATGCGAATAGCTTTGATATAAGGAAAACTAAATTGCTGACAAAAAGCTTCATCTTCATTACCATGAAACTGTAATAGATCTATCTGTGTCTGGTTTATGGTTTGCTCAATTACATCACGGCTCTCATCTACAAATAAGCCCACCATTGTTACAAAGGGAGGTAATTGTTTAATAATTTCAGCAGCATCTTGAACTGAGATATTTCTTGGGCTGGGGGGATAAAAAACAAAACCTAATGCATCTGCGCCACAGTCGATTGCAAATAATCCATCCTCAATATTAGTTATGCCGCAGATTTTTGTACGTGTTTGCAATGTATTTCCTAATAAGCAAAAAATATATTCTAACATAAAGGCTTAACATAGAGTTAATTCAACTCATCCTGGATTGTATAATATCTTGCCAGCTGGAATGTTTTTGTATTAATTGCAGTGACTCTGCTAATAGTGATACTCCAGGCTCACTTCGAAACCAGGTAGAAGCACCTGATGGATGTGGCAGAGCAATAAAATCACATTTATGATCAAAAAATTCATGGCTAATTTGTGTACCAATAATATCAGTTAGTTTTTTAACGGGTAACACTTGATTGATAGCAAGCTTTCCCACCAGAAGAATCAGTCTAGGCTGAATAATATTAATTTCAGCACTTAACCATCGACTACAATTTTTAATTTCAGATTTATTAGGCACGCGATCCCCCCCTTTGCCCTTTCTTCCAGGAAAGCAGCGACAAACAGCTGTCATATAAACAGATTGGCGAAATTGCTGTTCATCTACCCCTATTCCATTAAACCATTTAAATAAAGTTTTTCCTGCAGTCCAGGCAAAAGGTTTATCTTCTCCGGCTTCTTTTATTCCTGGGGCTTGTCCAATTAACATAATAGAAGAGATAACCGCTTGACCATGTACTGGAACCCCTACCATTTCATTACAGAGCGTACATTTTTTAAGCTGTAGCTGGTGGTTTTTTAATTCATTTATCATTTTTTAATTTATTAAACTATGGCATACATTATGCATTGTAATTAATAAGAGAAAGTTTAATTTAACTGACAGATTCTTGACATGAAGAACAACATGCAGAGAAATACAAAAATATTATTGCTTATTAGCAGCCTATTGATAGCGTCAGCTAGCTCTATGCTATATGCCCAGGAATACCATCCAATAGCTGATATTAGCGATGTGGCAAGTAATTACATAATAAAACACATACCACAGGAATATACTATAGAGTCCTTAGAAAGTGCAAAAATTGACTCTCGGATTAAGTTAAAAAAATGCCAACAAGCACTTATTGCAGAAGTATCAGGCAATTTTAAAGTAAATAAGCACTTTACAATTGGAGTTAGGTGTCAAAAACCCAGATGGAGCTATTATGTATCCTTTAAAGCAGTTATAACCGCTCCTGTAGTTATTGCAACAACGACCATTTTAAGGGGTGAATACATCATTCCTGAAATGTTAACACTGGTTAATCAGACAATTTCAGGCCAGCATCGCCGCTATTTTAAGCGCATTAGTGATGTTGCAGGAAAACAGGCTAAACGAACAATTAAAACCACTAAAGCTATCACTGCATCACAATTACAGATACATTATCTGGTTAAACGAAAACAACAGGTGATGATTGTAGCAAAAAATTCACGTTTGATGGTAAAAATGAAAGGCATTGCCTTAAGCAATGGTAAACAAAATCAACGTATAAAAGTTAGAAATACAAATTCAAATAAGATAATAGAGGGAGTAGTTAGTGCAGCAGGTGTCGTAGTGGTTAATTTTTAGAAACAGCTAAAGGCTACTATCAAACCATAAGGTAGGTTATAATTTATGGTTAGTATTATGGTATAACTTAATATTTTAATAAACTGATACAATCTATCAATTTATTAAAAACAACTATAAAGTTTTAAAAAATAATGCCGATATAAGTGCTAGTTCAGGAGAAAAAAATGGCAATCGATATTAACAACAACAATGTTCAACAGCTGCACAATGCTGCGAACAATCCATTAGCTAAAGCAAATGCTCAAGCGAAGGATGTTGATGCTCTTAATAATGCCAAAACTAATCCACCTCCTGCCTCCGTAAAAACTCCTACTGACAGTCTAACACTGACTGATTCCGCTATTAATCTTAAAAAATTAGAAGGAAGTATTGCTCATTTACCTATAGTTGATATGCAAAAGGTAGAAGAAATACAAAATAAAATTAAAGATGGTAGCTATTCCATTAACTCCGATAAAATTGCTGAGCGTTTTATTGAGATGGAAATTGCCTTATTTAAATAAAGAAAATTCTCTTTAGCAAGGTGAGAATCAGATCATTAGTTTATGATTTTTTATTAACAAAAGTTGTGAACTGATATTTATATTCTGTGTTTTATAAAAGGAGTCAGTAATGGACACAAATAACATCCTCAATGAACTAAATCAGATCATTATACAAGAGCTTAATTGCTTACAAAAACTAGATGAATTAATGAGCCTGGAACATGAGGCTATTAAACAATCTAAAGCAGAGGAGTTAGGCTCATTAATCGAGCAAAAAAAGCCTTTAATTATATACTTACAAGAACTTGATAAAAAACGTAATCAAGTATTAATTTGTAATAGCATTACCCCAACACTCAAAGTTTTTAATAAGTTAATTAATGAGTCTGATTCTGAACCGTTACAAAATAATTGGCAACAACTAAAAAAGCAACTTGCTCAATGTAAAAGTAATAATGAGCTAAATGGCCGCTTAATTCATATGAGAAAAAGCAATAATGAGAACATTTTAAAAATTCTACTAGGTAATAGGCATATGAGTAGTGATACTTATAGTGCTACTGGAAAAACAGGTGTTTATTCCAGAAGTGGTTTAAGTGCAGTGGTATAGTTAAAAATATTGGTTTGAAGTAACATAACTGTGTATAATCCTCCTTCACTCCCCATAGTTCAACTGGATAGAACGGATCCCTCCTAAGGTTCAGATGTGCGTTCGAGTCGCGCTGGGGGGACCAAGAACTATAACCACACTTCACTATAAATCACTAAAAATCACCCTGAATCCCTGCATAGGGCGGGATAAAAGCGGGATGATCCCGCCTTAGGAGAATTTATGGCTAAATTCAAGTTTAACAAACGAACAATTAACGCCTTACCTTGTCCTGAATAGACGTATTATTCATACAGATACCGAATCCAAAACACTCAAGCTATACCATTTACCCAGCGACAGTAAAAATTTTTACTTTAAGAAAAAATTACTGGGTAAAACTATTGAAATTCGTATTGCACCCTACCCTTCCTATATTGAAGATGCTCGACTCAAAGCAAACAATTATTCAATATTAGTATCACAAGGAATTGACTCCAGAAAACCCAAAGAAGAAGTTAGTCAATTTTTTAAAGCACTCAATGCAGAATCGAGAGAGTGGTTTAAAGATTATGTTTATCTGTCGCTTTTAACTGGAGCAAGGCAGACTAATATTTTAAGCATGAAATGGTAGCGGTAAATATGATCTCCCTTATATAAAAATAGGCTCAAATGTACGATATCTATTATCCGACTGTTTAGCTTTTATCGAAAAAAGGAAACACCAACAAGTAGTGAGTAATATTTGAATGTATATTACCAACACCCCAGGAGATAATTATCCATTCATAAATACCACTTTAAATCCTGATTCAAATCTCCGACTGATAGCTTATGAATCAATGCCTCTAGGTTATGACCTAGATTCTATGCTTAATTTAGGAATAGAGCGTAAGCCCTGCCATGATTTATTGGGTGTATCTTCTTCGGCATCTAAAACAGAAATTAACCAGGCATACCGAAAATTGGCTCTAATACACCACCCAGAAAGGCGGTAGTATTGAAGCTAGCAAGATTTAAATCAAAGAGGCTTTATCTATGTAAAAAAGAGCTGATAATCTTTTTCCATATTTGCAGGTCTATCATCCCAATACCGCCAATACTCAACTAGACCACTAACTATTTTCATCTCAATGTATTTGCAATCCAGCATTTTTTTTAATAATTTTAAAGATGAAAGGATGCTTACTTCAAATACCTCCGCCAACTCTGTCATATCTTGATCATCAGTTACTACTGGGATATTCAATTCTACTGCATAGGCAAGATATAGTGCATCAACTGGTGAGGGGCCAGGCAGATCGGTTTGCACATAATCCCAGATAAACTCGTAAGTCTCATTAATCTGTTTATTAAGTTTTTTACCAACTACAGGCATGTACCCTCTATTTTCTACATACTCCTGCTCATCTATCCAAGGAAATTTTGTTGTAAAACGACGTGGTTTTAGTTCTTCATTTAATTCTGAGATAATATACAAACAAGACCCATCTTCACAAAAAGGGATTCCGAGCAAAGGGTTAATTGTTTTTGCTAATCGAAGGTATGAGTTTGTATCAACAAGTATTTTTGATTGTGCCATTAGGTTAACTCAGTATAAATACCCTTTGAATCCATTAATGGTATATCTAGAACTGATTGTACGTAACCGGCACCTTTCCCAGTGTCTTTGAGGTAAACCTTTAAAAGGTTAAAAAAATCTGTTTCAAAGTTTTTTTCTGTCTCCTGTATATATTCTCTTGGCTCTAAGTGTGAAACATCTCCCAACATAGCATAACTTAAATTATGGTATTTTTTATTAAAATTTGTAATCCAACCATATAGTGCCTTACCAAAGTTAATCTCACTTTTCCCTGTATAAATGGCATATTTTTTTAATTGAGAGACAATTGTATTTGGTGAAATAATTTGTTTATCTGCCAACTGCATTAGTTTTTTTAATTTAGCTTGTGTTGTACGAGGACTATTATTTAACTCCCTATAAAAGTCTTCAGCCATATCATGAGGACATAATAATGCTCCAGCAAATGCATCTGCAAAATCTTCTGCTTCATTACCTTCTAAAGAGGGTGAAAAACAATGTCCAAGTTCATGTGACATCCAAAATTTAAAGTCATGGATATTAACATCAAGGTTTAAATAAACCCATGTGGTTTGAGATTGTGGTAAATAAATATGTAAAGCATTTTCATGGCGTTTTTTACTACCCCATAATACAGGGATGATAACAGTTTGTAAGTCCCTGAATCGACGAATCAAATGACTGAAATTAATTGTCTCTAATGGCTCAACATTGATATCTTGCCTTACTTTACTAACGACTCTTTGTAGGTAATCATAATCAAGAACAGGCTCCTTAAGCACTGGTGGCATCTCATCAATGTCAAAGGGTATATAAGTTACAAGATGACTTAAAAAGCGCCCCATCTCTTGAGCTTTTTCTATGTGGTGAGGTTTAGTTTTTGTCCCTTTCATTTTACGAAAGGCAACTTTAGGCTCTAAATCATCTTCTTTACTAACAAGCTGAGTGAAGCTTAAATTTAATAGCTTACCCAGTTGTAGCAATTTATTTGGTCGTGGAAATGAATCTTCATTAAGCCATTGAGAAATTGCTTGTCTTGAGACACCTAGTGATTCCGATACGGCTGTTTGAGATAAACCTATCTTCTCCATTGCCCCAGTAATATTAGCTACTATCAGTCTGTTTTTCATGGCGTTAGATTACACCCCTTGTCAAGTTTTGTCTAGTATCCTTACTTTAATAAATAAGTATTTAATCAAAAAATACAAGTTTTTTGTTGTTTTAAGGTGAATTAATAAGAGCTTAAATATTGCTTATTATCCATTCACAAGTTACTAATCTCTTAAATATTTTTCTTGCAATTAATTTTTAACAGGCGTAGATTAATATGCACTGCATTAAATCATGCAGTCAGGATTGATCCCCTGTTGAACAAAGGTGCAAAGCACCGTTTATGGTGTTTTTTTATGTCTACCGTTTTATGGTGGGCTGCTTTAGGCATCGAAAGATGGTCGCTCCTTTGTGCGATAGGATCAACTTAAATCAGTCTGCCACCCTTAGTTTGATCCCTAATTGATGGCAGTTATATCTACTTACAAAGGAGATTGCTATCATGTCAGCACAAATACTTTATTTTCTATCCAACGGGTTCGCACATAAACCAAACCCTCAAGATTACCCACTTACTTTTTCTCAGTCAGAAAAAATAAAAGAAAAAACATTATGGGCTTCACTATTTTTTGAAGGTAACCAGCAATTAGTTACTAAGCATATATACAATAAATTGCGTGTTACTTTCTGTGTGTGCAACGTATTGAAGATATACCACGCCAGCATTATGATGAAGCCATTAATTTAATTGAGCAAGCTAGAAAAGAAGTATCAGATTTTCACTATTTTATTCGAGATTTACAACAAAAGTTTGTAGTAAAAATATTGATTACAGACAAGGCCTGATGGAAATGGGATTTTCCTTCAGACGGCCGATAACATAAAAGAAAATGGTTATATTAGATTTACATCAGATTTAGCTGAAGAGCATGATGCTTGGAACACAATGAGTTCGGGAACTATCAGGATTGGTTATATCATTTATGCTTGCGATGAATAAGGTTTACCCTACTAATTTATTGACACTATTAATTGATGACCCAGTGCAAACGATGGACGAGATAAACATGGCTTCATTTGTACAGTTATTGAAGTATGAATTTCCTGAGGCGCAGATTATTTTATCCACACATGAAAGAAAAGTAGCTAACTATTTTGCCTATAGATACCTTGAATCTGGGTTGGAACTGGAAACCATTAATATGAAAAATATAAGATTGAATGGTTAATTAAACTCAAGATGCAGAACTTTCATCTTACAAGTTTGTTTTTATTAATTACACGGGATACTCATCACTGCTAATGATGAGTATCCCCAATAATGGCATTTTGCTATTCAACTATCATTTAAAAGTATGCATAACAAGAAAATGCATCGGAGGAAAAAAGACGCCCCGATAATCTTGGCGTTAGAATGTCAACTTTCTTAGATTTACCTAAAATTATTTGAATGCCTTTTTTTTGCCTAATGCGTAGATTTTACCTTGAATAGATTATTTATTTTCAACTTAATTCTTCGGATTTGTTGCTCCCATCAAATGTCTGCTTTCTCCACTAAATAATCTTTCTGATAATAAAAGTGAGTTGCAGCTAAGGAACATACCTATTTAACCAAAACCTCAACAGCATAATCCCCATAGAAACATTCTGGCGTTAACATCCCGCAGTTTCGCCCATCGCAGATTGTCAGACATCTGCCACTCAAGTCTTGAGCAAGTTAGTGAATTTTATGGGAGCAGACATCTGATAATCCTAAATGACAGCAGTACGTCTCCTAAGTCACTAAGAAATTAAATTACTAAATATTAAATTAAATTACTAAATATTTTTTGCATTGAATATAAAAATATGAAAAAAACCTAATTTCTTTAAAAATGGATCCCGCATAAAAGCGGGATCAGGGGGTTTAATAAAACCTATGTTATTGATATTAATGAATCTTATATATTGTTTTCGAGTCGCGCTGGGGGGACCAAATTTTGGGCAATAGATAGTAGATTATTAATCTCTAGCAGCCAAATTTTTCAACTATTTAATCATTTCATGAGATGTTTAACATGAATGATTTTTATGTTTATTAACATATTCCTGAAGAACATCATTCATACGAGTTTGCCATCCCTTTCCTGTTGCACGAAAGTATTCTATTACCTCACTTGAATAACGAATAGTTGTTAAACTCTTAGGATTAAGAGATTTAGGTCGACCAATAATCCCCTTTTTCATTTCTGATTTACTTAGCGGACGATCACTCTCTTTGTGTCCATCCCAAACATAATCACCATCTTTAGGTGTTTTTTTTGTTGCTTCAAGTATTTGTTGTTTACTCATATTCATTTGCAAGCCACTCATGATAAACCTCTCTTTCTTCTTTACTGGCACGACGAAAACTAATAATGCGCTCACCATTATCAGTATGAACAACAGTCAATACAGCTAAATAATCCCAAACATAAGCAAAAGATTGAACTCGATGTTCTTTATTTCGAATAACATGAACATCTAATCTAAATGGATTATCTAGAACAGAGTCTGAGTCAAAAAAATCTAAGCCATGTTTTAATAAATTCTTTTGTCTTTTATTTTCATCCCACCTCATACACTTATTGTAGTTACAAAAACATTAATTTTCAAGTTGATTTAATTATGAATGTTTATGGGAGAGAATTAATGAAGTATCCCTTAATCCTGAAAAATCAGAATCAATAGGTGAAAAAGAAAAGATCGAATAATTTTAACTTAGGAGACAACTCAACTTGCAAAACACCACGAATGATATCAGGTTCAGATATGCGCTCGAGTCACGCAGGAGATCAGATTATCAGTTTATTTATTGTGCAGCCAACCGCCAGTTGCCTGAATTGGGCTAAGGTTTTTTTCTGTATTGACCCAACTAGCAATTGCTTTTATTTTACTATTTGCGACCACTTCAGGTAGAGCGGTAGATTCAATAATATAAGAATCCTTATTCTGTTGCATTTTAATACTACGAAATCCCAATACCACAAAATCATGGGCTAGTATACGCCCTTTATTTTCACCCGAACTTATTTTAGAATTAAGATTAAAGCCCAGTATTGCAATATTTAAAATCAGCACTTTATCAGAGATATTTTTTGCAGAATATTTGGCACTCATTTGCTGTTGTTTAACTTTTATAGATAATTTACCTGCTGCTACATTTATATCAAGCTTTAATTCCTGGCGTTCAAACCAGCCTCGCCATTCATTGCCATTTAAAAGCATGCCTGGAGTATAAACCGTTCTAACTTTGTTATTTCGAGCATATTGTCGTTGTCTCTGGCTATAGGTATTATCAGCAAAGCTATCTTGCCAACCAATATAATCCCAATAGTCTACATGAAAAGCAATAGGGATAAACTCTGTCCATAAACGTTTATCCTGTTTTAATTGGCTAAACCAATTATCTGCTGGAGGACAACTGCTACAACCTTCTGAAGTATAAAGCTCCAAAACACTGACCTGTTTATCAGAACTACTAAAACTTTGGGCATAAATTGTATGGGATAAAGTAATCAGGCATACAAGCCATATTACACAACAAAAAAATTTCATTTGGGTACCAGAAAAATTGAATTTAAAAATACAGTTTAAATTTAGTATTTATTTCTTAGTTAAAGGGGTCATCCCAACTTGTTTGAACAGTAGAAGTATCATAGGGCATCTCATAAGGATCGGCTTCTCCATTGCGGATCATATTACGTCTTTTAGCCTGATCACTAAGGTGCTGTTTGATTAGATAATCATCTTCAGCAATATAAATTACCTGGCTATTATAATGTGTGGTATAACGATTATTGGTATAGGCTGGCTCACGGTATAAATTACTCTGATAGCGACCATAATTACCATCGGATGGTTGATTGTAGTTTTGCTGATTATAGGATGTTTGAGGATAAACATATTCTGATTGGTACTGCGGCTGTTCATGGTAATCCTGTTGGATGTTTTTGCCCAGTTGTGAGCCAATAACCGCACCTGCTGCGGTACTAATATACTTTCCAGTACCACCGCCAAATTGATAGCCAATCACCCCACCCACGATCGAGCCCAGTAAAGAACCAAAACGATTTGATTCGTGCTCAGCATAAACGGAGTGGTTAAGCCCTAAAAAGAGTGTAAAAAAAACAATCCAAAATTTACCATTAATTTTCATTTTGCACTCCTTATAATTTATTATTAAGGTATTAGACGTACAAATTGCAAATTTTATAAACTTAATTTTAAGCAAAAAAAGGGCTGGTATAAACCAGCCCTTCAAAAAGCAAATAAAAGTGTTGTTTATTTCTTTTCTTTACGCTCTCTTGTTTCTTTAATCACTTGCTCTGCAATATTCTTAGGACAAGGACTATAGTGTGAAAATTCCATTGAGAATTGACCACGACCTGAAGTCATAGTACGCAAGTCACCAATGTATCCAAACATTTCACTCAAAGGAGCTTCAGCTTTAATACGCGTTCCCATGGTTCCAGATTCTTGTGCTTTAATCATGCCACGACGGCGATTTAAATCACCGATACAGTCGCCCACGTGAGCTTCTGGAGTGAATACATCTACTTTCATAATTGGCTCAATCAATTGTGGAGAAGCTTTAGGCATAGATTGACGATAAGCGCCTCTAGCCGCTAATTCAAACGCCATAGCAGATGAATCCACCGCATGGTAAGCACCATCTGTTAGAGTAATTTTAACATCTAAACAAGGGTAACCCGCTAAAACACCTTCATCTAACATTTTACCAAAGGCTTTATCAATTGCAGTCCAGTATTCACTAGGTACATTACCGCCCGTTACTGTAGATTCAAAGGTATAACCACTATTTGCTTCGCCAGGCTCGATAATATAATCAATTTTACCAAACTGACCAGCACCACCGGATTGCTTCTTATGTACATACGTATCTTCAATACGTCCAGTGATAGTTTCGCGATAAGCTACCTGAGGTTTACCCACATTCACTTCTACACCATGAGTACGATTAAGAATATCAATCTTAATATCCAGGTGTAATTCACCCATTCCTCTAAGAATGGTTTCACCACTTTCTTCGTCAGTTTCAACATGGAAAGAAGGATCTTCTTTTACCATTTTGTTTAAAGCAATACCCATTTTCTCAGAGCCGCCTTTATCTTTTGGCGAAATTGCAATAGCAATTACAGGCTCAGGAAAAACCATAGGCTCTAATGTAGCTGGATTGTCTTTATCACATAAAGTGTGTCCAGTTTGGGTGTTTTTTAAACCAACAAATGCAACAATATCACCCGCCTGACAGGAATCTAACTCTTCACGAGAATCTGCATGCATTTCTACAATACGACCAATACGTTCTGTTTTACCCGTAAAGGTATTCAATACTGTTGTACCTTTTTGTAAAGTACCTGAATAAATACGCATAAAGGTTAAAGCGCCAAAGCGGTCATCCATAATTTTGAATGCTAATGCGCGGAATGGTCTATCAGGATCTACAATTGCTTTTTTGCCTGTCTCATTACCGTCCAGATCAACTTCTGGCTGAGGCTCAACTTCGATTGGATTAGGAAGATAATCAACCACAGCATTTAATACATTTTGAACGCCTTTGTTCTTAAATGCAGAACCACATAATGTGGGGAAGAAATCTAATGCAATAGTACCCTTACGAATACATTTTTTAATTTCATCTATAGAAGGCTCTTTACCTTCTTCTAGATAAGCTTCCATTAAATCGTCATCTTGCTCTAAAGCCATTTCAATCATTGTTTCACGATATTCTTCTACTTGATCGACCATATCCGCAGGAACATCTTGTAATTCATAATTACTTGGGTCACCAGAGTCATCCCAAACCCATGCTTTACGTGTTAATAAATCGACCACACCAACAAAATCATCTTCTGTGCCAATAGGTAAAGTTATAACCAGTGGATTAGCACCTAAAACATCTTCAACCTGTTTAACTACACGGTAAAAATCAGCACCTAAACGATCCAGTTTATTAACAAAAATAACACGAGCAACGCCTGATTCATTCGCATAACGCCAATTAGTTTCAGATTGAGGCTCTACACCACCAGAACCACAGAAAACTCCAACACCACCATCTAACACTTTTAATGAACGGTATACTTCGATAGTAAAATCAACGTGTCCTGGAGTATCAATAATATTTAAACGATGTCCATCCCACTCACATGAAGTAGCTGCGGACTGAATAGTAATTCCACGCTCCTGCTCTTGTTCCATAAAGTCTGTAGTGGCTTC
>JASFYQ010000105.1:0-15905 GCA_045047105.1 Pseudomonadota bacterium | reverse complement strand
TTCTGCCATACACTTTGTCAGTGCCGCTGTTAGTGTAGTTTTTCCATGATCAACGTGGCCAATTGTTCCAACATTGACATGCGGTTTTGTGCGTTCAAACTTTTCCTTAGACATTTTAATTTACCCTAAATTTAATTTATATATTCTTAACTATAATTGCTTCAGAGACTTTTTTAGCTGCCTCTTCATATGATCCAAATTCCATTGTATAACTAGCTCTTCCCTGAGTTGCAGATCGAAGATCAGTAGCATAACCAAACATTTCAGCCAATGGTACGTCTGCACGAATAATTTTCCCTGCAGGTCCTTCGTCCATACCTGAAACGATGCCTCTGCGTCTGTTTAAATCACCCATAACATCACCCATATAATCATCGGGTGTCACAACTTCAACATTCATAATAGGTTCAAGCAAAACCGGGTTTGCTTTAAGAGCTCCATCTTTTAATGCAATATAAGCAGCTATTTTAAAAGCCATCTCATTAGAATCTACATCATGATAGGAACCGTCATATAACGTTGCTTTAATATCTACCAGAGGAAAACCTGCTAATACACCATTAGACATTTGTTCCTGAATTCCTTTGTCAATGGCTTTGATGTATTCTTTAGGAACAACACCTCCAACAATTTCATTGACAAACTCATAACCTGGATGCGGCTCAAGTTTTAACCAGATATGTCCGTACTGACCTTTACCACCAGTCTGTCTGATAAACTTACCTTCAATTTCCACTGTTTCACGAATAGTTTCTCTATAGGAAACTTGTGGCGCACCTACATTTGCTTCCACGTGAAATTCGCGTTTCATACGATCTACAATAATATCCAGATGTAATTCACCCATGCCGGATATTATAGTCTGCCCGGATTCTTCATCTGTATGGACTTTAAATGAAGGATCTTCCTGGGCAAGTTTAGCTAGTGCAATAGACATTTTGTCTTGGTCAGCCAGTGTTTTAGGCTCCACAGCTATTGATATAACAGGCTCTGGAAATTCCATTTTTTCCAGTGTAATCACATGTTTTGGATCACATAGGGTATCACCTGTAGTAACAAATTTAATACCAACCGCTGCGGCAATATCTCCTGCTCTAACCTCTTTTATTTCTTCACGTGAATTAGAATGCATTTGTAATAAACGACCAATGCGTTCTTTTTTTGCCCTTACAGGGTTGTATACTGAGTCTCCAGATTTCAACACCCCGGAATAAACCCTAAAAAATGTTAAGGTTCCCACAAATGGGTCGGTTGCAATTTTAAATGCAAGTGCCGAAAATGGATCCTTATCCGTTGGAAGTCTGGTTCCTTCTGATTCATCCTTGTCATCTAAATGCCCTAAAATAGCAGGCACATCTTCTGGTGATGGCATATAATCAATAATTGCGTCTAACATTGCTTGTACGCCAATATTCTTAAATGCAGAACCACAAGTAACAGGAATAATTTCAACCGCTATAGTTCTTTGACGAATAGCCTGTTTAATTTCATTCTCAGACAAATCACCTTCTTCAAGGTATTTTTCCATAATATCATCATTAGCTTCTGCCGCTGATTCAATTAAGTGTTCATGCCAGGTTTCAGCCAGCTCCAGCATATTTTCAGGAATTTCTTCAAAAACATAGTTCATACCCATGTTTTCTTTTTCCCAATAAATAGCCTTCATTTTAATCAGGTCTATCACTCCACAAAAAGTATCTTCCGCACCAATAGGCAATTGCAATGGTACAGCTGTAGCACCTAATCTTTGTTTAATCTGTTCTATAACGCGAAAAAAATCTGCCCCTGAGCGATCCATTTTATTAATAAATGCAAATCGGGGAACATTATATTTATCCGCTTGTCGCCATACTGTTTCAGATTGAGGTTCAACACCTCCAACAGCACAAAAAACTGCCACTGCCCCATCTAAAACCCGCAAGGAGCGCTCTACTTCAATGGTAAAGTCTACATGTCCTGGAGTATCAATTATATTGATTCTATGTTGCTCATACTGAGCATCCATACCACTCCAGAAACAGGTAGTAGCAGCAGAAGTAATGGTAATACCTCGTTCCTGCTCTTGTTCCATCCAGTCCATGGTAGCAGCACCATCATGAACTTCTCCAATTTTATGCGACACACCAGTATAGTATAAAACTCTTTCAGTTGTAGTAGTTTTACCTGCATCGATGTGCGCCATGATACCGACATTTCGGTAACGAGAAATTGGAGTTTTACGTGCCACTTAGTACTACCATCTATAATGTGCAAAAGCCTTATTCGCTTCAGCCATACGATGTACATCTTCACGTTTTTTAACAGCATTACCTTTACCTTCAAAGGCATCCATTAGTTCACCTGCTAAACGACGTCCCATGGATTTTTCACCACGTTTTCTTGATGCATCTACTAACCATCTCATTGCTAAAGCAGATTGTCTTGAAGAACGTACTTCTACAGGAACCTGATAGGTTGCTCCACCTACACGTCTGGATTTAACTTCAACAAATGGTTTTATATTTTCTAATGCTTTATTAAAAGCATCCATTGGATCACCATTAGTTTTAACAACTAGGATATCGAGTGCTCCATAAACAATTTTTTCTGCTACAGACTTTTTACCATTTAACATCATGATATTGATGAATTTTGCCAAGTCTTTATCATGATATTTTGGATCGGGTAAAATATCACGTTTAACTGCGGCTCTTCTCCTGGACATAATTATTTCCTTTTATGTTTTGTTTGTCTTTTCCAAGATACTTACTTATTAACCTTATTTATAAATAACCATAATAAGTACGCGCTTGTTATTTTTTGCCAATAACTCAAATCAAGTTATTAACTATTTAAATTAATTTTTAGGGCGTTTAGCACCATATTTTGAACGACCTTGACGCCTATCTTCAATTCCTGCTGTATCTAATACACCACGAACGGTATGATAACGAACACCAGGTAAATCTTTAACACGTCCACCGCGAATTAAGATTACACTATGCTCTTGAAGGTTATGTCCTTCGCCACCGATGTATGAAGTTACTTCATAACCACTGGTTAATCTCACACGAGCTACTTTACGTAGTGCTGAGTTAGGTTTTTTAGGTGTTGTAGTATAAACTCTAGTACAAACTCCACGTCTTTGAGGACATGCTTCTAATGCAGGAACATTAGTTTTTTGTATTTTTCTTTTACGTGGTTTACGTACCAATTGATTGGTAGTTGCCATAACGATATCTACTCCAAATACTTTTAAAACAACAGGCCGCATGGAAACGGCCTGTATGGGAACGACGCAATATATATATTTAATACATATTTGTCAAGTTAATTTACTCTATTTCTATTTTTTATTCAGTTTTTACTTCCTCACTTACCGCTGTATCAGGTTTTGCTTCAGTTACACTTTCTTTAGCGCTTCCAAATCCACCTAATATTTTTTGCCGTCTCCGACGTCTTTCATTATGATACGTCATACCAGTCCCTGCGGGAATTAAACGACCAACAATTACATTTTCTTTTAAGCCTCTAAGCTCATCAATCTTTCCACTTACAGAAGCCTCAGTTAATACCCGAGTTGTTTCCTGGAAGGATGCGGCAGAAATAAATGAATCCGTTGCCAAAGACGCTTTGGTAATTCCAAGTAACATGCGATTATATGTTGCAGGTGTTTTTCCATCAGTAACAACGCGATCATTTTCATTCAAAATCGAAGCATACTCTACTTGCTCACCACGAATAAATTTAGTATCGCCTGCATTGGTAATTTCTACACGTTTAAGCATTTGTCTTACAGTAACTTCAATATGTTTATCATTGATTTTTACACCTTGTAAACGATAAACTTCCTGAACTTCATTTACAATATAATCGGTAATAGCCTGTACACCTTTTAAGCGTAAAATATCATGTGGATTACTTGCTCCATCAGAGATAACTTCACCTTTTTCTACAGATTCACCTTCAAATACGTTAATTTGTCTCCATTTTGGAATAAGTTCCTCATAAACATTGCCTTCTTTAGGGGTAATAACTAAGCGTTGCTTACCCTTAGTTTCTTTACCAAAACTTACCACACCAGTAATTTCAGCTAAAATAGCAGATTCTTTTGGCTTTCTTGCTTCAAACAAGTCTGCAACACGTGGCAAACCACCCGTAATATCCTTAGTTTTTGAAGATTCTTGTGGAATTCTGGCAATAGCTTCACCCACTTTTACCTCATCTCCATCCAGATGTTTAACAATAGCACCTGCAGGTAAGAAGTAATGGGCAGGAATATCTGTTCCAGCAATTAACAGATCATTATTGTCTTTATCCAGTAATTTAACCGCTGGACGCATATCTTTTGCACTACCCATACGTTGTAGAGGATCGGTTATCACCAGGGAACTTAGTCCTGTTATATTATCCACTTCTTTAACAAAGGTAACACCTTCTACAAAATCAGTGAATTTAACGTGACCATCCACCTCGGTAATTACGGGGTGAGTATGAGGATCCCAGTTTGCAATAACTTGACCAGAGCTAACTTCTTCTGCATCAGCAACTGTTAATTCAGCGCCATAGGGTACTTTATAACGCTCACGTTCACGACCAACTTTATCCAACACCGCTATTTCACCTGAGCGAGATACCGCTACATAGTGATTGCTCTCCTGATGTTTAACGGTTTTTATATTATGTAAACGAATCACACCAGAAGATTTGACTTCAATTTGATTTACAGACGCTGAACGAGAAGCCGCTCCACCAATGTGGAATGTTCTCATAGTTAACTGTGTTCCAGGTTCACCAATTGATTGTGCCGCAATTACACCAACCGCTTCACCTTTATTTACTAAGTGGCCTCGGCCTAAATCACGACCATAACACATAGAACAAATACCAAAGCGAGTTTCGCAAGTAATTGCTGAACGAACTTTCATAAAATCTACACCTAGATCGTCCAGTTTTTCACATAAGTCTTCATCAAGCATGGTGCCTTTAGGAATAACTACTTTATTTCCATCTGCCTGGAATACATCTTCCGCAGTAACACGCCCTAGAACTCGCTCATTAAGGGGTTCTACAACTTCACCACCATCAATAAGTGATTGCATTGGAACACCACGTACGGTTCCACAATCATCTTCTTTTACCACTAAATCCTGTGATACATCAACTAATCTACGAGTTAAGTAACCAGAGTTAGCCGTTTTAAGTGCAGTATCAGCTAATCCTTTACGTGCTCCATGAGTTGAAATAAAGTATTGCATTACGTTCAAACCTTCGCGGAAGTTTGCTGTAATGGGAGTTTCAATGATAGAACCATCAGGTTTTGCCATCAATCCACGCATACCTGCTAACTGACGAATCTGTGCTGGGCTACCACGGGCTCCAGAATCAGCCATTAAGTACACTGAGTTAAATGAAGCCTGCTCAACCATATTTCCATCAGCATCTTCAACTTCATCTTTCTCAAGAATATCCATCATTGCCTTAGCCACTTTTTCATTGGTATGTGACCAAATATCAATAACCTTATTATAGCGCTCGCCTTGTGTAACTAAACCAGATTCATATTGATTTTGAATTTCTAATACTTCGGCCTGTGCTTTATCAATAATTTCTGTTTTAGAATCTGGGATAACCATATCATTGATACCAAAAGATGCACCAGAACGTGTAGCAAATTCAAAACCGGTGTACATTAATTGATCCGCAAAAACAACGGTTTCTTTTAAACCCACATTTCTATAACAGCTATTAATTAATGCAGAAATAGCTTTTTTAGATAAGGGCTTATTCATTAAGTCAAAGTTAAGTCCATTCGGCAAAATACGTAATAAAATTGCACGACCTATGGTTGTATCAACTATGCGAGTACCAATTTGTTTGTATTCAGCATCCCCTTCATTTTTTTCAAAAATTGGCACACGTACCTTAATCAGAGCATGTAATTCAGCATTTTTAGTCTCATAGGCACGTTCAACTTCTTTGTGGTCTGCATAAATTCCGCCTTCACCCAGGACATTAATTTTCTCACGGGTCATATAATATAAACCCAGTACCACGTCTTGAGAAGGTACAATAATGGGCTCTCCATTTGCTGGAGATAAAATATTATTGGTTGCCATCATCAAAGTACGAGCTTCCATTTGCGCTTCAATTGACAAAGGAATATGTACTGCCATTTGATCACCATCAAAGTCAGCATTAAATGCTGTACATACTAATGGGTGTAATTGAATTGCTTTTCCTTCAATTAAAACCGGTTCAAATGCTTGAATACCAAGACGGTGAAGTGTAGGTGCGCGATTTAACATAATTGGATGTTCACGTACTACTTCTTCAAGAATATCCCATACTTCTGGACCTTCTTTTTCTACTAATTTTTTAGCTGCTTTAATGGTAGTTGCAAAACCTTTTGACTCGAGTTTACTAAAAATAAAAGGTTTGAATAATTCCAGGCCCATTTTTTTTGGTAAACCACATTGATGCAAACGCAGCGTTGGGCCAACCACAATTACAGAACGACCAGAGTAATCTACACGTTTACCCAATAAGTTCTGACGGAAACGCCCCTGCTTACCTTTGATCATATCAGCAAGAGATTTTAATGGACGCTTATTGGTTCCAGTAATTGCTCTACCACGACGACCATTATCCATTAGTGCATCTACAGATTCCTGTAACATGCGCTTTTCGTTGCGCACGATAATATCAGGTGCATTTAAATCTAATAGACGTTTTAATCTATTGTTTCTATTAATTACCCGACGATAGAGATCATTTAAATCTGAAGTTGCAAAACGGCCACCTTCAAGAGGTACCAATGGCCGTAAATCAGGTGGTAAGACAGGTAATACTGTCATAATCATCCATTGTGGCTTATTGTGTGAATCTAAGAAAGCTTCTATAAGTTTTAAACGCTTAGAGAATTTTTTGATTTTTG
This sequence comes from Pseudomonadota bacterium, assembly GCA_045047105.1. GTDB lineage: Bacteria > Pseudomonadota > Gammaproteobacteria > GRL18 > GRL18 > JADGAU01. The sequence goes on along the minus strand of JASFYQ010000105.1, from coordinate 8,989 downwards.
TTTCTGATTCAGTAGCAGCCATATCTTCACGAATTTTAGCTGCTTCAACGTCTAGCTTAATTTTTTTCAATAGGTATAAAATTGCTTCTGCACCCATTTTAGCATCAAAGTCATCCCCAAATTCTTCGATCGCATCAAGGTATTCCTCGTCCGTTAAGATCTGACCTTTTTCTAAGGTTGACATACCAGCATCAACTACTACAAAGGCTTCAAAATATAGTACACGTTCGATATCACGCAAAGTCATATCTAATAATAGACCCATACGTGATGGTAATGATTTTAAATACCATATATGTGCAACAGGGCTCGCTAGTTCAATATGCCCCATGCGATCACGTCTAACTTTAGACTGGGTGACTTCTACTCCGCATTTTTCACATATAACACCACGGTGCTTTAAGCGTTTATATTTTCCACACAAACATTCAAAATCTTTAACTGGGCCAAAAATTTTAGCACAGAATAAACCTTCACGTTCGGGTTTAAAAGTACGATAGTTAATCGTTTCTGGTTTTTTAACTTCTCCATAAGACCATGAGTGGATCTTCTCGGCAGATGCAAGAGATATTTTAATAGCATCAAAATCTTCTTGTTGATTTTGCTTTCTAATTAGATTAAGTAAATCTTTCAATTTTTTACCCTCATTAATCGCTTTTTAGGCTTAAATGTTTTTTAAAGAATATCTTTTTAGATATTCTTTAAATCAATATTTTATTTTTGTATGCTGTCTCAGTCTATCTGAGCCAACTCAATATCCATACCTAAAGCACGTATCTCTTTTAACAACACATTAAATGATTCTGGCATGCCAGCATCAATGCGATGGTCACCATCCACAATATTTTTATACATTTTTGTACGGCCCGCTACATCATCAGATTTAACGGTTAACATTTCCTGTAATGTATACGCAGCACCATATGCTTCCAGTGCCCAAACTTCCATCTCTCCAAATCTTTGTCCACCAAACTGCGCTTTACCTCCTAAAGGCTGCTGAGTTACCAGACTATAAGGCCCCGTAGAACGTGCATGCATTTTGTCTTCAACTAAATGGTTCAGTTTTAACATATACATATAACCAACGGTAACCTGGCGATCAAACTTATCACCTGTGCGACCATTATAAAGTGTTGATTGTCCAGATTCATCCAGACCTGCAAGTTTAAGCATTTTCTTAATTGCTGCTTCATCTGCTCCATCAAAAACTGGTGTAGCCATTGGTACACCACCTTTTAAGTTATTAGCTAAAACAAATACTTCATCATCCGTTAGACTGCTTATATCTTCTTTTTTACCATCTGATTCATTATAGATTTTATCCAGATAGTCTCTCAGACTATTAACTTTTTCATCCGCTTCGGCTTTTGCTTCAAGAAGCTCACCTATACGATGCCCAAGCCCTCTAGCAGCCCAGCCTAAATGTGTTTCTAATACCTGACCAACATTCATTCGAGAAGGTACACCCAATGGGTTTAATACAATATCAACAGGACGACCATCTTTTAAGAACGGCATATCTTCAACTGGAACAATAGTAGAGATAACACCTTTGTTTCCATGTCTTCCAGCCATTTTATCGCCTGGCTGAATTCTACGTTTAACCGCCAGATAAACTTTAACCATTTTTAATACACCTGGAGCCAAATCGTCGCCAGCCATAATTTTTTTACGCTTATCATCTATCACATCATCAAAGCGCTTACGAGCCAGATCCAATTGTTCAAAAATATTATCTATAGCTTCCTGCTTGTCTGAATCGCGTAGCTTGATATCATTCCACTTATCATAGGAGTGACTCTCAATCCAGTTCGCATTGATGCTATCTCCCGCGGATAAATCAGGACCACCATCAACTACTTGATCGATCATGATTTCAGTTATGCGATTATACAGGTCAATTTCAACAATACGATTCTGATCGCGTACGTCCTTTTTAACCTGAACCATAGCATCGTCTTCAATTGCCTTTGCTCTGGCATCTTTTTCAAGACCATCACGGGTAAAAACGTGTACATCAATTACTGTTCCCTGAGTGCTTCCAGATACACGCAATGAAGTATCTTTCACATCAGAAGCTTTTTCACCAAAAATAGCACGTAGAAGTTTTTCCTCTGGAGTAAGCTGTGTTTCACCTTTAGGTGTTACTTTACCTACTAGAATATCACCGGGTTCAACTGTAGCACCAACGTATACAATGCCAGATTCATCTAATTTAGATAAGGCAGCTTCACCAATATTTGGAATATCACTACTTATTTCTTCAGAGCCTAATTTAGTATCACGTGCAATACAGGTTAATTCAATAATATGAATTGAAGTGAAACGGTCTTCTTTAACCATGTTTTCAGAAATTAAGATAGAATCTTCGTAGTTATAACCATTCCATGGCATAAAGGCTATCAACATATTCTGACCAAGAGCCAGTTCACCCAGGTCAGTTGAAGGCCCATCAACAATTACATCTCCACGCTCTACTGCATCACCCGCCTTAACTAAAGGGCGCTGATTGATACAGGTATTCTGGTTTGAGCGGGTATATTTAACTAGATTGTAAATATCTACATTTACTTCATCTTCAACCGTTTCATCATCATTTACTCTGATTACAATTCTGGATGCATCAACTTTATCAATAATACCACCACGACGGGCAACAATTGTTACTCCAGAATCAACAGCTACGGTACGTTCCATACCTGTTCCTACTAAAGGCTTATCTGCTTTAATAGTGGGTACTGCCTGGCGCTGCATGTTAGACCCCATCAATGCACGGTTAGCATCATCGTGTTCTAAAAATGGAATAATTGAAGCAGCAACTGAAACCACCTGTTTTGGAGAGACATCAATATAGTTTACTTTTTCACGTCGTATTTCACTGAACTCATTATCAAAACGACAGGTAACATAGTCCTCAATAAAATTATCATTGTCATCTACTTCGGCGCTAGCCTGTGCAATAATAAAGTCAGCTTCTTCAATAGCTGATAAATAATCAATTTGGTCAGTTAATTTTCCATCTACCACTTTTCTATATGGAGATTCTAAGAATCCATAATCATTAGTACGAGCATAAACTGATAGTGAGTTAATTAAACCAATATTTGGCCCCTCAGGAGTCTCAATAGGACATACCCGACCATAATGTGTTGGATGTACATCACGTACTTCAAAACCTGCTCTTTCACGCGTTAAACCGCCAGGACCAAGAGCCGAAACACGACGTTTGTGTGTTACTTCAGAAAGAGGGTTATTCTGATCCATAAATTGCGATAATTGACTGGATCCAAAAAATTCTTTAATTGCCGCAGAAACAGGTTTTGCGTTGATCATTTCCTGTGGCATTAAGTTATCCGTATCCGCTAAAGTTAACCGCTCTTTTACAGCACGTTCAACACGAACCAATCCAACTCTGAATTGATTTTCAGCCATTTCACCCACACTACGTACACGACGGTTACCCAGGTGATCAATATCATCAACATTGCCTTTACCATTACGTATGGTTATTAAAGTACGAATAACTTCAATAATATCTTCATGTGATAATATGCCAGAGCCGGTTATTTCTTCACGACCCACTCTTCGGTTAAACTTCATTCGACCAACAACCGATAAATCATAACGCTCTGGAGCAAAAAATAAATTTGAAAATAAAGCTTCAGCTGCTTCTTTAGTTGGTGGCTCACCCGGGCGCATCATTCTATAGATTTCAACTTGTGCCTCTAATTGAGTCGTTGATCCATCAATGCGCATGGTATCGGATATAAATGAACCTTCATCCAGATCATTAACATATATCAGCTCAATAGATTTGATATCATTTTCAGCTATTAGGGCTATGATATCTTCGGTAATCTCTTCATTTACACTGGCAACTACTTCACCCGTATCAGGATTAACCAGATCTTTAGCTAAGACCTTTTCAAGCAAGTAAGAATTGGGAACCGTTATTCTAGATATATCTTCTTTTTGTAATTTTCTAATGCTTCTAGCTGTTATACGCTTATTTCTCTCAACAATAACATTTCCATCAGAAATTATATCAAAATCAAATGTTTGTCCACGTAAACGTTCCGTAACAATATTGAAAGATATATTTTCACCATCGACTTTAATATGTTCAGATTCAAAAAACATAGCCAGAATCTGCTCATTATCATAACCAAGAGAGCGTAGAATTACTGTTACAGGTAATTTTCTACGGCGATCGATACGAACAAATAAATTGTCTTTAGGATCAAATTCAAAATCTAACCATGAACCACGATAAGGAATTACGCGAGCATTAAATAATAATTTACCCGAAGAATGTGTTTTACCTCTATCATGATCAAAAAATACGCCTGGACTTCTATGTAATTGAGAAACAATAACACGCTCTGTTCCATTGATAATAAAAGTACCATTATTAGTCATTAATGGGATTTCACCCATATAAACATCTTGTTCACGAATATCTTTGACTTTTTTAACTTTACGAGCAAGAGAGTCTCTATCGTAAATGGTAAGTCTGACTTTAACTCGTATTGGAGCAGAATAGGTAACACCACGTGTGCGACATTCTTGCTCATCAAAGCTTGGTTTGCCCAAAGTGTAGCTCAAGTAAGCAAGTTCAGCATTGCCAGAATAACTAACAATTGGGAAAACTGAATCAAATGCAGCATGCAAACCTGTAGTTTTCTGTTTTTCCATATTATTGTCTAAACAGAGAAACTTTCTATATGATTTTAACTGAATGTCTAATAAATAAGGGACATCCATAATGCTTTGTTTTGTACCAAAATCTTTACGGATGCGTTTTTTTTCAGTATATGAATAAGCCATCTAATTTCCAAATATCATGAGTTAATACGGTGGAGAACTTGTTAAAACTTTAAAAGGGTAGCTATATAACTACTTTTTTAAAACTCTACATCTCTTTTCTAAACACAATTGATTTAGAAAAGTTACAAACACGAAAAGGCTAGTGGATAAATATCCACTAGCCAATCCTAAAGCCTAGGCTTGAAGTAGTATTGCTGGATTATTTAATCTCAACAGATGCACCAACCTCTTCAAGTTGCTTTTTAGCATCTTCAGCTTCGTCTTTAGATGCAGCTTCTTTAACTGGAGAAGGCGCTCCGTCAACAACCGCTTTTGCTTCTTTAAGACCTAAACCAGTGATAGCACGTACTGCTTTAATCACTTGAACTTTCTTGTCACCAACAGCGCTAAGAATAACATCAAATTCTGTCTTTTCTTCAGCAGCAGCTCCAGCGTCACCGCCAGCAGCAGGTGCAGCAGCAACTGCAGCAGCAGCTGATACGCCAAATTTTTCTTCCATTGCTTCGATTAATTCAACAACTTCCATTACCGTCATGGACGAAATTGCTTCTAAAATATCATCTTTTGATACAGACATTTTATACTCCAAAAATTTTATAGGTTTACTACAATAAATTAAATAAAAACTAAAATAACCTTATATATAATTCAAACTACCATTCAGCAATGCGAATTATATCAACTTGTTTAAGCTGCTTCTTTCTGGCTTTTAACAGCCGCAACAGTTCTAACAAGTTTTGCGTGAGGCTCTGCCAATGTACGAACAAATTTAGTAATGGGTGCTTTCATAACAGACATTAACATACTAATAGCTTGATCCTTAGTAGGCATCTTCGCTAGTTTAGTAATATCTTCAGGAGCTAATAATTTTCCACCAAGAGATACAATCTTAACTTGGAGTTTCTTATTCTCTTTCATGAAATCAGAAATAACACGTCCAGCAGCACCAGGATCTTCCATAGAAAATGCCAATACTAGCGAACCCGTTAGTTCATCTGTGATACACTCAAAATCTGTTCCTGCAACTGCGCGTTTTGCTAGAGAGTTTTTAACAACACGAAGATAAACATTATCACCACGGGCAATTTTCCGTAGTTCGTTCATTTCATTTGATTCAATTCCCTGATAAACAGCAGCGACAACAGAGTGCGCATTTGCGGCTATTTCAGATACCTCAGCAACAATCGCCTTTTTACCTTCAATAGATAAAGCCACTCGTACTCACCTTTATATTTAGAGATCACTATAACCATTTCTATTAAAATCTAGAAGTTGGTCTATAGAATCTATGTTTAAAAATTGAACAATAATAAAGTAATTGCTCATTTATACGACAAGGATATTATCTTAGTCGTCTGCGTAGGATCATTTAGCCGATAATAAAATCAGAAAATTCTTTAAGCATTTGCACCTACGGTCTTTGACATTTACCATATGGTAAACCAAAGTCTGTTATTTATAGCTAAAATAATTTAACTATAAATATAATTCTAATCTAAGTTTACTTCATTGAAAGCGTTGATTGCTCAATCGTTAAACCAGGTCCCTGGGTTGAAGATAAACTGATTTTCTTAACATATACACCCTTAGCACTAGCAGGTTTTGCTTTAACTAAATCAATTAATAATGCTTCTAGATTGCCAATGATCGATGCATTTTCAAAGGAAAGTTTGCCTAATCCACAGTGGATAATTCCAGCTTTATCTGCACGGAATCTCACCTGTCCAGCTTTTGCATTATTTACTGCGGTAGCAACATCAGCAGTGACTGTTCCAACTTTAGGGTTTGGCATTAAACCACGTGGTCCAAGAATTTGACCTAATTGGCCTACAACTCGCATAGCATCAGGTGTAGCAATAACTACATCAAAGTTTAAATCACCGCCTTTAATTTGTGCTGCAAGATCATCAAATCCTACTATATCCGCACCAGCATCTTGAGCTTTTTTTGCATTTTCACCTTGTGCAAAAACAGCCACTCGAACTGTTTTTCCAGTTCCATTGGGTAACACTGTTGCACCACGTACCACTTGATCTGATTTACGAGGGTCAACTCCAAGATTAACAGCAACTTCTACGGATTGATCAAATTTAACTGCTGGTAAATCTTTTAATAAAGTAATTGCATCATTAATATCATAAATCTTGCCAATAGTAATTTTTTCTTGAATTGCTTGCTGACGCTTACTCAGTTTTTTTGAAATTACTGTTGCCATTATGCTACTCCCTCAGTATCTAATCCCATACTACGTGCTGTTCCAGCAATGGTGCGTACAGCTGCATCCATATCTGCTGCAGATAAATCAGGCATTTTTGTAGTAGCAATTTCTTCTAATTGAGCCCGGTTAACTTTGCCAACTTTATCCATATTGGGTACGCCAGAACCCTTTTTAATTCCAGCAGCTTTTAATAATAATACTGCAGCTGGAGGAGTTTTGGTTATAAAGGTAAAGCTTCTATCACTGAAAACAGAAATAACTACTGGCACTGGCATGCCTTTTTCTAAGCTATCTGTTTTAGCATTAAATGATTTACAAAATTCCATAATATTTACACCGTGCTGACCTAGAGCAGGACCAACAGGTGGACTTGGATTTGCAGATCCAGCTGGAACCTGCAATTTAATATAAGCTTCTATTTTCTTAGCCATTATTTTTCCTTTTGGGTGTAACGCTTTTCAGCTCCCCAGTTAAGTAAACCTATCTATTTCAAACTAAAGATAATTTATTACTAATCTTCTTTAACTTAAAAAAACAGGTTTTGTTATCAAATCTTTTTATAAACTTAGGCTTTTGCCACTTGTGAAAAATCCAGTTCAACTGGTGTTGAACGACCGAGAATATTTACCGAAACATTCATGCGGTTTTTATTATAATCGACTTCTTCAACGGTACCATTAAATTCATTAAATGGCCCTTCCACTATTCGAATCAGCTCACCAACTTCGAATAATACCTTAGGCTTAGGCTGATCCGTACACTCTTGAATTCTATTGAGAATGGTTTGCACTTCTTTTTCTGAAATCGGTGCAGGCTGATCTTTTTTACCGCCAATAAAACCTAGAACTTTAGGGGTATCTTTTACTAGATGCCATGAATCATCGTTCATTTCCATCTTTACTAAAACATATCCTGGAAAAAACTTTCTATCACTTTTACGTTTTTTTCCATCTCTTATCTCTACCACTTCTTCAGTAGGTATAAGAATATCTTCGAAACTTTCTTGCATGTCATAACGCTCAATACGCTCTTCAAGTGAACGTTTTACTATCGCTTCATAACCAGAATAAGCTTGAACTACATACCAACGAATTGACATCTTTTATCCTTGACCAGTCAAATAACGTACACCCCAACCAATAAACTGATCAAAGATCCATAACATAATACCAATGATAAGTACCATAACTCCTACAATCATAGTTGTTTGAGTAGTTTCTTTTTTGCTCGGCCAGACAATTTTTTTCATTTCTACTGTAGATAGACGTAAAAAAGAAATAAGTTCTGATCCCCACTCCGTTTTAGAAGCAATAAAAACAGCAACAGCAAATACAACAATCATTGCAAGGGTTCTATATAAAATAGAATATTCACTATATGTATAAAACAAGCCTAAACTGGTTATTATAATAATTAGGGAAAGGTATAATTTAATCTTATCAGCCATGAGATGTTGGAATCATTAATATTGTTTGTTTAAAACAGCAATTAAATCTGTTTTTTTAAGTGGTTTTTTAGTGTGTATATATAACACATTTGAATTGTTTTTCTAGTTCGAATAATTTTTATAAAATAATGGCAGGCCAAGAGGGAGTCGAACCCCCAACACCCGGTTTTGGAGACCGGTACTCTGCCAATTGAGCTACTGGCCTATTATTTTATTATCATTAACTTAAAACTCAAATTTAAATATCTATTTATTAAAATAAAATTCTAATAAATTAAGATTTTTAAGTAACTCAATTATTTTTTTTGAGATACTAAAAGAGCCACGCACTATATCAGATAAGGGCCCTTTTAATCAAGTTTTAATTTAATTAGTTTTACTCATTTTAAGGTTTATTCAACAACCTTAGCAACAACACCTGCACCCACTGTTCTTCCACCTTCACGGATAGCAAAACGTAAGCCTTCTTCCATCGCAATAGGTGCAATCAGGGTAAC
>JASFYQ010000104.1:0-12105 GCA_045047105.1 Pseudomonadota bacterium | reverse complement strand
CCACATAGTTTTTACCCACATAGTCTAGTATAGAACCATTTTCTATATGATTTAATAAAAAAGCCAAATCACTATTTTGATTTGGCTACATAATACAACATCAATTAAGTGGCCAATCAATTACCAATTCTAAATTGAACTCTTCGATTTATACCATCATTTGGATTATCAGTATCCATTAATTCACTTTCACCTTTACCGATTACTCGCAATCTTGAATAGCTAACCTTGGCACTTGCTAAAAAGTTTTTAACTGCTTCTGCTCTACTTTTGGATAAATGCATATTATACGCAGCATCTCCCTGAGCATCGGTATGACCTTCAACAATAAAATTACAGGCAGATAATTCAGGACTATTCATTGCCTTAGAAATTTCATTTAATAAATCCATATTATTATTATTGATTTGAGCTGAATTTAATTGGAAATTAATATTTACAGCAATCGCATTATTGGTAGGACAACCTGCAGGTTGTGATACAGGTTCAGACTCTGCAATCGACTTGGGCTCTGCCATTTCAGGCTTAGGTTTTTTACTAAATGAAATACCACGATATTTAACCTCAGAACCACCTTCACCAATACCATCCATAAGTCCTTCGGGTAAATCATCTTCCGCGGCGGGTTTATTCATAAAGGCCCCAATAATATCCTTGGAGGTTGGATTAGAATTTTGTAATGAAACGACACTTGATGCATCTTCAGCTTGTGCTGGTAAAACAGATGCAACAAAAAAACCCAGTAGAAAAGAAGTTAAAACTTGTTTACTTTTATTCGCTCTAAACATAACATGCTCCCATAAAAATCTATGAACTAAAAAAGATATTACCTATAATATACATAGACGAATATAGCACAGAAAATTTACAAAATATATTAACAAAAATGCACTATTTTAGTAAATATAAGAAAAAAACAATATAAAAATAAGCTTCATAATTAAGCTTTTATGAAAAAATATGCTAATATTTACACTGCTAACTCAAAAATACTCAGAGGTTTAATGTGAAAAAATACAGACTGGTTACACGCAGTGATATGGATGGTTTGGTTTGTGCGGTATTGTTAAAGGAAATGGGTCTTATTGATGATATTACCTTTGTTCATCCTAAAGATATGCAAGATGGGAAAATTGAAATAACAGAAAATGATATTACCACTAACCTTCCCTATGTCGAAGGTGTTTATCTTGCCTTTGATCACCATTTAAGTGAAACCATCCGTAATGAAAAACAAGCAAATCATATTATTATACCCGATGCTCCCAGCGCAGCCCGAGTAGTATTTGACTATTATGGTGGAGAAGAAAAATTTGGTAATAAATTTTATGAGATGATGGAAGCAGTTGATAAAGCTGATGCGGCTCAATTCAGTAAGGATGATGTATTAAATCCACAAGGCTGGGATTTATTAAGCTTTTTAATGGATGCTCGAACAGGTTTGGGACGGTTTAGAAAATTTCGTATTTCTAACTATACGCTCATGATGGACTTAATTGATTATTGTAAAGATAACCCCATCGAAAAGATCTTAGAATTAGAAGATATAAAAGAGCGTTCCGAGCTTTATACAAATCAGGCCAAACAGTTTAAAGAGCAATTAGAACGCTGCTCAACAATACATAAGAATCTGCTAGTACTGGATTTAAGAGACGAAGAAATCATTCATGCAGGCAATCGCTTTATGATCTACGCGTTATTTCCAGATACTAATATTTCAATTCATGTAATGTGGGGGTTCCAAAAACAAAATACTGTTTTTGCAACAGGAAACTCCATTATTAACCGTTCATCAAAAACCAGTATTGGCGAATTAATGCTAAAATATAATGGTGGCGGACACGAAAATGCAGGTACTTGCCAGGTAGCTCATGATCAGGCGGAGAAAGTACTCAATGAGCTAATTAAAGTTATTACCAACAACGGCTAATAGCTAGTCCATTAGTAGCTGCACTAAAGCTCCATTTTTTGGAAGCTTTAATATAGTTGCTAATGGAGTTTTAAATTTTAAACGCACCACTAAATTATGATTTCTAAACTGCCCAGCCAGAGAAATAAAACTTAGCTCATAGTCAGGTGCAATTTTTAATAGCTCTCCTGGCTTTAACCCCTCTATTTTTTTAGCATCGCTATTAGTTAGTTTTATATCAACAATAATATCCTTTGCTGCTACAAATTGAACTAAACTTTGGGCGCTTAAACGATTTACAATATATTGGGTTGGAACCACCTGAGTGGCTACTACAAAACCATCAAATGGCGCGCTAAGTTGATAATGTTTTAGCTGCCACTGTTTTTTTACTAACTGAGTCCTTAGTTTTTGTAATTGTGACTGCTCGGTTAATAAGGCAATTTCAGCCAGTTTAAATTCATGATCGGATAACATGGTCCCTTCGTATAGTTCTTCAGAGCGCTGAAACTCTCGCCTTGCTTCACTAATTACTTTTTTCTGCAAGGCCAATTGTAATTTCAGAGGCTTAATCTGGCTTTTAATAATAGCTGCATCAAAACTCACCAGTGTTTCCGATTTTTTATAAAATTCCCCCTCCTTTGCTACCAGAACAACTACTCCAGTAGTTGGAGAATTTAAATCAATAGCTTGGGGATAAGTTAAAATTCCCAGCTGTTCTTCACTAAAAGCCACTTGAGAAAAAATAGTCGCCTGAATAAAAATAACAGCAAGTAGGCTATAGTTAATAAAGAGTGATTTAGCAGTTTTTAATTTAATTTTCATATACATTTACTCTTATTTTCTAATTAATAACCATAGCCATAAAGTTGTTCAGACGCTAATAAAATATCTAATTCTGCCCACTGATAGGCCATTTTATATAAAATTTTCTTTTCTTCTAATTGTGCTGCTGATAAAAAAACCATTGCACTTCCCAAGTCAGATTTTAGTTCAGATTCATATTCAGCACGGCTTTTATCTAAATATAACTCACGATAGCTTAACTCGATTTGTACTTGTTGATATTGCTGTTTTAAATTTTGTAATGACATCCAGCTTTGTAGAACCCGATGGCGTAATTGCATAGCTAGTTGTCTATACAAGGCCTCTAGTTTAAAAAGTTTTGCATGGGAAATAGCCACCCGGGCATCCACCTCACCACCCTGATAGACCGGAATTTTAATAGATAGCGTAGCAACTCCCTGATCGCTTCCCCCTAACTCCCGTGAATACCAAGCAGCTTCTAATTTACCGTCAATAATAGGATATTTATCTGCATAATAAGCCTGTTGTTGCTTCTTTTCTGCAGTTATTTGATAGTTAATTTCTTTTAAGTCTAAATTATTTTCCACTACTATTTTTTGTAGCTTTTTAATTTCAGGTAATTCCCGTTTAATAGAAAAAGAGGGAATAGTAGAAAGATCCGGAGTATTAAGATCAGAGGGAAGTTGTTCAGGAGTATCCAGGTTTATTGCTAATATAGAGCGTTTGATGCGCTGAGCATTTTCACTTTTTCCCCGCTCTACACTAACATTTCTATAGTCTGCTTCAATACGTAAAAATTCCAGCTCAGATATTTTTTTTGAATCAAACTTATGCTTGGCTCGATCGTATTGAATATAGGCTATAGCCATAGCTTCGTTATAATAAAAAAATTCTAAATCAGCCAAAATAACATTAAAATAAGCCTGGAGTATTTGTAAATAATGTGTTTTTTTACTACTCTTTAGCAACATATTAGCAGCATTTAATTGATTACTAGAAACTTCTAACTGGTTACTTTTACGGCCAAAATCATATAAACGTTTACTTACCGAAAGATTCAATTCATGGTCGGTATTACGATCAGGATAATTATCAGGCAATAAAATTGAAGGTTTTACAGCAGATAACTGTCCATAAATACCTACCTGAAAATCATATTTTGATTCAAATAAAGTTTTCTCAGATAAGCTCAACAAGTGCTCAGATTTTGCCATTTGAACACCGGGATTATTGTTATTGCCAGCCAGGGAAAGAGCATACTCCAAAGTTAACGGGCTGGGCAAAGGAGCAGATAATTGAGCTGCAGCATGAATATTTGTAATATAGGCAACTATCCATAAAGCCCATATTTTTGCTAAAAACTTCATACTTATATTAGTCACTATCGGTTTTTGCGTTTATATTTTGAGAATTTCATTTTTTTATAGGAACCAGATATTACATATTCGCCTAATAAATTAAACTCTTTACTACTGGAGGTTCTGCCCGTGAATTTAGTTAATAACTTACCATTTAAATCAAAAAATGCAATTACAGGTGTGGCTCTAACCCGAAATTGTTTAAAAGCAAAATCTTTTTCGGTAGTTGTTTCGCCTTTAAAATCGGTAATTTCTACATCACCTTCAATATCAATAGAAAAAATCTTAAAATGTTTTTTAAAATAGCTGTGCACCGAGGATTGATTTAACACATTCGTTTTCATCCAATGGCAAAATGGGCATTCATCCATTTCAAAAAACAACATAATAGCCTGTTTATTTTCTTCCTTAGCTACTTCTAACTCTTCTTGATAATCACCCAAAGAGTCATCAAAAAAATCACCTATATCATTATTTGTAGCCGCAATAGCTGGTACCAATAAAAACTGTAAAACTAATACGAGAAAGAAAGAATTTTTCATTTTAATATCCTATCTAAAAATGCCTTGCTTAACATGCCAGTATGCTTTTTAAATATTTCTCCCTCAGGAGAGATAAAAATAGTCATTGGCAAACCAGGGGGAAGACCAAACTCCCTGACTATCGCCTTGGTCGCAGGGATAGTTGGATAGTTAATAAAATAAGTATCGACAAAATCGTTGAGTCGTTCTGGCTCTATTCCAGGTTCATAGTTAATCCCAAAAATCTGCACATCCTTTCGTGCCTCATTATAATCAACTAACATAGGTATTTCTTTACGACAGGGTGGGCACCAGGTTGCCCAATAGTTTAATACCAACCATTTGCCCTTATAATCTGACAATTGATATTTGGTATTTTTAATATCCACTAATTCAAAATCTATAGCCAGAGCCTGGCTGCTAAAAATAACCAGCCATAAAAAAAAGGTAAAACGTTTAAACATCAACACCACTCCTGCTGAGAACAAATAAAATAATCCTTAATATTAACATCCAGATGCTCTTGATATTTTTCACAAATAGGAAGCAATATTGTGGTCAAAAATAACTTCGGAGCCACTTTGGGTAATTCAAATGGTAAATCATTATAAAGCGTATTAAAAGTTAAAGATGAAATATCTCGACTTAAAAACCAACAATTATTCTCCCCGCGGTGAATCCAATCAGCTTTATCCAACCTGGAAAGAATAGTTAATAATTCTTTTCCTCTGGGTAATTGAGCTTTAATAGTTAGTTTTTCTTCCACTATTCCTTTGCCTTCTAAACTTTTTTGCCATAAAAAATAAACTACATAACAGGCTGATACAAAGTCATTATGCGATACATCTGGTGATTGAACTAGCTGTTGAGAAAGCAGTTGCTTAGCATCACTAAACTGCGAAAAATGGAATAAATCCAAACAACGTGCAGTTATAGCCCCAAATAAAATAACCAACCAGGAAATATATATCCAGATTAAAAAAATAGGAATAGTAGAAAGCGCTCCATAAATATTCTGGTATGTTTGATTGCTGCTAACATAAATAGCAAAGCCCTGTTTTGAAAGCTCAAATAAAAGCGTAGCAACCATACCACCAATTAATGCATGTTTAAAATTAACTCGTGTATTTGGAACAATTAAATAGGTAAGAAAAAAGGCCACGAAGGTAAAAAACATAGCCACCAGCTGTAATAAATTCTTTTTAAGCCCAATAGATTGAGCTGTATCACTAATAATTGGCAAAGAGGTAAGATAAGAGGTTGCCATCAGGCTAAAACCTATCAGTATTGGCCCAAGTGTTAAAAGAGCCCAATAAGTTAAAAAAGTTTTTAAATAATCTCTTTTTTTTGTTATATCCCAAATATGATTTAAAACCTGATCAACCTTCCACATTAACAATAAGGCAATAGCAATTAATGAAAAAATACCAATTAAAGTTAAACTTGCCGTTTTACTCACAAAACTCATCATATATTCACGTATTACATGACTTGAAGTAGGGATAAAATTACTAAAAATAAAATTTTCCAGTTCTAACATCAAATCCTGAAAAACAGGGAAGCCGGACAAGCCTGCAAAGACCACAGCCATTAATGGTACAATAGATAACAAAGAGGTATAACTTAAAGAGTTAGCAACATCAAAACACCGCTCTTTATGAAACTTTTTAGCCACAAACAAGATAAATGCAAATAAAGCTCGGATATAATAATTAATACGATCAATCATTTTTTGTGTGATTATTTTAGACAGAGTAACGATTTTAACATACTTATAGATAAAGGAAGATAAATGTCTGAGATATTAATTCTCTATTATTCTCGCCATGGGGCGATCAGAAAATTGGCTCAATTAATTGCAAGAGGAGTAGAAAAAGTACCCCAAATGCAGGCTAGAATACGTACCGTACCAGAAATCTCAGCTAATAGTGAAAAAACCGCTGATGAAATCCCTGAACAAGGTGCAATGTATGTGAATCTGGAAGATTTAGAACAATGCTCCGGGTTAATTCTGGGCAGCCCCACCCGCTTTGGTAATATGGCATCACCACTAAAATATTTTATTGATAGTACTTCATCACAATGGTTAGCCGGTGCTTTAAAAGATAAACCCGCGGCTGTTTTTACCTCTTCATCGAGTATGCATGGGGGACAGGAATCCACTTTGCTTTCTATGATGATACCTTTATTCCACCATGGTATGGTATTACTTGGAATCCCCTATAGTGAGCCAGCACTTAGTTCTACCCAGGCAGGAGGAACACCCTATGGAGCCAGCCATGTAGCAGGAACAGATAATAACAATCCCATTAGTGAAGATGAAAAACAATTAGCAATGGCACTTGGAGAACGTGTTGCAAAAATGGCTAAAAAAATATCAGACTAATATTTAGCCCCTAATATTTATTAGTTGAACCCAAGTATTTTTATATTTTACCTTTCTTTATCAATTATTTCGACCATACTTAGATTAAGAGTCTAGTGCAAATATGGGCTTTTAAAGAGGCTGTCTTGCTTTAAACTATTGCTAAAGAAAGACCTTCCACTAGTTATACCATCCTTATATTCAGGCAATCTAAAATCTAAGTCCGATTGAACATTCGTTTCTTAGAAAAGGAGAGAGGGATAGAAATATGAGTATTTTTGAACACTATTCATCACGCTTTGAAGCGGCAAAAGAAGAAGTGCTAAGCTTAAATGAATATCTGGAACTATGTAAAACAGACCCCCTTGCTTATGCCAGCCCAGCCGAACGAATACTAAGATCCATAGGCGACCCTGAGCTTGTAGATACCCATGACGATCCTCGATTAAGCCGAATTTTTTCTAATAAGATTCTAAAAATTTATCCCGCATTTAAAGAATTTTATGGTCTGGAAGAAGTCATCGAACAAATTGTTTCCTTTTTTCGACATGCAGCCCAGGGGTTGGAAGAGAAAAAACAGATACTTTATCTGCTTGGGCCCGTTGGCGGTGGTAAATCATCTATAGCTGAAAGCTTAAAAGAATTGATGGAGAAAGCCCCATTTTATGCCATAAAAGATTCACCTGTTTTTGAATCCCCACTGTCACTTTTTAATATTCATGAAGATGGTGATATTCTGGAACAAGAATATCACATACCTAAACGTTATTTAGGTGGAGTATTATCACCCTGGGCAGTTAAACGTCTGTATGAATACAATGGGGATATTGAAAAGTTTTCGGTGATCAAATTATCCCCCTCAATTTTACGCCAAATAGCCATAACCAAAACCGAACCAGGTGATGAGAATAATCAGGATATTTCTTCTCTGGTAGGTAAAGTAGATATACGTAAATTAGAAAAATTTGCTCAGGATGATCCCGATGCCTATAGCTATTCTGGAGGCCTATGCCGAGCAAATCGGGGCTTAATGGAATTTGTGGAAATGTTTAAGGCTCCTATCAAGGTATTGCATCCACTATTAACAGCCACTCAGGAAGGCAATTACAAAGGTACCGAAGGTTTTCCTGCTATACCCTTTGAAGGCATTATTCTGGCTCACTCGAATGAATCAGAATGGACTTCCTTTAAAAATAACAAGAATAATGAAGCCTTTTTAGATCGTATTTATATAGTCAAAGTACCCTATTGTATGCGGGTATCCGAAGAGGTACGGATTTACCAGAAACTCATCGATAATAGTGCTCTAACAGATGCCCATTGCGCCCCGGGAACCTTAAAAATGATGGCTCAATTTGCCATATTATCTCGTTTAAAAGAACCTGAGAACTCAACTCTATTTTCCAAAATGCGCACCTATGATGGTGAAAACCTTAAAGATATTGATCCCAATGCCAAATCCTATCAGGAATATTGTGATTTTGCAGGTGTTGATGAAGGTATGAACGGACTTTCTACCCGCTTTGCATTTAAGATATTATCCAAAGTTTTTAACTTTGATCATACCGAAGTAGCAGCTAATCCTATCCATCTGATATATGTTTTAGAGCAACAGATTATGCAGGAGCAATTTCCATCCGATCTGGAAGAAAAATACCTGTCTTTACTTAAAGGAGAAATTACTCAGCGCTATATTGACTTTATTGGTAAAGAGATTCAAACCGCCTATCTTGAATCCTATTCAGAATATGGACAAAATATCTTTGATCGTTATGTAACCTATGCAGATTATTGGATTCAGGATGAAGAGTATCGTGATTCAGATACAGGAGAAATGCTCGATCGCTGCGCTTTGAATGATGAACTGGAAAAAATTGAAAAACCCGCGGGCATTTCTAATCCAAAAGATTTCCGCCATGAAATTGTTAATTTTGTATTACGCGCCAGAGCAAATAACGATGGCAATAACCCGCTATGGAGCAGCTACCAAAAGTTACGCTCAGTTATTGAAAAGAAAATGTTTGCCAATACCGAAGATTTACTACCCGTAATTTCGTTTAATGCCAAAACATCCATGGATGATCAGAAAAAACATGAAGACTTTGTTAACCGCATGACAGGTAGAGGTTATACCAAAAAACAAGTCCGCTTGTTAAGCGAATGGTATCTTCGTGTACGTAAATCATCATAAGGAAGTGATACGTGCGCATTGTTGATAGAAGATTAAATGGTAAAAACAAAAGTGTTGTTAATCGACAAAAATTCCTGCGCCGTTACAAAAAGCAAATTAGAAAAGCGGTCGCTGATGCCATTTCCAGTAAGGATCGCAGTATTGAAGATATAGGCAAAGGTGGAAAAGTATCTATCCCGGCAAACGATACAGCCGAACCTATATTTCATCATGGCTCAGGTGGCATTAATGACCGCATACAATCAGGAAATAAAAAATTTATTCCAGGGGATACTATAAAACGTCCCAAATCAGGCCAGGGAGACTCTGGTTCCAATGCCAGTAATTCAGGCGAAGGAGTGGATGACTTTGTTTTTCATTTAAACAAGGAGGAATTTTTAAATTTCTTTTTTGAAAATCTTGAACTGCCTAATCTGGTAAAAACCAAATTATCCAGTATGGATGAATATTCTCTTATCCATGCCGGACACAGTAGTTCAGGCATCCCCCCCAATATCAATATCCTGCGTTCTACTAAGGGAGCACTGAGCAGACGTATTGCACTGAGAAATCCATTAAAAAAAAAGCTCAAGAAAGTACAGGAGAAATTGCAGCTTGCAGAACAAAACCAGCAGCATAAACAGTGTCTATTACTCAAAGAAGAAATTGAACACCTAAAAAAACGCATTATAGCCATCCCATTTATCGATGACTTTGACTTGCGCTACAATAGTTTTATCCATCAACCTAAACCTGTTACTCAGGCAGTAATGTTCTGCATTATGGATATTTCTGCCTCAATGGATCAAAACCGCAAAGATCTTGCCAAGCGTTTTTTTATGTTGTTGTATTTATTTCTAACCAGAACCTATAAACGTATACAAGTGGTATTTATTTCTCACCATACCCGTGCCAAAGAAGTTAATGAAGAAGAATTTTTTTATTCTCAGGAGACAGGGGGAACCATCGTTTCAACTGCTCTGGAGTTAATGCGTGAGATAATCCAAAAACGTTACCCTGAAGGCGACTGGAATATCTATGCAGCACAAGCATCTGATGGAGATAACTGGGATACCGATCCAATCAAGTGTAAGGATATTCTTATGCAAGATATTATGCCTAAAGTACAATATTTTGCCTATATTGAGATTACTAAAGATTCCCCCCAAAAACTCTGGTATGAATATCAGCACATTGAACAGGCATATGAGTTTTTTGCCATGAAAAGAATACAACAACTGAGTGATATATACCCAGTTTTCAGAGAACTATTTAAAAAAGCAGAGAACTGAGTATATATGAAAAAAACCACAACTTTGCCTGATTCATCAGAATGGACCTTTGAATTAATTGAGCAATACCATGCTGAAATAGCACGCATTGCCAAAGACTTTGGCCTGGACACCTATCCTAATGTTCTGGAAGTTATTACAGGTGAACAAATGATGGATGCTTATGCTTCGGTAGGCATGCCTTTACGTTATAATCATTGGTCATTTGGCAAGTTATTTTTACAAACCCAGCGGAGTTACCAGCGTGGGCAAATGGGGCTGGCCTATGAGATTGTTATTAATTCTAACCCCTGTATTGCCTATTTAATGGAAGAAAATAGCATGACCATGCAAGCTCTGGTTATTGCACATGCAGCCTATGGTCATAATTCTTTTTTTAAAAATAACTATCTATTTAAAATCTGGACCAATCCTGATGCCATTATAGATTATCTGCTTTTTTCTAAAAAATATATTGCACAATGTGAAGAGCGTTATGGCGAAGAAACCGTTGAGCATTTTCTCGATTCCTGCCATGCTATTATGAACCACGGGGTTGATCGATATAAACGTCCAGCAGGATTAAGCATACAGGAAGAAAAAAATCGCCAGCAAGAACGTGAAAAGTATCTGCAATTACAGGTGAATGACATATGGCGTACCCTACCTCAAAAAACAGTGGAAGATGAGCAAATAAAAGAACGATTTCCTCCTGAACCACAAGAAAATCTTTTGTATTTTATTGAAAAAAATGCCCCTCAATTAGAACCATGGCAAAGAGAAGTTGTACGAATTGTAAGAAAAATTGCCCAGTATTTTTACCCCCAGAGACAAACTCAGGTAATGAACGAGGGCTGGGCAACCTTTTGGCACTATACTATTTTAAATAAGATGTATGATGAGGGGCTGGTTACGGATCGCTTTATAATCGAGTTTCTGCATACACATACCAATGTTACTGGTCAACCTGATTTTGATAGCCCTTATTATTCCGGCATAAACCCCTATGCTCTGGGTTTTTCCATGATGTCAGATATTCGCCGCATTTGTGAATCCCCCACTCCAGAAGACCTGCAATGGTTTCCGGATATTGCTCATAGCAACTGGATCGAGACTCTGGATTTTGCCATGCGTAATTTTAAAGATGAGAGCTTTATTTTACAATATCTATCCCCGCATTTAATCCGCAAGTTTAAATTCTTCTCACTACTGGATGATGATCAAAAAGATAGTTATAAAGTGACGGTTATCCATAATGAAAAAGGCTACCAGAAAATCCGCCAACAATTGGCTAACCAGTATAATCTAGGCTTTATTGAACCCAATATCCAGGTATATAAAGTGGATCGCTTTGGCGACCGCAGCCTGACTTTAAGACATTATAGTCATAACCGCCGTCCATTAGGATCCTCTACCAAAGAAGTAATGAAACATCTTAAACACTTATGGGGATTCCCTGTGCGCTTGCAAAGTGAATCCACAACAGGAAAAATAGAAACTATTTGCGAAATTTTTTAAGCAAAGCCAGATAAACACGCCAGTATCAGCATATAATTGCTTGACGTATTCTGTATTATATTGCCGTCTATCAGAAGTTCACAGCAGCATAAGCACCCGTTCCAATAAACTGATCGATACCAGTGTCAAGAGTAGCGAGTACTTTCCCATATTCTTTCCAGGCTGTTATACTTTTTTGATCTTCCT
>JASFYQ010000103.1:0-13935 GCA_045047105.1 Pseudomonadota bacterium | reverse complement strand
AGCAACAAGATACGATAAATTAGAGCGAAATTACTCAAGTATGCTAGCTCTGGCTTTTATGATGATGTGGTTATTGATGTGAAAGATCAACAGCCCCTAATATATCAGTTGTTTAAGCGATTGTGGATGCTTGTTTGTTGATTTTCGGAGCATAAGCGAGATCCCTGACAAACAACAGCTCTATATGGCAAAGCTCAGCTCTCTACAAAAAATTGAGATTTGCTTCTGAAAAGCATAAGAACAAGTAGCCGCAATTGCATCCCCAGCACAAATAACTTAAAAAGTTTATCCTTTACTAAAGTGCCCATATCTATTAGCACACAACAATCTGTGTTTACTTTTTCATATCTTAACTACCACATTAAATCATCAGGAATTTGATAGTCTGTATATTCATCATCCTCAACTTCTACATCATCTTCTAAAGTATTAAGTAAAATAATAAAACTGTCATCTCGTTGAGCAACTTTTTCAGCAACAGCCTTGGCAATCAGATGATATTTTTCACCCCATTTAGCAATAGCCAAACTTCCATTAACTAATGATTTTTGCAGTTTATCACTCACTTGCAGCTGCTTGATTAAATTATTATCCTGAAAATTAAACTCAACCATTTTGCCATCTTCTTTGCCTTTTTGCAGCGAGATGCTATTGGATTCAATTAATTGTTTAATCTGCGCTTTAATCGCTTTAAGGTTAGCCTGCTCTTGTTTCTGCTGATTTAAAAGTTGATCCTGTTGCTTTTTTTGCAACATTTGTTGCTGTATACGCAGCTTATTTTCATCTACCACAGGTGTTTTTTTATTCCTGTTTTTTTTATTCTTTTTATAACTATCTTTTTTAGACTGAGCGGCCTTTTTTTTATCCACCAAGCCAATATTTAATAATTGATCCTGTAATGCATTTCCCATAAATAAATTCCATTAATAACTTTATAAATATTTTTCTAGTTTATATAACAAATAGAGATAATAGCAATATAAGCACTTGCTTCATAGCTTATCAATTGGCTCTGGTTTATGAATATGGTAACCCTGAGCATAATCTACCCCAATACTTTTTAGTTTATCTAAAATATCTTTTGATTCAACATATTCTGCAATAGTTTCTAACTGCATTGCATGGCCAATTTCATTTATTGATTTGACCATTGCTAAATCAATAGGATTGCTAATTATTTCTTTAACAAAAGTCCCATCAATTTTCAAATAATCAACCGCTAAATTTTTCAGGTAAGCAAAGGATGACATTCCTGTACCAAAATCATCCAAGGAAAAACAAAAACCTTTAGCTTTCAGTTTATTAATCAATGTGGATGCAAAGCTTAAATTTGCAATTGCCGCAGTCTCTGTAATTTCAAAGCAGATTGAGCTCGCTTTAATCTGGTATTTATATTGCTGATCCAGAATAAAATCAACCAGCCTTGGATCACTAATTGTTGCCCCAGAAAGATTAATGCAATAGATACAACGCTCCTCAGATGTAGTTATTTGCTGGCTTTGAATATAAGCAAAAATATGCTCAATAATCCAAAAATCAATATCCGGCATAAGCTTAAAACGCTCAGCAATAGGAATAAATGTATCAGGGAAAAATAGTTGCTGATCATCGTATAATCGGATTAAAAACTCAATATGGCTAAAACTATGATCCTTTATATCAAGAGGCTCTATTTTTTGAAAATAAAGCCTAAACTTATCTTCGGCAAGTGCTTTACGCAATTTAGGTAACCAAAGTAATTGCGAGTGGTGCTGACTTAACTCTTCAATATGCTCATCCGCGCTATAAACACAATTTCTCCCCTGCTCTTTCGCTTTATAACAGGCAATATCCGCATGGCTCATTATTGTAGCTAAGCTACCGCTGTTTTCATTTATTGATACTACTCCAATACTGGCACTGATTTGAAAGCGTTTATCTTCCCATCTAAAGCAAAATTTACCAATATCATCACAAATTATTTGAGCAATTGAAGTTCCTTTTTTTAAGGCACAATTATCCAGTAAAACGCCAAATTCATCACCTCCAAGTCTGGCCAAAGTATCTGCCTCACGCAAGGATTGCTTTATCACTATTACAATTTTTTGTAATAGTTCATCCCCGGCTATGTGACCACTGGTATCATTAATAATTTTGAATTGGTGCAGGTCAATATAAAGAAAAGAATGTGTTAGCTTTCGCTCTATAGCCATAGCCATGGAATTATGTAGGCGCCGCTCTAATTCACGCCGATTAATAAGATCCGTTAAACTATCATGAGTAGCCTGATAACTTATTTCTGAGGACAAACGCCTGGCTTCAGTAACATCATGAAAAACCAGCACCGCACCGGTTAACTCACCCTTACGATTATTAATAGGAGAAGCCGAATCTTCAATTGCAACTTCATTATTATCCCTGGTAATCAAAATAGTATGATTAGCCAGCCCCAGTATTCGCCCTTCCTTCAAACAACGCTCGACGGGATTTTCTACTGTAAGTCGAGTGCCTTCATTAATTATATTAAAAACCGAAGTAATAGGCTGGCCTACTGCCTGGCTACAAGTCCAACCAGTTAACCTTTCAGCTACAGGGTTGATATAAGTTACTACACATTGTAAATCAGCAGAAATAACCGCATCACCAATAGATTTAAGTGTGGTATATGTCTGTTCTTCTGAGGCCTCTAAAATTCCCTGAGTATTTTTTAAGTGCTGTGTGAGGTTAAACAGCATAATGTTTTTTTGATGAAAACGTACCACTATAAAGATTAAAGCTGCCAGAAAAAGAACCAATAAACTAAAAACCAGCATAAAGTGTTCTTTTAAATAGGCCATTAAATTAAAGTTGTTGTAATTTTCATAACTTCCTATTTGTAAATCTCTCATCAAAACATGCACTGGATTATAATCCAGTGGTATACTCCACCCTTCATAAGCCCCTTTAATAGCGGCTGGATTATTTGCTTTCATTGCCAATAAATAAGTAACAATATCCGCAGCAATAGTAGCTGAACTTGCTTTTGCTTTAGCAAAAGCCCATTCGGGATAAAGTTTACTGCTATGTAATAAAGGGAAATTCTTAGTTTTTATAGGATTAATAATACGCAAGCTTTGTGCTGAAATCTGTCTCTTTTGTATCATTTTTTCAATAATTCCAGTGCGTACCACTCCAACATCAGCACGGCCAGAAATAACATCATTTACAACATTCTCATGGCTGCCAGAAAAAATAACTTCTTGCATATCATTATAGGCATCAATACCTGCATCCAATAACTCTTTACGTGCTATTAACCAACCACCAAAACCCTTTTTTGTAACTCCAGCAATGGTTTTACCTTTAATATCTTCCAAACTATGTACTGCACTTTGCTTTTTCAGGGTAAAAATTACAGAACCAAATTGCGTTAGACCTCCTTTATTAATTAGAGTTAAAATGCGTGTTGCACCATACAATTGCTCCAAGTCAATATAGGCAATAGGTTGGGTAAGAACAAAATCAATTTTTCCTACTGCAAATAGCTGTTCCATCTCTTTTATGCCTTCAACAGCTATTAAGGTAATTTGATGCTCTGGCATTTTATCTTGCAGGTATTTAACAGTTGGCATCCAACGTTCGATTGCAGCTTCTTTACCTGAATGAGCACGTACAGCAATAACTACTTCTGCTGCAAAAATAGATTCAGAGAATAATAATAGGGCAATAAAAATAATTTTTAAATTTATCATGTTTTTTGTATTATAAATAAGACCTAACATGTAATGGATATTGTAATTCTTAACTCAATAGTTAACCCATTTTAGACATAATATCATGATAATATTGGGCCCTTAATAGTTTGTAAAACTTTAGAATATAAGAAAAAAATAATATTGCCATTATTGAATTAATTGTCTGTGCAAACTGTTGTCCCTTTTTAGCTGCCCAGAAAGATACCCACCAAAGAGGTTTGTATGCATAAGTCACGATGACTAATTGCATAATCATTAATAATCCAAGCAGCCAACTACTCGAAGTGTTTGCACGATATAATTCAGCCTACATTGTGCGCTAAATAAAAAGCTTTCTCAATAAACTTACAAGTAATTATTTTTCAGTAAAGGGATTTTAAAAATATATTTTAATATTTCCAGCTGAATACTTTAATTAATACCACTAACAGCTATTATTTCAAACGTTGCAATATCATTACCAAGTGCTATAGCCTTGCTATATTCTTCAGAGGCATAAAATGCTTTGCATCCTCTATACTGGGAAATTCAATACTAACTATTCGTAGTGTCTCATCTGGGCCTTCTAATGTGCCCACTTCATCACCTCTAGCAAGAATATTGCCCTTATATTTTTTAATAATAGATGGTGCAACTTTTTGATATGCTTTTAATTTTTCTGGATGCTCAGCTGTTACTCGAAATATTATATACGCAGTCATATTTATTTCCTTTGAAATTAATAAACTTAACACAGCAAAGCTCGGTCAAATAGCACACTTTCATAGATATACCTAAATTCATTATTTTTCAATTTTACTGCCTAAAATCTAAATATACTCTAACTGTTTAAACAGTTACATTAGTATCCCGAATTCCAATAAAGTCAATCTTTTTTGCTATTTTTTTATACTAAAAAAATACTCGAAATTTATTTTTATTTCATCTGCAATCATTGGTACAATAATACTTTACTGCATCAGCGAGTTTTGCTGGCTGAGAATTCAAGCAAAAACAAGAATTCAAGGTTCAAGGCTATGTTAATCAGTTTAATGTTTAAGAAGTAGGCCCTTTGATCTGAAATTGGCAATAATCTTGAGGACAAAAAAATGAAAAAATTATTATTGCTGGGTTTGATTTTGTTATTATCTAATACATATGCATATGCAGCTGATGATTTATATTCTCATGAAAGATTTGAAACAGGGCCTATGCCAAAGATTATAAACTATGATACCGAGTTTAGGCCACCTATGCCCATGCCTCAAACTGAATCTATGCCATTATCTGATGAAGAATTTATTGAGTCCTCTACCCCCACATATGAGATTAAGATAATAAAAAAAGAGGGGTAAAAAAAAGGGAATCAAAATTAATAACTTTGATTCCCTTTTTTGTATAACATTTAATTAACTATTCTGTTTCAGCCTCTGCTGCTACGCCTGTTTCAGGTAAAAATTTAGCTCGAAGATTTTGATCAATCTCGTCTGCTATTTCAGGATGTTCTTGTAAGAAGATACGGACTTTTTCTTTGCCCTGCCCAATTTTTTCGCCTTTATAACTATACCAGGCCCCCGCTTTATCTATCAGGCCTTCTTTAACGCCCAGAGTAATTAGCTCTCCCTCATAGGAAATACCCTCGCCATAGAGAATTTCAAACTCGGCCTGTTTAAATGGCGGGGCCACTTTATTTTTTACCACTTTAACCCGGGTTTCATTACCCAGAATTTCATCACCCTTTTTAATTGCACCAATGCGGCGAATATCTAATCGAACTGAGGCATAAAACTTCAGTGCATTACCACCCGTAGTTGTCTCTGGGTTACCAAACATAACTCCAATTTTCATCCGAATCTGGTTGATAAAAATTACCATGGTATTAGATTTTTTAATAATACTGGTAAGTTTTCTTAATGCTTGTGACATCAATCGGGCTTGTAACCCCATGTGACTATCACCCATTTCACCATCAATTTCTGCTTTTGGAGTTAAAGCTGCAACCGAGTCAATGACCAAAACATCTACTGAGCCCGAACGAACCAGCATATCGGTAATCTCTAGCGCTTGCTCACCCGTATCAGGCTGAGAGACTAATAAATTATCAATATCAACACCTAATTTTTCAGCGTAGATAGGATCCAGTGCATGTTCTGCATCAATAAAAGCAGCCGTGCCTCCTGCTTTTTGTGTTTCTGCTATTACCTGTAAGGTGAGTGTAGTTTTACCAGAAGATTCAGGACCATAAATTTCAATCACCCGGCCTTTAGGCAATCCACCTACTCCCAGAGCAATATCAAGCCCCAGCGATCCTGTTGAAATAGTTTCTATTTGGGTTACACCTGCATCACCCATACGCATTACTGAACCCTTTCCAAATTGTCTTTCAATTTGACTTAGTGCAGCGTCCAGAGCTTTTTGTTTGTTAGCGTCCATAGTTTTCCAAAAATAGTCTTCCAAAAATATAAGGTTAATATTGTAGTGGCTTTGTTGAGCTTTTATCAATACCAAATAGATTGCGTTTAATCTTCTAAGCGTTCACATGATACGGCTTTTTTATTTAATAAACAAGTTGTGCTCAATTAAATTATTTAAAGATATTAGCTTTGTTTTTGTCACTTAAATATTTTAATTTTTCAGAAATTTTAATTTCAAGACCACGCTTTACCGGGAAATAATATTGCGTTTCTCCCATTGCATCAGGGAAATAAGTTTGCCCTGCTGAAAAGGCCTCTTCTTCACTATGAGAGTAGCGATAATCCTTGCCATAGTCTAATGATTGCATTAGTTTGGTTGGCGCATTTCGAAGGTGATGAGGCACTTCTAAAGAGCCCGATTGTTGGGCATCATCCATAGCGGCCTTAAATGCCAGATAAACCGCATTACTCTTTGGTGCGACCGCACAATATACCGCAGCCTGTGCAATAGCTCGATTGCCTTCTTGCGGGCCTAAGCGTTTAAATGCATCCCAGGCATTTAAAGCCACTGTCATGGCCCGGGGATCGGCA
The DNA here is from genome assembly GCA_045047105.1 of Pseudomonadota bacterium. GTDB lineage: Bacteria > Pseudomonadota > Gammaproteobacteria > GRL18 > GRL18 > JADGAU01. The sequence continues at coordinate 7,238 of JASFYQ010000103.1, read as the reverse complement.
TTGCCAATATCTTCAGAGGCAATAGCTAATAATCTTCTGGCAATATAAAGTGGATCGCAACCGGCTTCTATCATTCTAGACATCCAGTATAATGCTCCATCGGGTGAGGAGCCACGCACCGATTTATGAAAGGCAGAAATTTGGTCGTAAAAAATATCTCCCTGTTTATCATAACGCCTGGGAGAATTGAGTAACAATTGTTCCAGCATTTCTTCATCCGCATGATACACATTCGTTTCTGAGTCATGGATTAAGCATTGCTCTAATAACGGCTCTAATAGGTTATATAAACGACGGGCGTCTCCGTCTGCTGCCTGAATTAAACGTTGCTGCCAAGCTGCGGGGATTTGAATTGCGGCCTTTTTTTCTGCTTCAGTTAACTGGATGCATTTTTCAAATAATTGTAATAATTCACTTTCTGCTAAGGGTTTTAATAGATATACGCGGGTACGTGATAGCAGTGCATTATTTAATTCAAAGGAAGGGTTTTCTGTGGTTGCACCAATAAATACAAAGGTGCCATCTTCAATAAAAGGTAAAAAAGCATCTTGCTGTGCTTTGTTAAATCGATGTACTTCATCAACAAATAATACTGTTTTTTCTGCTCGTTGCTGCCAATTTATTTTTGCCTGAGCAACGGCATTACGAATATCTTTTACACCAGATAAAACTGCTGAAAGAGAAATAAATGCATTTTGAGTAAGCAGTCTGGCAAGTGTTGTTTTACCCGTTCCTGGGGGGCCCCAAAGAATCATTGAATGAATTTGCTGGCTTAAAATAGCCAGGCGAAGCGGTTTTTTATCACCTAAAATATGGCTTTGTCCCACATAGTCAGCTAAGGTTTTGGGACGCATTTTTTCAGCCAGTGGCTGCCATCGTTCGGGCTCTAGATCCAATTGTTCTGAAATAGTCATAAAACATTTAACCCGTTAATTCTGATTTAAATAACAAAGTTACTCAACCGTTCCAATCACATCCACATCAGCGGGAATTATAAAAGCAAAGACCTTATCATCTACTTTACTATTAACTTCTTGATTATATAAATTAAGGCGAGTTATTTGATCAAAATTATCGGTCATTTTAATTTCCATTAAACGTTGCTTAAAAAAAGTTAGCTGAATGTTCGCAAACATCATACTATTCTCTTCATCTACGTTTTTAGGTGTTAAAATAAAAATATCATTATCGGGAGCATCGTAATCTACTGACTCTTTTACAAAATAATTATCCCTGATATTTCTATTGCTGCTAATTAATAAAGCAGGAGAATTTAGTAGTTTTTCATCCGCTTTTTTTATCGTAACCTGTTCTAATTCGACATCATATACCCAGAGTGTTTTTCCATCTGATATATAACTTTGCTCATCAGGTTTAGTATAGTTAAGTACAAATTGATCCGGGCGTTTTATAACTAATCGCCCAGAAGAAGTTTCAATCAGCTTGCCAAAAGTATCTCTAATTGTTTGTGTAAAATTAGCGCTTAATGAATCCGTTTTTTGATAAAACAAATCTAGTGCATCAGAACCAGCAAAGGCATTTGTTGAGATAAATAATAATAATATAAAGCACTTTTTTGACATTTATTTTCCTCTAGTTTTTTTAAACCCGAATTTTTTTAAGTCAGTTTGTTTATGCCAGAGTTCTTAAACAAAAGTTTTTAAAAAACTGAATTCTTTAAGTTAAAGTTATACGGGGGAAGGATTAATTACTTCACGCTGCCCATTTGATTGTACTCGGCTGACCAATCCTGCGGCTTCCATATCTTCTACCATTCGGGCTGCACGATTATAGCCCACTTTTAAACGACGCTGAATACCCGAAATCGAGGCTCTGCGCGTTTCTATCACAATGGCAACTGCTTGATCGTATAGTGGGTCGGATTCATTCTCACTGCTTTCTCCTGGTATTCCTGCAATAGGTTCTATCCCTTCACCACTTAAAATTTCATCAATATATTCTGCACAACCACGCTCTTTTAAATCATTTACTACGGCATGTACTTCATCATCGGATACAAACGCACCATGAACACGTTGTGGCATACCTGTTCCAGGAGGTAAAAATAACATATCACCATTGCCTAATAATGCTTCTGCTCCCATTTGATCTAAAATCGTACGGGAGTCAATTTTAGAAGATACCTGAAAGGCAATACGTGTGGGAATATTCGCTTTAATCAGTCCAGTAATTACATTTACCGATGGACGTTGAGTAGCAATAATTAAATGCAGTCCCGCAGCTCGAGCCTTTTGTGCCAGACGTGCAATCAACTCCTCTACTTTTTTACCTACAATCATCATCATATCGGCAAATTCATCAATCACAATAACAATATAAGGCAAGGTATCTAACTCATCAGGCCTTAAACTGGCCATCATCGGATTAGGCTCAAACAAAGGGTCCATAATGGGTTGGCCAGCTTCACTGGCATCTTTTACTTTTTTATTATAACCGGCAATATTTCTAACCCCTAAGGAGGACATTAATTTATAACGTCGCTCCATTTCTGCCACACACCAGCGCAGTGCATTTGCAGCTTCCATCATATCCGTTACTACTGGGCATAAAAGATGTGGAATGCCTTCATAAATTGACAGTTCCAACATTTTTGGATCAACCATTATCAGTCGTAACTCATCGGGATTACAATGAAATAACAGGCTGATAATCATGGAGTTTACCCCCACCGATTTACCTGAGCCAGTGGTGCCAGCAACCAGTAAATGAGGCATTTTAGCCAAATCAGCAACTACTGGCTGACCGCTAATATCTGCACCTAAACCTAAAGGCAATAGCGCTTTACTATTAGCATAAGCGGCTGAATTTAAAACCTCATGAAACGAGACAATTTCACGGTGTTGATTGGGGATTTCAATACCTACGGTTGATTTACCCGCTATGACTTCCACCACCCGAATACTCACCACCAATAATGCTCTGGCCAGATCTTTGGACAAATTGCTCAATTGGCTAACTTTAATACCTGGAGCTAATTGTAATTCAAATCGGGTAATCACGGGGCCTTGCTGTACAGCAACTACTTCCACTGTCATATTATAATCGGACAGCCGTTCTTCAATACAACGAGATAGCCGTTCCAATTCCTCAGCCGAGGTAAATTTTGTAGGTGGTTTGGGAAAATCTAATAAGCTTAAAGCGGGTAGTCCATCCAGAGTATCGTGTTTAAATAATTGTTTCTGGCTTTCATCATAAGAGCGATTGCTTGTTTCAATAGCGTAATCTGCAGTTTGAATCTGAATAGGTTTTTTCTTTTGCTCGGGCTCTATTGCCTGATTAGTTTCTTGTTGTGCTGTTCTGGCTTGCATTTTTAGCTGTGGTTTTTGCTGTATAGAGGCTTGCTCTACTTCTGGCCTAGTTGCCAGTGCTTCTGTTGATATACCAGAGCTTGTAGAGGTATTTCTTGTAGAAACATTGTTTGTAGAAGACTTGTTTGTAGAAGACTTGTTTGTAGAAGACTTGCTTGTAGAAGACTTGCTTGTAGAAGACTTGTTTGTAGAAGACTTGTTTCTAGGAGACTTGCTTGTAGCAGTATGTCCCCTGGATATTTTATCAAATACAGGCTCAATTTTTTCATTCGACGGAGCCATTTCGTAATTATTATCAACTCCCGTTTCAGTAGATTGTTCCGTTTTGGTTGGCCATTTATCTTTTACTTTTTCTTTTAGGCTAAATAATTTTTCAGTGAGTGTTTTCTTTTCTACAAGAATCTCTGGATCATAATCATTTTCTTTAACGAGTTCTTTGCTGTCTTCATTAACTCCAATTTGCGGCTCGAAAATAGCTACAGGTTTCTTTATATCAGTGCTAGAAGGTGTTATTTTCAGCTGAGCTTCATCAATTTTGTTTTCAGCTGATATTTTATTATCATTATTAATGGATTGAAAAACACTTAAAAACAGCTGATACAGTGATGTAATAAGCTTAATAACCCATTTACCTATAGCATCCATTAACCATAACCAAGATAAATGTGAAAACAGGGTTATACCGACTAAAAATAAGGTTAGCAAAAATAAAGTAGCGCCAACAAAACTAAACCAGGTTTGTAGTTGCTGAGCAACCAATTGCCCTAAAATACCACCCGAGCCAATGCCAGAGGGAAATGCAATCTGCGGTAGATTAAAATGCATGGTAGCAATGCCGCAGCCTGAAAGTATCGCAACAATAAATCCAAAACTACGTAGACTAAAGTTCCAGCCGTGAAATAAGTCTTCTTCATTTTTATCTATATACAATAACCAACCAATAATCGTGAACATTAGCGGAATTAAATAGGCCATATAACCAAATAAATAAAAACTTACATCAGCAAAATTAGAACCAAATACACCGCCCATATTTTGAGTTTGTTGTTGCAAAGTTACAGATGTAGAGTGTGACCAGGCGGGATCGCTTGGAGTATAGGAATATAGTGATAAGATTAAAAAAATGCCCACCGCGACAAACACAAATAATAAACTTTCTTTAATACCTCTGGTCACTCGTGATGGGGGTGTTGAAGAAGAAGATTGTTTATTTGTTAATTTGTTATTAACGCGTTTAACAGTTTTTTTTCTTGACACTTAGTGATACTACCTTACTTATTTTACACCGACAAAAGTATTTTTTAGAGAATTAATAAACAGAGCGTTATTAAATAGACAGTATTCATTATAAAGCTTTTATTATGGCATTGATATATTAGCTTATAGTTATACTTTAAATCATTGAATAATGCTCTCAATAGCCCTATCATATACCTAATTGTATCAAATCATTAACCCTATTTTTTTAAGATAGAATTTAATTTTAGGAGTACTCTCTATCATGAGTGAAACAAAACATTGTAAATTATTAATTGTTGGTTCAGGGCCATCAGGATATACCGCAGCAGTTTATGCTGCGCGTGCAAATTTAAATCCAGTTTTAGTTACCGGAATTGAGCAAGGTGGTCAATTAATGACTACTACTGAAGTAGATAACTGGCCTGGTGATGTTGAAGGTCTACAAGGCCCTGCATTAATGGAAAGAATGCAAAAACATGCAGAACGATTTGATACTGAAATTATTTTTGATCATATTAATAAAGTCGATTTATCTACTAAACCCTACACCTTAACAGGTGATAGCCATACTTTTACCTGTGATGCTTTAATTATTTCAACCGGTGCATCAGCTAAATATCTGGGTTTAGAATCAGAAGAAAAATTTAAAGGAAGAGGCGTTTCTGGCTGTGCTACCTGTGATGGATTTTTCTATCGCAACCAAAAAGTAGCGGTTATCGGTGGTGGTAATACGGCTGTTGAAGAAGCACTATATTTATCTAATATTGCATCAGAAGTTACTATTATTCATCGCCGCGATAAATTTAGCTGCGAAAAGATTTTAGCAGCTAAATTAATGGAAAAATCTAAAACGGGCAATATTACTATCGAGTGGAACCAGCAAATTGATGAAATTTTAGGTGATGATAGCGGTGTAACAGGGGTTAGATTAAAAAGTAAAGGTGATGGCTCCACCAAGGATATAGAAGTAACAGGTGCTTTTATTGCTATTGGACACAAACCTAATACTGATATTTTTGCAGGCCAGCTTGATATGGAGAGTGGCTATATCAAAACCCAGAAAGGTGCAGGACAAAATGCTACCCTGACTAGCAAAGAAGGAGTTTTTGCAGCAGGTGATGTTTCTGATTATACCTACCGCCAGGCGATTACTTCAGCAGGTACTGGTTGTATGGCTGCATTAGATGCAGAGCGTTATCTGGATGATTTAAGTAACACATAAATAAATTGGGAAGTCAGTTTCATGAAATTAAATAAGCAACTTATTACACTATTTGGTTCAAGTTTACTTTGTTTGTCGAGTTTAAGTAACGCAACGGGAATATTAGAGGTATACCAGATTGCTCTTGATTCTGACCCTGTTTTAAAACAGAGTATTGCTGAACAGCAATCCGTAAGTGAACAATCCAGGCAGAGCTACTCTGCTTTTTTACCCTATATTACGGGTTCTGCAAAAACCTCGCAAATCTATAGCAAAGGCAATACTCTAGGTGACGATGGTTATAATAATTCCAATTTAGGAGTTGCCCTACGTCAGAGTATTTATGACAATGCCAACTATGCTTCTCACCGAATATCTAAACTAAACCTGTCCAGTGCGAATGCTAACTTAAATGCCGCCAATCAGGATTTAATCGTCCGCGTTACTTACGCTTACCTTGATGTTTTATTAGCTGCCGATACGGTTGAATTTACCAAGGCCGAACAAACTGCTATTAGCAGGCAATTAGAGCAGGCAAAAAGGCGTTATGAAGTGGGTATTATCGCTATTACGGACGTTTTAGAAGCCCAGGCAGGTTTTGATAGCTCAACCGCCAGTGTATTAAAGGCTGAAAATGACTTTCAAATAACCCGTGAAAAATTAAGAGATATAGCGGGTCAATATTTTGAGGCTTTATCGCCTGTAGCTGCAGACATGCCACTAGAAACTCCCCAGCCAGAAAGTATTGATGAGTGGGTAAAATATGCTTTAGATAGTAATCCCACACTGCAATCGCTTGATTATCAGCGTCTATCCACTAAAGAAAATATTGGCCTACAACGCTCTGGTCATTACCCCACTCTTGATCTTGTTGCCAGCCATTTAGAAACAAGTAATGATGGCCCTTTTACAACGGGCTCCAGAAATAGTAGAGATAGCAGTATTGGGCTTGAGTTACAAATCCCCATTTATCAAGGGGGGTTTATTTCCTCTAAAACTCGCCAGGCACGCTATAATTTTCAAAAAATTGAAAGCAGACAGGAAGAAATTAAGCGTACAACAGAACGTCAGGCAAGAAACAGCTATCTTAGCCTGGTATCTGAAATCAGTCGGGTTAAAGCATTAAAGCAAGCAGTTATATCTAATGAGAGTGCATTAAAAGCCACTGAAGCAGGTTTTGAGGTAGGAACACGTACCATAGTTGATGTATTAAATGTTCAAAGGGATCGTTTTGAAGCCAAAAGAAATTACTCGCAAGCCCGTTATAACTATATTAGAGCTACCGTACTATTAAAACAAACAGCAGGTTTATTAGAAGAAAAAGATCTCCAAAAAATTAATTCCTGGTTGAAAAATTAGAGCTTAATTTTTTGTAACTACTCAGCGTGTTTAGATTTTGCCTCAGAATCAGGCTTTTTTGACCGAAAAATGTGAGCATATACGAATATGTGACCATTTTGAGGGCAAAA